>JBOHJV010000409.1:0-1000 GCA_050728695.1 Methylocella sp. | reverse complement strand
GATGCAATGCCGCGCGTCGCGAACGGATTGGGCATTACCATTGTTTCGACCCCCAAGGGCGTCATGGCCGACCATGCCGCGCGCGACGCCAATGTCGGCGGCGAAGTCCTCTGCAAGGTCTTCTAACTGGACAATCGAGGATATTCTGGCATGTCGCGTATCGGAAAAAGGCCGGTTGTGATCCCCACTGGCGTAACGGCCAAGGTGGACGGCCAGTTCATTTCGGTGAAGGGCGGCAAGGGAGAGCTATCCTTTACCGCGCCCGATCATGTGAGCGTGGCTTTGGCTGAGGGCAAGATTACGGTCGCGCCGCGCAACGACAGCACGCAGGCGCGGGCGATGTGGGGCACGACGCGCTCGGTGGTCAATAGTCTCGTGATCGGCGTCTCGAAAGGTTTCGAACGCAAGCTCGAGATCACGGGGGTCGGCTATAAGGCCGTGGTCGCGGGCTCAAGCCTTCGCCTATCGCTTGGCTATAGCCACGACTTGAATTTCCCGATTCCCACGGGAATCGCAATCGCCGCGCCAAAGCCGACCGAAATCTCGATCACCGGCATTGACAAGCGCCAAGTGGGGCAAACCGCCGCGGAAATCCGCGCCTTGCGCAAGCCAGAACCCTATAAGGGCAAGGGCGTGAAATATGCCGGTGAATTTATCTTCCGCAAGGAAGGCAAGAAGAAGTAGAAAAGACGTAAGCAAGGATTTGGCCGCATGGCAAAAGATAATAGGGTGACGACCCGCCGAAAGGCGCGTGTCCGGCGTTCGCTCCGGGCCCATGCCTATGGCAAGCCGCGGCTGACCGTCTTCCGCTCATCGAAGCAGATTTATTGCCAGATCGTCGACGATGGCTTGGGCCAAACGCTTGCCGCCGCTTCGTCGCTCGAAAAAGCCAACCGGGAAGGGCTGAAGAGCGGGGCGACGACGGCGTCGGCGAAGATCGTCGGCCAGCAGCTTGCCGAGCGCGCGGCGCGGGCCGGAATAAATGAAGTCGTGTTCGACC
>JBOHJV010000408.1:0-1013 GCA_050728695.1 Methylocella sp. | reverse complement strand
TTCGGACTTTATGGGACGCGTTGGGGGAGATCGAGGATCGGCGGGGGCGTCAGGGCCGCAACTCAGAGCTTCGGTCGATCTTGGGCGTCGCGCTCGCCGCGATGCTCGCGGGATCGAACGATCTTCTGTCGATTTTCCGCTGGGGGCGACGGCTGAAGCCAGAGGCCTTGAAGCTGTTTTTAGATTGCGAGCGGGCGCGCGCCCTGTCACGCGACCTATCATTATTTCTTTCACGGGCTCAACGCCGACGCGCTGTCCCGCGCCATGGGCCGTTTTGCGCTCGGCGCCGATGAGCCAGGACATATCGCGATCGTCCTTCGACAAGCTCAGGATGAGGGGCAAAACGTTGCGCGGCAGCCGGCGGCTCGATGACAAGCCTTTGCATGTTCTGTCCGCCTTCGCGACCGGGCTTTCAGCGGTGATCGGTGACCTCGTCGTCGCGCCCGAGGCCAACGAAATCACGGCGGCGATGACACTTTTGAAGGGATTGCCGCTCAAAGGAGCGATCGTCACTGGCGACGCCATCTTCACCCAACGCGAGATTTGCCGCCACATCCGCGACGCCAGCGGCCATTATCTCTTCGCGGTGAAAGGCAATCAGCCCGAGCTTGAAAGCAACATCAAGATCGCCTTCGGCGACCTTTCCCCCCTGTGACGACGCGCCGCCCGATCTTGGGCGCGCAAAGAGCGTCGAGAAAGGTCATGGCCGCGTCGAGACGCGCGAGATCGCGGTCACAAGCGAAGCCGTCGAACATCTGCAATGGCCCGGCGCGGCGCAGATTATCCGCATCGAGCGGCGACGTTGGATCAAGGGAAGGGAAAGCGTCGAGATCGCTTACTTTGTCACCAGCCTGACACGCGAGGAAGCCTCGCCGGAACGTCTGCTCGCCTTGGCCCGTGAACATTGGGCGATCGAAAACACGCTCCATTACGTCCGCGACGTGAGCTTAAACGAAGATCGATGCAGAGTGCGCGCCGGCGCCAGGCCGCTCGCAACCCTGCGCAATCTCGTC
>JBOHJV010000407.1:0-1017 GCA_050728695.1 Methylocella sp. | reverse complement strand
TGGCGGCATGGCCAAAGCTCCGAAAACCGCCAGCGGAATGAGATCCTCCCGCGCGAAGGCCGCGAGGCCCGAGGTCACGCCGCTTGGCGAACATCTCGCCGCTCTCCTTAATCCGGCGCTGAACGAGCGCCAGCCTGGCGTTTCCGAAGCGCCGCAAGCGCAGTATGAACCGGCGCACTCGAAGCCCCTGCACCACCCTCCCGGGATGATCGGCGTCGCGGCGACCGTCGAATCGTTGAACGATCTGCTCGCGCGCGGCGATCCCAACATCAGGGAAAAAAAACCCTGGACGCCGCATCGGCCGCCGCGCCCGGACAAAACGGAAGGCGGCCAAAGATTTCGCGTTGTTTCCGAATTCGAGCCCGAGGGCGACCAGCCCGGCGCGATCGACGAGCTCGTCAAGGGCATCGAAGGGCACGAGCGCGACCAGGTGCTTTTAGGCGTCACCGGCTCGGGCAAAACCTTCACGATGGCGCAGGTGATCGCGAAGACCAATCGTCCAGCCCTGATTCTCGCGCCCAACAAAACCCTCGCCGCGCAGCTTTACGGCGAGTTCAAGAGCTTTTTTCCAGACAACGCGGTCGAATATTTTGTCTCATACTACGACTATTACCAGCCCGAAGCCTATGTGCCGCGCACCGACACCTATATCGAAAAGGAAAGCTCGATCAACGAGCAGATCGATCGCATGCGGCATGCGGCCACCCGCGCGCTGTTAGAGCGCGACGACGTGATCATTGTCGCGTCCGTCTCCTGCATTTATGGTATAGGCTCTGTCGAGACCTATACGGCGATGACTTTTACGGTAAGACTTGGCGAAAAAATCGACCAGCGCCAGCTCATCGCCGACCTCGTCGCGCTGCAATACAAGCGCTTGGCGGGGGATTTTTCGCGCGGCGCATTTCGCGTTCGCGGCGACACCATCGAGCTGTTCCCCGCCCACTACGAAGACCGCGCGTGGCGCATCGGCTTCTTTGGCGATTCGATCGAAACGATCGCCGAATTCGATCCCCTGAC
>JBOHJV010000406.1:0-1020 GCA_050728695.1 Methylocella sp. | reverse complement strand
TTAACCGGCGCCGCGGGCTCGCCGGGAACTATTGCGGCGGCATTGTGATGCCGAGGATGGCCGAGGCACAAAGGACAAGCGCGCCGAGCACAACGTCAAGAGCCAAACTGTAGCGAAGCGTGGTGATATGTGTCATGGCCTTGAGCGGCGCGGCGCGCAGCTTCGGCGTCAAAACGAAACGGTTCAAATAGGCGAGGGCGAGCATGGCGGCGACAATCGCGACCTTCTTGAGCAGCACATCGCCATAATCGCTGCCGAAAAGCTTGCCAAAGGATCCAGCGACTCGAAAGCCAGCGTTGGCAACGCCGCTCACGACGACCAAGGTGACCGCAACCATCGCCATCGAGGAGAAGCGGGAGCAAATATCGAGAGTGCACGCGCGTGCTTCTTCCGAGGGCCCGAAGCGGCATTGCTCGACGAGCGCGAAGAGAAGCGCCGGAAGCCCGCCCGCCCAGGCCGCCGCGGCGATCGTGTGGATGGCATAGACCGCGATCATGGTGGCTCGATAAAGCCCAACGCCTTCGGCGGAATGGCCAAACCATGCTTGCGTAATCAAAAGAGCGGCGCTGACCGGAACGAGAGCGGCGAATCGCCAGCGGCCGCGCCAAGGAAGGAACGCGATCACGACCGCAATCGCAAGAAGCGCGAGACGAAGAATGGATACCGCGCCGAACGGCGTCTCGAAAAAGAAAAGGCGCAGATTTTCGGGATCAACGACGCTGCCAAAGTCCTTTGTCATATTGATCAAAATCAACCCGAGCCAGGCGACGCCCGAAACCGCCGCAATGGGCGCGACGATCCGGAGCAAAATAGTTGTCGCGCGAAGTGTTCGCGGCAAGCCATGAGGGCCAGCGGATAATCGCTCTCGTCCCGCGTAGAGCCAAAAGAACGAGGAGCCAAACAGCACGAACACGCAAGCGAAATGGATCCAGCGTGCGATGACGAGGGGTAAGTAAACCATCAACATTGTCGGCAATCCTTTTTGCTGCCGATCGTTCATGTTCTCGTAAAGGCCGGAAC
>JBOHJV010000405.1:0-1025 GCA_050728695.1 Methylocella sp. | reverse complement strand
AGGGTCATGCAAAGAATCTTTCCGGTTACGGCGGCGATTGCGGCGGGGCGGTCTTCGCGGAAATTTTCGCGGGCTTCGGGCACGCTTAGCCCGGCTCGGCGGATGATTGCGAGGACGAGATTTCGGATGCAGGCGAGCGCCCTTGCGCCCGCGCGTACCCTGCATCGATCTTCGCTTAGGCTCACATCGCGCACGTAGTGCAGCTTGTTTTCGATGGCCCAATGCTCGCGCGCCAGAGCGAGCAGGCGTTCGGGCGAGGCTTGCTCGCGCGTCACGCTGGTGACAAAGTAAGCGATCGCGACACTCTCTTTTCCCTTGCTCTTTTCCCTTGATCCAGCGCCGCCGCTCGATACGTATGATTTGTGCCGCGCCGGGCCCTTGCAGATGTTCGACGGCTTCGCTTGTGACGGCGATCTCGCGCGTCTCGACGCGGCCATGACCTTTCTCGACGCTCTTTGCGCGGGCAAGATCGGGCGGCGCGGGCAAGATCGGGTTGCGCGGGCAAGATCGGGTTGCGCGGGCAAGATCGGGCGGCGCGCCGTCACAGGGGGGAAAGGTCGCCGAAGGCGGTCTTGATGTTGCTTTCAAGTTCGGGCTGCAAGTTCGGGCTGATTGCCTTTCACCGCGAAGAGATAATGGCCCTTAGCGTCGCGGATGTGGCGGCAAATCTCGCGTTGGGGGAAGATGGCGTCGCCAGTGACGATCGCTCCTTCGAGCGGCAATCCCTTCAAAAGCGTCATCGCCGCCGTGATTTCGTTGGCGTCGGGCGCGACGACGAGGTCGCCAATCACCGCTGAAAGCCTGGTCGCGAAGGCGGACAGAACATGCAAAGACTTGTATGCAAAGACTTGTCGTCGAGCCGCCGCCTGCCGCGTAACGTTTTGCCGTCGATCGCGATATGTCCTGACGCATCGGCGCCGAGCCCAAAACGGCCCAGGGCGCGGGACAGCGCGTCGGCGTTAAGCCCTTTAAAGACATAATGATAGGTCGCGTGATGATAGGTCGCGTGATGATAGGTCGCGTGA
>JBOHJV010000404.1:0-1028 GCA_050728695.1 Methylocella sp. | reverse complement strand
GATTTGTAACCGGTTTTTTTTCTCTCTTTTTGTTTCTTTTTCTTTTATTATAATTATTATTATTATTATTAGAATTATTATTATTATTATTATTATTATTATTATTGTTATTATTATTGTTATTATTATTATTTATATTATTTATATTATTTATATTATTTATATTATTTATTTATTTATATTTTTTATCGGGAAAGGTATATTTTTATTCGAAACTGGGCAATAAGCATATTATGTGCGAACCCCTCAAGATGGGAGTGTGTAACTTTACATAAAGTGTTTTTATTCCATGGGCCACTTTCCCTGCAAATTTGGTTGAATTTGGTTAAGAAATGAGTGAGATCCAAAAATTCACCAAAGTTACAAAAAACGGTCCGTGTGCGAGCCCCTCTGAATGGTTTTTGATGTAGATAATTGTTTTTGCATCCTTGCATGTTATCTGTACTCGGGTGTTAGTTTCAACTTTTAATGTGCAGGATTGCCCAAAATCACTTTTTGCAAAAAAGGGCCCAAAAAGAGAAAAATAGAGAGGACATACATACAGGAGGGCGCCTACGGCTAGAGGATTGGATGGGTTTTTAAATTATGTATTTATTTATTATCGGAAAGTTCTATTCATAATCGAAACTGGGCAATAAGCATATTATGTCTGAACCCCTCAACTTTGATATGGATGTTTTTTTGGGAGGGGAGGGCTTCCCCGGGCTCGCTACGCTCGCACAACCAATCGGGGGGCCTTCGGCACACACCACTCGGGTCCTCTCACGACTTCTCCTTGAAAATAGCCATCAATTTTCATTGAAATCACCAAAATATCTACCATGTGCGAACCCCTCAAGTTGGGAGGCCCAAACTTGGTACAGAGGCTCCCTATCCTATTGGGCCCTTTCTCTGTAAATTCCGTTGCAAACGGATCAGAAACACAAAAGATCCAGGTCGGGCACCAAAGTTGCAAAAAACGGTCCGTGTGTGAGCCCCTCTGAATGGTAATTCATGTAGAATATACCTTTAGTATCCCTGAGCCATAT
>JBOHJV010000403.1:0-1028 GCA_050728695.1 Methylocella sp. | reverse complement strand
GCGCATATCGACGGTGGCGGCGATGGCGGATTCCGTCATCGTGCGCCTGGAAAAAGCGGCAATTGTCCGCGTGATACATGACGAACCAGCGTTCTCTGAGATGTTCATTGCCCATCTTCTGGCTCGGGCCATCCGCGTCGAGGCGGACCTTGTCGATCAGCTATTCAATTCGAGTGAGAAACGTCTTGCCCGGCTGCTCCTGTTGCTGGCGAACTTTGGCAAGGACGCGAAACCGGAGCAGGTCCTCGCGAAAATCAGCCAGGAAACGCTTGCCGATATGATCGGAACGACGCGATCCAGGGTGAGTTTTTTCATGAACAAATTTCGAAAACTGGGCTTCATTAACTACAACGGCCACATCGAAGTCCACGGCTCGTTGCTGAATGTCGTTCTGCACGACGAGCCGCACATCAACGCGTAATTTTGTTCATTTTGGCGGCGCGGGCATGTGGATAAGATGCGCGGATTTCCCGATGTGAGCAATTTTGCACAGCCAACGCCGCGGATTGGGCATTAGTGTCGCTGCAAGCTCGGTCACAGTTGAAAGCTCACAGTTAAAAGCGCACAGTTAAGGAAAGGAGTTGACGGTCAAGTTCGATTGGAACGATGGGGCACTGGCGCTCTTGCACCCCCTCGCGCGTGAGAAGCACCCGCCGATCCTCCCCAGCGGGTGCTTTCTTCTGTCCGGCTTTTGTCGTTGGGCGGGCCTTAAGCTTCGCAGCTATTCCCTGTCATGGCGACGTCTTGAAAGCAAAACCGCGCTCGATGGGCCGGCTGTGTAAATTAAGCAGCGGGCCAATTGTATCGCCGGCGCGCTGTTCAATCCAGACTAAGCGCCCGCGCCAATGCAACAAATCCTTCTATGCCAATTTCTTCCGCCCGCGACGCTGGATCGACGCCCGCGCGGGCGAATAAGCCCGCGGCATCAAACCCGGCGAGCGATTTCAACGATTGCCGCAGCATCTTGCGTCTTTGTCCGAAGGCTGCTTGGGTCACCTCCGACAACAGTTTTGCGTCGCAGGCGAGCG
>JBOHJV010000402.1:0-1028 GCA_050728695.1 Methylocella sp. | reverse complement strand
GGGGGTGTCGATTTGATCACTGCCGGTGAAGGGCAGGTACATCCGCGGCTTGCCCCCCCTGTAGCCCTCTTCGATCTGAAAGCCGAGGACGCTCGAGGTCTGCGCGCTCATCGACGGACTGTCGGTCGTCCCGCCGGCGTGGCTTGCAAGCGCTGAGGCGCTCATGGAGCCGGTGTCAGTGAAGTACTCGACTGCACACTCGGTGAGCGTCACATCGTTCGATGCGAACGCCAGGAGGTTCGTCTCGTAGACCCCATACAGGTCCGTCGCCAGGGGAGCCAGATCACCGAAGTCCGGAGTGCCGGTGGTGAGCAGCCAGTGGCCCGTGCTCATGCCCCCTCCGGTGTACTCGAACTTGTAGCGGACCTTCACAGCACCCGCGAACGGGTGGTTGGGGGTCGGCTCAGTGGTGATCGGCACCGGTCAGGAGGATACAGGAAGGGCATGACGTCGACTTCGTCGGCTGTTGACCTTCCCGCCCTCATGGGTGGAAGCCCCCCCCCCACCCGCTTCGCGGCTGAGGAGGGGGCTTCGACCCTGGGAGGGCCTTACCGGGGTACTGGAGGTTGTACCGAAGGTCTGTGACCCCGGCAAGCGAACACATGTTCGTACCGACCCCTGCTCGCCGCCCTCGGGGGTATCACACTCCCCCCACGCATGTCGCGAGCTCGGTTTAGATCTCGGCGCCCAGCCTCCGGCGCTGCGTGCAGATCCGCTTCTGAGCATGCACGGCGAGGTACGGGCTGAAGGTCGGGGGGGCGAGTGCGACACCGCCCGAGAAGAAGTGAACGACGCCGATCGAGACCGTGTCGAAGCCGGTGGGGGCGAGCCCGTTCACGTCATCGATGAAGCTCGCTCCAGCAGCTTGAAGAGCTGCGACGTAAACGTCGCCGAATGTCCGGGGGGTGTCGATTTGATCACTGCCGGTGAAGGGCAGGTACATCCGCGGCTTGCCCCCCCTGTAGCCCTCTTCGATCTGAAAGCCGAGGACGCTCGAGGTCTGCGCGCTCATCGACGGACTGTCGGTC
>JBOHJV010000401.1:0-1036 GCA_050728695.1 Methylocella sp. | reverse complement strand
ACAGCGTATAAAGGTCTGGGCTGTCTTCGTCGGCGTGGATGATCTCGGTGCCGGCCGGCAAGGTCAGATGATCGCTTTTGATGTCGTTGATGAAACTTAGTTCGGCAGGGGTCACGGGCTTGAAAAGCCCGCACGCACGCAGTGCGCATTTGAAACAGCTCACACGCATGCCGAAGGGCTCCCCTCGTCGATTACCAGCCTCGAGCTACAGTGTGCCAGACTTTTCGCGGCGGATCGACCAATTGTTGGAGCCATTGCCCCAGCTTGCGAAACTACTGCGAGGCGCACTCTGCCCCCTTTTTCTTTTTGAATCTATGTCTTTTGACATAATCAGGTGCGGGCAGCTGCGATAACGCTATTACCGGCATGGGCGTGTAGGGATCCGGCGGCTGAGAGTCCGGATTACTCCCGCCTCTAAAGTAGCGAGTTTGTTCATGCCGATCATTGCATCGCTCGCACAAGACGCCTTTGATCCGGAAGCACTACGCGTTTTGCAAACTGTATTCGACGCTGCTTGGAAAACGGTAACTTCGTCGGGCAGCGACTTTGCCACGAATGGCCGAGCGGCCTCAGCCCGCGAAGCGCTGGCCAGACGCATAATTGCCACGGCTGAGCGCGGCGAGACGGATCCACGCAGTCTCTTAGACGATGCGCTCCTGTATTTGGCGACTTTCAAGATATGATGACATTCGCCTAAAATTGCCCGGCTGATCAAAGAGTTTCGAACTAACAAATTGTCCAGAAAATGCGCTAGTGGCCTGCGTCACCGAAATTGAATTGGTTTCATCCGCTACCCACCGCGCCTACCTCCGGTGAAGCCTCTTGTTTTCGGCGAGATGGGATTGCCAATCGTGGCGTTCAAGCTCCGGATCGAGATGTTCTTCTAATGGGAACCCCACGCAAAGATAGGCGATGAGCTTCCAGGCGGGCGGAACTTTGAGCGCGCGACAAAGCTCCGAGGGGTCGAGGATCGACACCCATCCCACGCCAAGATTCTTCGCACGCGCAGAAAGCCAAAAGGTATGAACCGCCGCGA
>JBOHJV010000400.1:0-1049 GCA_050728695.1 Methylocella sp. | reverse complement strand
CTGTCCGGCGACTTTATGCGGGATTACAAAGTTCAGGCGCATCGCAACGCGATACGACAAATTCGCTCAAAACTTCTTTACTGCCCTCTGCTTCGCCGCTACCGTAACCGACTGGATCTGAATTGCCTGAGTCCGGACTCTAGGATGGAGGAAAAGACGTTTTGAAGTCGGCTTTTTGGCCTAACGCACGGTTGGCGGTCTTACCGGCGGAGAAAGTCCAGATCCGATGCGCGACGAAACTCCAAAACATGACGATGCCGGTTGTCGCGACTTGCGCCGGAAGGTAAGAAATGCCGGCCCAATTCACCAAGAGCGACATAAACAAAAAAGTGAGCCCAAAGCCCACGGCGGCCACTAGCGTGAACCGCGAAGCCGCCGCTTGATGTGGCAGATCCGAACGAAAAACATGACGGCGGTTGAGCACGTAGGAAACCGTGCCGCCCGCCCCATAGCCGATCAACGCGGCCGCCACCGCCGAAATCCCGGCTATCTCGACCAGCCCGATCAAAAGCGCGTAATGGACGCCAGTCGCGATAAAGCCAACCGCGACAAAGGATGAAAACTGGCGAAATAGATGATGCATGGTACCATTCATCCGCGATTTAGCTGTACCGAAGCTGACCGCCGGGGGTATAAGCCAGTATCCCTTTTCAGCCGCCGCGCCGCGGCTTCTGACAGGGATTAGGTTCTATCATAAGGAGTAGATCTTCATGTATTGTTCGTTTTCCCCGCCGGTGCGCACGGCACTCCTCGGCGCAGCGTTTGTTGGTTTGACCGCGACCGCGGCCAGCGCCGCACCGGTACAGTCCGGGGTGCTCGCATGCAATGTCGCGCCGGGTGTCGGCTTAATCATCGGTTCGAGCAAAAGCCTTTCCTGCGTTTTTCATCCGGCGCGTGGCCGGCGTGAATATTATGCCGGAACGATCAGCCGCATCGGCCTCGACATTGGCGTGACCGGTCCCGGCCAGTTCGCTTGGGGCGTCGTCGCCTCGGGGCCTCCCGGCCGCCGCTTTGCGTTGGCCGGCGATTATGCCGGTCCGGGCGTTGGT
>JBOHJV010000399.1:0-1060 GCA_050728695.1 Methylocella sp. | reverse complement strand
GCAAGAGGTCGCCATCATAATCGATGGTCTCAGGCGGGATGGGCAAATCCAAGACATCGGCGTGGCAAAATACCGCCGACTCGCCGGTTTCCGCCAAAATGATGAATTCATGGCTCAAGTCGCCGCCGATCGGCCCGGTCTCGGCGCGCATCGGGATCGCCTTCAGCCCCATGCGGGAAAAAATTCGCAAATAGGCGACGAACATTTTGTTGTAGGAAAGCCGCGCCGCCGCCTCGTCGATATCGAAGGAATAGGCGTCCTTCATCAGGAATTCGCGCCCCCGCATGACGCCAAAGCGCGGCCTTTGCTCATCGCGGAATTTCCACTGGATGTGGTAAAGGATTTTGGGCAGCTCCCGGTAGGAATGGACATAGGCGCGAAAGATTTCGGTGATCATATCCTCGTTGGTCGGGCCGTAGAGGAGTTCCCGCTCGTGACGGTCCTTGATTCGCAGCATTTCCGGACCATAGGCCTCGTAGCGGCCGGTTTCCCGCCACAAATCGGCGAGCTGCAAGGTCGGCATCAAGAGTTCGATCGCGCCGGCCCTGTCCATTTCCTCGCGCACGATTTGCCCGGCCTTCTGCAAGACGCGAAGGCCGAGTGGCAGCCAAGCGTAAATCCCAGCCGCCTCCTGCCGGATCATGCCGGCGCGTAACATCAAGCGGTGCGACACGATCTCGGCTTCCTTCGGCGTCTCGCGCAAAATCGGCAGAAAATAACGGGACAGTCGCATGGTTGAAGAATAGCGATCAGGGCGAGAGGGAGCCGCGGGCGTACCAAGTTTGTACCAAGTTTTAACCCGCGCGCGGGGAAAGGCAAAGGCGCGCCTAGAGCCTTAAGCCAAACCTCTCGGTTGCGCCAGTGCCAGTGTGCCGCGCTCGTTCCGGCCGCGTTGGGCTCGCCGCGATTTAGAATCCGAGTCGCATTGCGGTCGAATTGATAGCGCTCAAGCTTGCGAGATCCGGAGCTTCCGGCGCGGCGCGAAATTGCCGGGCCCGCCTGGAACATAACCGACGAGACCGTTGGCCCTGCCGAGCACTTCGCGGAGATGCGTTCCCGC
>JBOHJV010000398.1:0-1078 GCA_050728695.1 Methylocella sp. | reverse complement strand
CGGGGCGAATTGCATTGCGTCGGCGCAACCACGCTTGACGAATATCGCAAGCATGTCGAAAAGGACGCGGCGCTTGCCCGCCGCTTCCAGCCGGTGTTCGTCTCCGAGCCGAGCGTCGAGGACACTATCTCGATCCTGCGCGGCCTCAAGGAAAAATACGAATTGCACCATGGCGTGCGCATCCTCGATGCCGCCATTGTCGCCGCCGCGACGCTGTCGCACCGCTATATCGCCGACCGGTTCCTGCCGGACAAGGCAATCGATCTCATCGATGAAGCAAGCTCACGGCTGCGCATGCAAATCGATTCGAAGCCGGAAGAGCTCGACGAGCTCGATCGCCGGATTATTCAGCTCAAGATCGAGCAGGAGGCCTTGAAGAAGGAGACAGATTCCGCCTCGAGGGAGCGCCTGGATAAGCTCAGTGGCGAACTTGCCGGGCTTGAGGAGAAATCCGCTTCATTGAGCGCGCGCTGGCGCGCCGAGAAGGACAAACTCGGCTCGGAACAGAAACTCAAGGAGCAGCTCGAGGCTGCCCGCAGCGAACTTACTCAGGTCCAACGGCGCGGCGAATATCAGCGCGCCGGCGAACTCGCTTACGGCGTCATTCCCGGTCTCGAAAGAAGGCTCGCCGCGACCGAGGCCGAACGCGCTGGCGTTCTCGTGGACGAGGCGGTGAACGCCAACCACATCGCGCAGGTCGTCTCGCGCTGGACCGGCATCCCCGTCGACAAAATGCTGGAAGGCGAGCGCGCCAAGCTGTTGAAAATGGACGAGGCGCTTAGCCAGCGAGTCGTCGGCCAGGCGGAGGCGGTAAAGGCCGTCTCCACCGCGGTTCGGCGGGCGCGGGCCGGACTGCAGGATCCAAATCGCCCGATCGGCTCCTTCATGTTCCTGGGGCCGACAGGTGTCGGCAAGACCGAGCTCACCAAGGCCCTTGCCGCCTTCCTTTTTGACGATGAAGCCGCGCTCGTGCGCGTCGACATGTCGGAATATATGGAGAAACACTCGGTCGCCCGCCTGATTGGCGCGCCGCCCGGCTATGTCGGTTATGACGAAGGCGGCGCCTTGACCGAGGCGG
>JBOHJV010000397.1:0-1080 GCA_050728695.1 Methylocella sp. | reverse complement strand
ACGAAGCATTAATTGACGAATGATTCAACCTCTATGGAGGTGGATCATGGGAGAGGGATTATTTTGGCTGGATGATCTGCAATGGTCGTCGATTGAAGGCTGTTTGCCGAGCCGGAAACGGCGCGGGCCACGGCGGGTTGATGAGCGCCGTGTGATCAGCGGGATTGTCCATGTGCTGCAGTCGGGCATGCGCTGGCGGGATTGCCCGAAAGAGGACGGTCCCGCGACAACGATTTACAACCGTTGGCACCGTTGGTCACAGCAAGGCCTGTGGCAAAAGATGTTTTATGAGCTAAGCCAGATTGGCGGCACACATTACGAAAACAGCATCGATTCAACGGCTATCAAAGCGCACCGTTCAGCACGGGGAAAAAAGGGGGCCAAGACCAAGCGCTCGGCACAAGCCGGGGGGGCTGCGCGACAAAAATCCATGCGGTGATTGATCGCAAGGGCCGCCCTTTGCGCTTTCTCCTGAGCGGCGGCCAGTGCTTCGACGGCAAAGCCGCCGGGCCTTTGCTCAAGCCCCTGCCGCCGGCCAAGAAACTGCTGGCCGATAAGGCTTACGATTGCGCCGCGTTCCGAGATTGGCTCGCGCGGCGCGGCACCACCCCGGTCATCCCTCGCTTCGGCAAGTCTTCGCTTTCTTCGCTTCGCGCGCCGAAGCCTCGCCTTGGTCCGCTCGCCCAATAAGATCAATCGACGCAAGCCCTTTCCCCAAAATAAGCGCGCCTATCGTCACCGCAACAAGATCGAGCGCATGTTCTGCCGTCTCAAGGACGCCAGACGCATCGCAACCCGCTACGATAAGTGCGCCAACAACTTCCTCAGTGCCATTTGCCTTGTCGCGCTTATCTACTTCTGGTTAAATTGAGTCTGGACCCTAGCACTACCTTGGCAGATTAACGAATAATTGGCTTCCTGTGGAATGCTTTGCGCTCGGATGGGAGCGCGAGCGCCGGGCCGGTTGAGAAGGAATTGGCCAGGCAGGCGGATAGGCTCATTGGCGGCCCGGCGTTTTTGGTCATCGATGATTAAGAGCCTGCCCAAGCAAGGCGAGCCTTCGGTCGGCGTCGCCCCACA
>JBOHJV010000396.1:0-1099 GCA_050728695.1 Methylocella sp. | reverse complement strand
TTTTCGTCGTCGCAACGCGGCGACATGGTCGGCGAACCCCAGGTCTTGGGCAGTTCCGCGTAAAGCTCGGCTATCGATTTTTCTGGGTTGCGGTCGAGCATTTCGATCACCTGAATGGCGGCGAGAATGCCATCGTCATAGCCGCGCCCGACTGGCGCATTGAAAAAGTAATGCCCGGATTTTTCAAACCCCGCGAGCGCTTTTAAATCGCTCACCCGCCGCTTGATGTAGGAATGCCCGGTCTTCCAGTAATCCGCCTTGACCCTTTGCTCCAGAAGCTCTGGATCGGTCGCGAAAAGGCCTGTCGATTTGACATCGATGACGAAAGTGGATCCAGGGTGGAGTTTTGCGAGGTCGCGGGCCAGCATGACGCCGATTTTGTCGGCAAAAATTTCCTCGCCGCGATTGTCGACGACGCCGCAGCGGTCGCCGTCGCCATCGAAACCAATGCCCACATCGGCGCCGGCCTCCAGCACCTTGGCGGCCATCGCATGCAGCATGTGAAGATCCTCGGGGTTCGGATTATAGAGCGGGAATGTGAAATCGAGGTCGGTATCGAGCGGGATCACCTCGCAGCCGATCACTTTCAATATTTTTGGCGCGAAGGCCCCGGCGGTGCCATTGCCGCACGCCGCGACGACTTTGAGCGTTCGCGAAATTTTCGGCCGATTCGTCAAGTCGGCAACATAGCGGGCCGGGAAATCCTCGACGAAACGATAGGAGCCGCCATCCGCGTAGCGGAATTTTCCCTGAAGAACGATTTCCTTCAAGCGGCCCATCTCGTCCGGACCAAACGTCACCGGCCGGTTCGTGCCCATTTTCACGCCGGTCCAGCCATTTTCATTATGGGAGGCGGTCACCATCGCCACCGCCGCGACGTCAAGTTCGAATTGCGCGAAATAGGCCATCGGCGAAAGCGCGAGGCCAATATCGTGAACTTTTACGCCGGCCGCCATGAGGCCCACGGTCAGCGCATGTTTGATCGAAGCCGAATAGGCGCGAAAATCGTGCCCGGTCACGAGTTCGGGTGTCACCCCCATGTCATGGATGAGCGTGCCGAGGCCCAGCCCGAGGGCCTGCACGCCCATTAGATTGATCT
>JBOHJV010000395.1:0-1105 GCA_050728695.1 Methylocella sp. | reverse complement strand
CTAGAGCAGGATGATCTTGATTTGAATCGCGAGGGGATTCCCAACCGCGTGAAAATCTGATTCAAGCTGTCGGCCGGATGGAGGACGGCAGCGATGGCGAGACCTTATTCATTGGATTTGCGGGAGCGGGCTGTTGCACGTGTTGCCGCGGGCGAGAGCGTTCGCTTCGTTGCGGCGGTTTTGCAGCTTGAGCCGTGTCGAGCGTTGTGACGTGGTCGCGGCGCTTTCGCGCGACGGGCAGCGCCGCCGCCGGCCCGATGCATGGCCATGGACCCCGGCTATTGCCGCCGCACCGCGACTGGCTTCTTTCGCGCATGCCGGACGGCAAGGACTTCACGTTGCGCGGCCTTCAGGCCGAACTGGCCGGGCGCGGCGTCAAGGTCGATTACCGGACGGTCTGGAACTTCGTCCACGCCGAGGGGCCGAGCTTCAAAAAAAAGCGTTCTGCCAAGTGAACCAGAGCGTCCCGACATCGCCCGCTTCCGGGCACGGTGGAAGAAGTATCAGGGACGGCTCGACCCCAAGCGCCTTGTCTTCATCGACGAGACATCGGCGAAAACCAACATGGCTCCGATCCGGGGCTGGGCTTTGCGCGGGCGGCGGCTTTCCGCGCGCGTCCCGCACGGGCACGGGAAAACCATGACCTTCCTTGCCACCTTGCGCTGCGACCGCATTGACGCGCCCTGCGTCTTCGATGGTCCGATCAATGGGGTCAGCTTCATGACTTACGTCGAGCGGTTCCTCGTCCCAACTCTCCGGCCAGGCGATATTGTCATCCTCGACAACTCTCCGCCCGCCGGGGGCGTCCGGCGTGCTCCGCTCAACAGCCACAAAGGCAAGGCGGTTCGCCGCGCCATCCGCGCTGCCGGCGCAAGACTATTGTTTCTCCCGCCCTACAGCCCAGACCTCACTCCGATCGAGCAGGTCTTTGCCAACTCTCCGCCGGCTTTTCCAACAAGCTGCGCTTGCTGGAACCTTAAGCCTGCTCCGCTCAAACATCTCATCCGCAAAGCCGCAGAACGAACCTTTGACACGACATGGAAACGCCTCGGCCAATTGCTCGACTGCTTCAAACCAGACGAGTGCCAGAGATACCTCGCGCATG
>JBOHJV010000394.1:0-1112 GCA_050728695.1 Methylocella sp. | reverse complement strand
CAGCCATCGAAATCCTCTTCCGCCGACGTGGCGAAATCCATCGCCGGCGCATGGCACCTGGCCGGGAAAATTCGTCAAGGGCGCCGCCGCATCGAATTCGCCTCGATGGAGCCCATCGTAAGCACGCTTTTTCCGATCGTAAATCCGGCTTGAAGATCGCGGTGGGCGAGACCTGCTTGTTCGAACGGGTAGCACCGCGTGGGCGGCGGGACGAGCCTCCCTTGCTCGAAATCCGTCAGCAAGTCGCGCATGACCCGATCGAGGAGGGCGACCTCGTCGAACAAATAGCTCAAGTTGAAGGCCATGACGCTCTTGTTTTCGTTGGCGAGCCGGAGAGCACTAAAACGAGGCAGGAGCGCATAACGTAGCATGGTCGCCAATACGCCGATAAGCTTTTCGCCGCGCGGTATAATTCCGTGTGCCCCATACACGACAAGCCGCCCCCTTGGCGCCAATAATTGCAAGCTCTGGCGCAGGGTTAGCCCGTTGGCGTCGAAGACGGCGTGATACCCGTTGGGCGCGTGATGGCGAGCGAGCGCGAACCAATTTTCGCGCGATGCATCGATGACCGCATGGGCGCCGGCATCTTTTGCCGCTTGCAGCTTATGGGTGGACCCGACAATGCCCACCGCGTTTAAGCCCCGCAGACGCGCGAGCTGCAGCAATGCCCCGCCGACGCCGCCCGCGGCGGAGTGGACGAGCACGGTGTTTGCCGGCCGAGGCGCTGCAAGCTCGTCCAACGCATAGGCCGCCGTAAGGAACACGACGGCAATGCCCGCGGCCTGGGGAGTCGTCAGCCGGCTCGGACAAGCAAAGACTTGGCTCCGAGGAACCGAGATTTGTTCCGCATAGCCGCCGAAACGGGTTAGCGCGATCACCCGCGATCCAATGACGAGGCTGCCTACTCCTTCTCCGAGCGCCGACACGCGCCCGGCAACCTCGAATCCCGGCGTAAGTGGCCAGCCAGCGTAGCGCCAGGAGGACGCATAAAGACCAAGCCGCGCGACGCAATCGGCGAAGTTCACGCCAGCCGCGTCCACGTCGATTACCACCACGCCGGGTTTTGGCGTGGGCGCCGCCGCGTCCACCATCCTTAGAGCCCCAAAACCTCC
>JBOHJV010000393.1:0-1113 GCA_050728695.1 Methylocella sp. | reverse complement strand
AGCTCAGGCGCGTAGGGCGGGAGTGGCATGAGCACGATATTCTCCGGCACGATGAGTTGTGGCGAACTGTGCCAACCAGCACCATCGAGGATCAAAAGGGCGATGGCACCGACGCTGACGCATTTGCCGATTTCGGCCAAGTGTTTGTTCATGGCCTCGATGCTGACTGTCGGCATGACCAATGCGGCGCCGGTGCCGCGCGCCGGGCAGATGGCGCCGAACAGGTAGGCCCAGGTGAACCGCCGATCGCGCTTGATCCGCGGACGCTTGCCGCGCTTGGCCCAGATACGGGTCAGCGTGCCTTGGCTTTCCGACGCGGGCGGAATGAGCCAAAGGTTCCAGAGTGCGAAGCGCTCTGGAATGGCGAATGGAGGGTTCATCCTGAAACCAGATTTCGACCGGCCGGCCGGCAAGCTCCTGCGGGATTGCGGTGCGCGCCAGCCCGGCGAAGTTTTTTTAAAAGCCTCCTGTGCCTCAAGGTCGCTTTGGGGGTGCACGGGACGCGCCGACATGCTGCTGAAATTCAGCTTCTTCAGCAGCTTGCCGACGCTGCGCTCATGCAGATGAACATTGAATTTGGCGGCGATGCGGTCACGCAGGTCAGCACATCGCCAGCGCACCACGCCATCGGTCTTGAGGTCAGGGCCGTCTTCCACCCACTTCGCCACTTCGCTCCGCTGGGCTTCAGCCAGACGAGGCTGACGCCCAGGCCGGGGCCGGTCCGCCAGCCCGGCCAAGCCATCCGCGTTGTAGCGAATACCCTCCGCCAGCCATGCCTCCCGCGATCGCTTGGGAAGCGATTGCTCCGCCAGCTGGAACCTTTGGCTGGCTTCGCCCAGTCGCGCAGGGTCTGCCGGTCCATGCCACCGGCTCGCGCGGCCACCAGCCGCGAATGCCCATCAAGCACCATGGCAATGGCCAGAATGCGCCGCGTCTGCTTGGCGTCAGCCGTCCGCGCCGCCGCCGACCGCAACTGCGAAATACTCAGATTTTGGCGTGTAATCTCGATTGTCGGCATGCTGCCCGCTCCGCGAATCAACGACGTGCTGCATCGAATCACGTTTGCGGCTGGTTGGGAATCCACCAAGAGTCAAGTTCACGGGCGGTTGGTAT
>JBOHJV010000392.1:0-1124 GCA_050728695.1 Methylocella sp. | reverse complement strand
TTCCGGCGCAAACGCACGGCGATCCTTATTTCCGGCCGCGGCTCCAACATGCGCGCGTTGATCGAGCGCGCGCGCGATCCGTCTTACCCAGCCGAAATCGTCCTCGTCTTGTCCAGTCGTCCGGACGTCGCGGGATTGGCCTTCGCCAAGGAGAACGCCGTCGCGAGTGCCGCCGTCGACCATAGAATTTATGCCGGACGCGAAGAATTCGAGCGTTCGATGCAGGTGCTGCTCGAATTGCATCGTATCGAGCTGATCTGTCTTGCCGGTTTCATGCGGATGCTGACGCCCTGGTTCATTGGCCAATGGCAGGGACGGCTTTTGAACATTCATCCGGCCCTATTGCCCGCCTATCGCGGTCTAAACACCCATGCGCGGGCCTTGGCGGATGGCGCAAAAATCCACGGTTGCACCGTGCATTTCGTGGTGCCCGCGATGGACGAAGGCCCGATCATCGCGCAAGCGGCGGTTGCGGTGCTCGATTCCGATACGCCAGATTCGCTCGCCGCTAGGGTGCTTGCGGAAGAGCACGCGATCTATCCGGCCGCGCTTGGCCGCGTCGCCGCAGGCGGCCTGCGCGTCGAAGGCAACCGCGTGTTTTGTGGCGACCTCGCGACCGAGCCGGTACCTTTGCGAGTCCCTTTCAAAGGGTATTAAAAAAAAGCGGAGCCTCATCCAACGATCTCATTGCCGGAAAACCATTGCGCAATCTCGGCTGCGGCGGTCTCGGGGCCGTCCGACCCGTGCGCCGAATTCTCGCCGGTCGACACCGCGAATTCCCTGCGGATCGTGCCGGGCGCCGCCTCTGCAGGGTCCATCGCGCCAAGAACGTCGCGGTATTTTGCGATCGCGTCCTCGGATTCGAGAACTTGCACGACCACCGGCCCCGCAGTCATCGTCGCGACGAGTTTGCCGAAAAAAGGACGCGCCTTATGAACCGCGTAAAATGCCTCCGTCTGCTCGCGGGTCATCAGGACGCGCTTTTGCGCGACGATGCGCAGCCCTGCCTTTTCAATCAAGGCGTTGATCGCCCCGGTGAGATTTCGCCGCGTCGCATCGGGCTTTAATATGGAAAACGTGCGCTCGAGTGCCATGATGTCCTTGGGCTTATCCGGCCTGACATG
>JBOHJV010000391.1:0-1135 GCA_050728695.1 Methylocella sp. | reverse complement strand
AGCGGTGTTCGCCAAGACCGGCACGCATCGCCAAAGCGAGCTTGTCGCGCTGCTTTTGCAGGTCGAATGACGAACGGGCGGAAGAGGGGGCATCGCGGCGCGAAACCAGTCACGCCGGCTGCGCCGCCAACCGTCTCGGCGGTGGTTTCGCGAACGAATCTAATGAATGGCCGTGAAAGGCGCACGTCGTTTTCGCGCCATGAGCGGCCGGTCCAATCGGCCATTGGCCGTCGCGTCCCGGCCGCCGGGCGAGCGCCAGCGGTCGGAAAACGGTAGCGGCGATCGCGCCTCCCGCGGACGCGCGGCCATCCGCCCCTCGCCGACGATCGCGTAACCTAGATGCTGGGAGAAGAAGTACGCCGGCCGAGAACCTCACCGGCGCACCAGCGCCCTCAACACTCGCGGACTATCCCGGCATCCGATCTGCTGTCAGTGCCGCCTGGCATTGGCGGCACGCGGTCTTTTCACACCGGAGGCAGAACTGCCCGACCTCACCGGTTGGGCGAGGAGTTCCGCCTGGTCTGAAACGCCAACCCGATGTCGATAGACCATCTCCCAACCCTTCCAGCCGGTGAAGAGGAGAATGCTAACCGCGATCAGCGAGAGGATCAGTCCTATGGGCACGACGGCGACTATTCCCTGCGTATAGCGGGAATACCAGTTGTAGAGCTCGATTAGGACAACAAGAATATTGCCGCCTGCGTGCCACCATAAATCGCTTAGCGCCCGAATGCGGGATTCGCCGAGCACATCAATGATTCCGGCGACCGCAGCCAGGGCCGCCATCACGATGCCCGCGCCGAGAAGCCAGATCGAAGCGGTCGACCAGATCGTATTTGCGCTTTGCCAAAGCGCCACGTCGCAGGCGAAGGTCGCGACAAAAAAAGCAATGGGAAATGGGATGAGCATGGGGTGAATCGGGTGACCCGCAATGCTAGCGGTGGACCGGGGATTAACCATAATAAGCTCCATTTGGTTGTTCCTGTGATGGCAACGCAACATGAATGCGCAGGTTCCTCGGTTAACACGGCGGGTGGCGGGTTTGTTCGCGGCATCGCGCCGGCGCACCCTCTGCTGAGAGTCGCCCGAGTTTTTGGTTGGCTCAATAAGGCTAGCTCAATAAGGCAAAAAGTGA
>JBOHJV010000390.1:0-1161 GCA_050728695.1 Methylocella sp. | reverse complement strand
GCATCGTTCTCCTCTGCGCGCCGCTCGCCGCCGCCGCGCAGAGAGGCGGAGAACTTCGCGAGAGGGTGAAACAGACGGTTGCCGGACTGACCCAAGAGGACGCCGAATCCGCGTTCAAGGCCATCCTGCGCGCCGCGCCCGCGGGGCTTGGCACGGCGTTGCGCCACGATGTCCGTGCGCCGGCCGCCGTCACTCTATTGGAGGCAATGCGCGAAGCCGCCGGAAGAGACAAGGTAGCTTTCCAGTATAGCTCTGATTTCACGGACATATTCGAAACCGGGATGGGCACGCTCGCGCGCGCGGGCGGCAGCGGCTGGCCGGCGCCGTGGCCGGTGGCCGCGGTCTATTTGGCTTTTCTCGCGGGCTTTCCCGATAGCCACATCGCGCGCAAAAATGGTCCCGAAGCGGCGGCAAGAGTTCAAATTGAGGCCCAAGAAGCGCGAAAAAGAGTCATGAACACCGCAAATCCGGCGGAAACGCTTCAAGATCTCTTGCGTTTCGACCGGCGTCTCAAGGCCCGCGGGCTAAATCCGGGAACCAGCGCGGATCTCACCGTCGCGACTGTTTTCGCGGACAGGCTAAATCGCGGCTTGATCAACCGGCGCAATAATGGTTGAGTGGCCGGAGGTGGAAGTACCCGCCGCCAACCGGCCCCGTCAAATGTCCGTCGTTGACAGCAACGTTATTCGCCGGCATGTGTCGAACGTCTTCGACGGCAATTCGGAGCAGGTTTCTCTAGGGAGGAATTAACAATGGGGCTCTTAAGCATGGCCAAGATCAACAAGCTCTGCGTCGGCGAATCGCTCGTCGGCGACGGCAACGAAATCGCTCATATCGACCTCATCATGGGACCACGCGGCAGCGCGGCGGAAACGGCGTTTGCCCATGCGCTCACCAACAACAAGGAAGGTTTCACCGGCTTGCTCGCTCTCGTCGCCCCGAACCTGATGTGCAAGCCCCCGACCGTCCTGTACAACAAGGTGACGATCAAGAATGCGACGCAGGCCGTGCAGATGTTCGGCCCGGCCCAGCGCGCCGTTGGCAAGGCGGTCGCCGACAGCGTCGCGGCGGGCGTCATCCCCGTGGGCGAAGCGGACAATCTGTTCATGTGCGTCGGCGTGTTCATCCATTGGGAGGCCAAGGACAACCAGAAGATTCAGG
>JBOHJV010000389.1:0-1168 GCA_050728695.1 Methylocella sp. | reverse complement strand
CGATTAGCCTTTCGGTCCCCCCCCCCCATGGCCGCCGGAATGCTGGGCTCGCTTTGCCTACAGACGCGGTCAATCAATCGCCACAAGATGGTCAGAGGCGATCTTGACGTGCACCATCCGGCCCAGGAGGTCGATCAACATATCAGCCCGCCGATCGCCCGTGATCGCCGTGCAAGCGCCTGGGAGGCCTTCCAGAGCGCCAGCCGTGATCAGCACGGCCGTCCCTGACCGGATGACCGGTTCAACCAGCTCCTTGACCTCGCCAGCCGCAACGCGCCGGCGAAGCTCGGCGATGATCCCGGCGTCGATACGCAAAGGAGTTCCGTCCGTCCCGCCCCGGAGGAGCGCCGCTATCCCTCGATCACCGTGACCTTAAGCCAGGGCGGCGCGGCCGCGAACCCTAGAAAGATATACCTTGGAAACAGCGGCCGGGCGATCGCGAGCTGTTTCCACCGACGCCGGACTTGCTCTGTCAGGATCGGCAGGTACGGCTCGAAACCATGCCGCGCGATTCCTTCGGCCGCGCGTTCCTCGGCTTGCGCCTTCGTATAAGCGACATACCAGTCCACTGGCCCCTCAAAGATTTGGTCGCATCCAAAATATTGCCAAGCCCGTGCTACGTGGTTTCCGGGGTTTTTTTCGGCTTTTTAGCCCGGCTATACAAACTGTCAGTATATGTAACATATACATACCTATATTATATATATTATATTTATATTATTTATACTGACAGTTTTCATACTAGGGATAAAAAGCCGAAAAAAACCCCGGAAACCGCACAGCATAGCTTCTCACATCCTTGCGATCTGAAATCTCAGCACCTTCATAGACAAATCTCCTATGACCTCTTCGATCTTTAAACCATTGATGATACGATCCTTATTCCTCGTCAGCCATTTCCCGAGCCGCTTCGCTGAAATGATTCCATTCGCCTCCGCGACGCCCAAGAGCGCCTCGCGCAAATCGGCTTGCATAGCTTCCGTCATGCCGGTTGGCGCGGTCGGAAAGATGCTATCCTTAGCGTGCTCGGTCGCCGCCGACATGGCTCCGCGTGAAGTAAATGAAGTATTCCCAAAGACGTTTGAAAGGCATGAAACCGCGAAAGCGTGGGCGCGAACGTCGGGTGCCTCCATGCGGGTCTTCTCAATCGAGCCGCAAGGGTCGGCAC
>JBOHJV010000388.1:0-1169 GCA_050728695.1 Methylocella sp. | reverse complement strand
CATACCACCAGACAAAATACACGATAATCGAGACGAACCCAGAGAAGAACGCCGCGACGCCCACGACATCCTTACCGAACGTACGCATCGTGCCGCGTTCGATAATTCTTATGTATTCGGGCATCGAGGTACGAACGTTGTGGAAGCCGATGACGTCGGCCAAGGACATCAGCGTGCCATATTGCTCGGTCGGCGCATGGTATTGCGCGAGGATCACCCAATTGTTCGGATAGAGGAGCAGCGAGAAGCCCATCGAGCCGACAATCGCGGTAACAATAAAGCTCCTGCTGAGCAGCAACACGATATCCATGAACAGCGCCTGCGGGACCAAGGAGGTCGGCCAGACGAGGTTGATCGGATAGAAGGTCCAGCCCCAGAAGCTGATGTAGCGGTCGAGCCATTCGCCGAAGAGAAGAGCGACACAAAGGAATGTCGCGCCGAACGGCAGCCGGAAATGCACCCAGAAGAAATATTGGGCGGCCGCCGGGAACGTGACTAGCATGATTGGCAGGACGGTCGGCCACATGCGCCGGTCCTTCCAGTCGACCCAGAAGTCCCAGTCGCCCATGGTCAGCATGGCGTGGACGTGATAGCCCCCGATCATGATCAGAAAGAGAAATGTCAGGATCAGAAGATCGGCGGTCCTGACCGCAGTTGCCGCCTCGGCGCGGGAATGGAACGGCGAACCCGCATGCGCCACCGCGCCGGCGCCAGCGCTTCCTGCCGCCGCCGAGATCGCTTCGGGCGCCGGAGCCGCTCCGGTCTTGATTGATTTATCTCGTAGCATACTATCTATCCTCCCAGTTACTCCCCCGGACCCAGTCGCCGGATTACCGGAGTAAATTTCAGTTGCCTTACAAAGCAGCCCTGTCGCGGCCGCTCCCCGAGAAAAACTCGCTTCCGGGAAGCGGCCGGTCAATTGGGCTGAACGTTTCGCGATCAGACCCAGGGGTCCTCAACACACGAAGCGCTTAACTATTCCGCCGGCTCGAGACCGAGCAGCTCCTCGTGGCCGTGCGCAAGCTCGACGACGCGGCCAACAAGCTGCAGCGTCACGCCGAACACCGCGAGCGAGAACCAGCCGAAGAACACGAACATCCAGTGCAGCGGTTCAACGAACAGCTCTTCCATGAACCAGAAGGTGTGACCCCATTCATTGAGGCCGACGT
>JBOHJV010000387.1:0-1179 GCA_050728695.1 Methylocella sp. | reverse complement strand
AGAAATCCGATCGTCTCGCGGGCCGCGCGCAGAGAGCCATTATCAACAGGCGGCCGAATCGCCGCCAGAGTCCAGTTGGCGGAACCTTCGGCACTTTCGCGCGGCTGGATCAAAATCCGATTGACCCGTTCAAACCCGTGGCATTGTTTCAGGGCGCGCAGACATACCTCTTGAAGCTCCACGGACGACCGAACTTCCCTATGTACAGTTTTATCGGTCATTGTGTCTCCTCAGTCGATGTTTTGAACCCTTACTCGCGCGAAATCGAGCACTGAGAGTTTCGCCGCTCGCATTCGGCCGGAGGATGAATATAGACTTTGACTTTGCCGGATTGTTTCGCGGTCCTTGCAAGGGCATTCGAAGTCGCCTCGCCGCCGTACTTACACCTGGCCAAGCAGTGAACGCGAGAATGCGGAATCCGTTCCCTGACGTGCTGCCTAAGCCCTTGCCTTTCGCCCGCGAGCCGGCAAAGTTTTAATATTGGCTTCGCACACGTAAATGACGCGCCGGGCTTGACCGCAAGCGAAAACAAAAGTTAGTGTGCGTCCGAGTCTTGGGGGAACCATTCCGAGTCTTGGGGGAACCATTCCGAGTCTTGGGGGAACCATTCCGAGTCTTCGGGAACCGCTCTCGGCAAAAAGGGGCTTGAATGCGCATGTTTTTCGGGATCATAGTTGGCATAGTCCTCACGATCGGCGCGGCCTATGTGTCCGATATGGTACGCAATACGAGCGGCGGCGAAGGCACCTTCGATCGTCCGGTGGTCAACTGGGACGTGGTCAACCACGGTATCAAAACCTTATCGTCCACCGTCCAGGGCGGCTGGGCGCGTTTGACCGGACATACCAAGGACAACTAATTTAGCTTGAATGTAACGCTTCGCCACTGCCGTCGCCGCGTTGGAACATGGCGGGGAAAGGGGCTCCGCGCAGTCCGGGAAAGCTTGCCAAAGGCATCTCCGGGCCTATTGGCGGGCCGCTCGCCGTCACACGGTAAACCGCGAGAAAACATTGGGTTCCGGCGGCCGTGTTTCGCGCGGCGGCGGCGGTCCTGTGGCTTCCACCGGGGTGACCCAAGCGGAGCGGGGCCCGCACTCTCCAGCGGGCGCCCAGTCATTCGATTTTTTCATTCGGATAGACGCCCCACAGATTCGATTGTTCCATAAAGCCATCGAAGCCG
>JBOHJV010000386.1:0-1190 GCA_050728695.1 Methylocella sp. | reverse complement strand
GCTGGCAGTGATGCCGGTCACCTGGCCATAGCTGCCGCAGGTCTGAGTGGCCAGGGCGAAACTTGGACCTGGCATGCCAGTGGCCCCGGCGGCCCCAGCCGTGCCATTGGCCCCGGTCGCGCCCGTGGGCCCCATTGGGCCCGCCGGTCCTTGCAGACCTTGTGGCCCTGCCGGCCCGGCCGCGCCCGCCGGACCCGTGGGGCCAGCCATCGGAAACGCCACGTCGAAAACGGCAAATTCATCGCCGGAGCCGCCGGCGGTGAGGCGATAGTCGCCCGGGTTTAGAGCCGCCGCAAACGTGCACGTAATAAGCGTGCCTGGCGTTGCACTGCACAAGCCGTTCGGGGGTGCGATTTGGCTGCCTGATAAAAAGACTTTACCAGCCGTGGTGAAACCCTTGCCCGTGATTGTCATCTGAGTCTCGGCCGCATTGAGCTGCACCGAGAAGATAGCAACATGCGACTCATCGGCAAAAGCCGGGGACGCAGCCGCTGCCAGCAAAGCGCTCGACCAAAGGATCGCGGACGGAAATTGCGCGGGTTTCATGTTTGCCTCCCGATATACGATGGGCCTTTGGCCTATCTCCCTCTCAATCGGAAATAACTCGCGCGTCCCGCCCGCGCATCAGAGGAACCTCTGATGCCGATGCCTAAATTATTGGCAGATTCAGATGCTGGCGGGCGAGCCCGGCAATGCGGTCTCGAAGAAGCGGCGGATGAGTTCCGTCTGACGGCTGGTTCCGGTTTTCTCGAAAATGCGGGTCGCGTGGGTGCGCACGGTCGTCTCGGTGATTTTGAGTTTTGTCGCGGCGGCAAGAAGCCCGTTCCCGCCGATGATTTCGCCAAGAACGCGGGTCTCGGAGATGGTCAGCCCGAATTTTGCGGCAAAGCGCTGGATTTGGGCGCCGATGCCGGCGGCGGGATCGGCGACAAAGACGGCGGCGGCTGGCCGGCCGATATCGAAGACCGCCGTGTGGTTGGCGGCGAGCGGTATCACATGGGCGAGAAGCGGTCGGTTTGCGCCGCGACAAAGCTCAAGGGTGCCGCCAATATCGCCTTCGGCCCGTCCCGGCCGTGACCCTGCGCCAGCGAGCACGCGCAGGCGATCAGTGAGCGCAGGGGTCGTGGCCGCAAGCCGCCCGCGTTCATAGCGCAAGCCCATCCCGCGCCGCACGAGGTCCTCGGCCTTGG
>JBOHJV010000385.1:0-1193 GCA_050728695.1 Methylocella sp. | reverse complement strand
AGACTGGCCCGCGACAAATCGGCGGCGACACGGGCGCCGGAAAAATCGGCGCCGTCGCATTTTGCCTCTTGCATCTGGCTCGCGAAAAGATTGGCTTTCCGCAAGCTCGCGCCAGAAAAATCCGCGGCCATGGCCCAGACCTGATCGAGCACGGCGCCGTCGAGCGTTGCGTGCGAAAAATTTGTCTTGTTCATTCTCGCGGCGCGAAAATTCGCGTTAGAAAAATCGAGCCTGGAAAGATCAAGCCCGTTGAGGCTCTTGCCGGAGAAATCGGCGCCCTTGGGCGAAGCCCGCAAGCTTGCCTCGACCTCCGCCCGCGTCATCCCGGCCGAGGAAAACATCGGGTTCGAAAGATCGACATGGCGCATCATGTCTTGCGCGTCCGCGGGCGGCGACAGAAGGCAGGCCGCCGCGACGAGCATCGTCCATATTCCAAAGCTTTGCACTGGCGACGCTCCGTCCGTTGTTCTCCAAATTTTATTTCAATTTCGCAACCATGAGTTCAACCCGAAAGGGGGCAATTTTTGACACTAGCCACCATATCATATCCATCGTCGGTGGGACGGCCTACCACGGCTGCCCGCAACGGCCGCAAATGCCAGCAATTGCTTGGCCATCGTTGCCATAGCGGCTTAGGGCCTTTTGAAACCGGTTAGCCTTCATGACAAAAGAACAGTGCGAACCACTCCGCGCTTCGCCCGCTGAAGCCACAGCTGCAACCCTCGCGCTCGCGGTGCCCCGCGCGATCGCTCTCGACCGCGTCGCGACAAGGCGCGAACACGACCTGCTCGGCGAGAGGGAGGTTCCGGCCGGGGCCTATTGGGGCATCCATACCCTGCGCGCGGTCGAAAATTTCCCGATCACCGGAATTCCGATTGGGCATTTTCCGGAACTCATCCGCGCCCTTGCCCTCGTCAAGCAGGCGGCGGCGCGCGCCAACCGGCGGCTCAAGCAATTGGCGCCGGAGAAGGCCACAGCGATAGATCGCGCCTGCGACCTCATCGCCAAGGATGGGCGCTTCCTCGATCAATTTGTGGTCGATGCCGTGCAGGGCGGCGCGGGCACCTCGACCAATATGAACACCAATGAAGTCATCGCCAATCTCGCTCTGGAGTTCTTGGGCCACCGCCGCGGCGAGTACCAGTTTCTGCACCCGATCGACGACGTCAACATGGCCCAATCGACCAACGATG
>JBOHJV010000384.1:0-1196 GCA_050728695.1 Methylocella sp. | reverse complement strand
CCTTACTCGATGACTTTGGCGACGACGCCGGCGCCGACGGTCTTGCCGCCCTCGCGGATGGCAAAGCGAAGCCCCTGCTCCATCGCGATGGGCGCAATCAACGACACCACCATCTTGATGTTGTCCCCCGGCATCACCATCTCGGTGCCCGCAGGCAGCTCCACCGCCCCGGTCACGTCGGTGGTACGAAAGTAAAACTGCGGCCGGTAGTTGTTGAAAAACGGCGTGTGCCGCCCGCCCTCTTCCTTGGACAGCACATACACCTCGCACTCGAACTTGGTGTGCGGGGTGATCGAGCCGGGCTTCGCGAGCACTTGGCCGCGCTCGACTTCTTCGCGCTTGGTGCCGCGCAGCAAAACGCCAATGTTGTCGCCCGCCTGACCCTGGTCCAGGAGCTTGCGGAACATCTCCACGCCCGTGCACACCGTCTTGGTGGTGGGCCTCAAACCCACGATCTCGATCTCCTCGCCCACCTTGACCACCCCGCGCTCCACGCGCCCGGTGACCACCGTGCCCCGACCCGAGATCGAAAACACGTCCTCCACCGGCATCAAAAACGCCCCGTCCATCGCCCGCTCGGGGGTCGGAATGTAGGCATCGAGCGCCTCGGCAAGCTTCATGATCGCTCCCTCGCCCAGCTCGCCCTTGTCGCCCTCGAGCGCCTTTAACGCCGAGCCGATCACGATCGGGGTCTTGTCCCCGGGGAAATCGTACTTGCTCAGAAGCTCCCTGACCTCCACCTCCACCAGCTCCAGGAGCTCCTTGTCGTCCACCATGTCGGCCTTGTTCAGGAACGCCACGATGTAGGGCACCCCCACCTGGCGCGCCAGCAAAATATGCTCGCGCGTCTGCGGCATCGGCCCGTCGGCGGCCGAAACCACCAAAATCGCCCCGTCCATCTGCGCCGCGCCCGTGATCATGTTCTTGATGTAGTCCGCGTGCCCCGGACAGTCCACGTGCGCGTAGTGCCTCTTGGCCGTCTCGTACTCCACGTGCGCCGTGTTGATCGTGATCCCGCGCGCCTTCTCCTCCGGCGCCGAGTCAATCTGCGCGTAGCTCCTGGCCTCGCCCCCAAACTTCTTCGCCAAAATGCTCGTCATCGCCGCCGTCAGCGTCGTCTTGCCATGGTCCACATGCCCAATCGTGCCTACGTTCACGTGCGGCTTGGTCCGCTCAAATTTGCCTTTTGCCATGAC
>JBOHJV010000383.1:0-1199 GCA_050728695.1 Methylocella sp. | reverse complement strand
TAAGGGAAGCAACCTGGATCGGATCGAGGGCAGGATTCGGCCGGGAGGGGCGTGCGAGGGCTGGCGAATCGATCTTCCCAGGGGATTCGGTGCCCCGGAGGACTAGATCAGGGCTCTCCACGGCTTCCGCGCCACGTTTACTCGCGGTTGCTTCGGATATCGAAGACGTCGTGCGGACGGTCGCGCCATTTGCGACCTCGTCTTCGATCAAATCCGCCATGATCTTGTCGCGGGTCCGAGCGCTGGGGCCGCCGAGGACCACGGCGACGATATAATGCCCGTCGCGTTTTACCGAGGTTAGAAGGTTGAAGCCGGACGCGCGCGTGTAGCCGGTCTTGATTCCATCCATTCCCTCGACGCGATCCAGGAGATGATTGTGGTTCAGGATTGTCGCGCCGCGATAGGAAAAGGCGCGGGTAGAAAAAAAACGATAGTAGCGCGGGAAGCGCTCCTCAATCGCCCGCCCGAGAATTGCAAGATCGCGCGCCGTCGTAAGCTGTGCGCCGTTTGGCAGCCCGGAGGCATTCGCGAAATGCGTGCTGCTCATCCCTAGGGCATGGGCCTTCAGCGTCATGAGCCGCGCGAAACTCTCCTCGTCCCCGCCGATGGTTTCGGCAATGGCGACTGCTATGTCGTTCGCCGAACGGGTGACGACCGCCTTGATCGCGTCGTCGACGCTGATCGTTTCGCCGGGATGGAGGCCAAGCTTGGTTGGCTTTTGCGCCGCGGCATAAGCGGAGACACGAATATCGCTGTCGAGCCGCAGCCGCCCTTGTTCAATCTGTTCGAACAAAAGGTAAAGCGTCATCACCTTGGTGATCGAGGCTGGGAAGCGCAACTCGTTTTCGCTGCGTGCGTAAAGCGTCCGGCCGGAATTGCCGTCGACAACGATTGCCGCGATGTTCGAGGTGCCGCCGTTCTCCGGCGCGTGGCGGTAGCGGATGGACTCTTTATGATGCCGCCGGACCTCGACTCTGGTTTGCAGCCAAGCACCTCGGTGGGGGCGCCAATGGCGGGCCTCGGCTGGAAGAGCAATCACGCTCGCCACCACCAAAGCCACGCCGAGTCCTGTTCCGGCCGCGGTCTGTCTGGTGCGGCAAAACGT
This sequence comes from Methylocella sp., assembly GCA_050728695.1. Taxonomy (GTDB): domain Bacteria; phylum Pseudomonadota; class Alphaproteobacteria; order Rhizobiales; family Beijerinckiaceae; genus Methylocapsa. The sequence continues at coordinate 94 of JBOHJV010000383.1, read as the reverse complement.
CGCGGAAAACTTCAACATTTGCAACGTCCCCAGTCCTCGGTCGGCAGCACCATCTCCGCGCTGCCGGATGACCCGCCGGGGAACGTTAGTCTTT
>JBOHJV010000382.1:0-1201 GCA_050728695.1 Methylocella sp. | reverse complement strand
GCCCAGCATTCCGGCGGCCATGGGGGGGGGGGGGACCGAAAGGCTAATCGATTTGCCTCTGCGACCGGTTATTAAAAAACGAAGGAAACCCCGCGAAATTCTGTAAAATGTTTTTTTACGATGAAATATTGTGTGATTATATGTTTCACACGTCGGAACTGTGGAAACGCACAATTCACGCGTTTGGGCTGTGGAAACGCTACATTATACAATCTGGCTCTGGCTTAGTTTTTTTTTGTGGATAACGCTGGCGCACGATCCGTGCCGCGAACGGTTTGCCACGGTCCGCCATTGTTTGCCACGGTTTGCTGAAGTTCGCCACGCTTCGCGGAATAAAAACTGCGCCGGATATTTTTCCAGTTGCGTGGCGGCGAATTGCTCTTCACGTTCAAAAAAACGCTCATCGCTTACGATTCCAGGAACAATCGTGGCTATCTATCGCCAGCGCCTCATTCCAGAATTCGAAATGGCAAAATTGTGCGCCAAGAGCTGCGCGAGCTTGCGGCGCCTTCGCCGCGTTGGCGGCGGCCCGCCGTTCGTGAAAGTCGGCGGTTCGGTTCGGTATTCCATCGACAGCTTTGAACGGTTCGTCAAACAGCGGCAGGTCGATCGCCACGAGGAAGCCAAAAAATGAAGCCCAATCTTGCAGCATCGCCGCTGCCACCGCCGCCATCGTTATCGATCGCGAGTGGCGTCTCGCCAGCGAATGGCGCGGCGTTGATTGATGAGCTCTATGCTGCCCTCCTGGCGCGCGCCGCCGCCGAAGAGCCTTTGCATCGCCTCGGCGAGGACCGGCCCAAGTTTGTCGCCCTCAACACGGCGAGGCAAAAGGCCGTTGAGGCCCGCGCCGCCGTCGATGCGATTTTCTTTCCGCAAGGCCGAGGCGACATACCTGCCCGCCGTGATGCGGACAGCCGCCGCGCCGCCGCGATAGACACGCTGGCCTCGGCGGAACGCGCCCGTGTGAGGTTAGTTGCGGAAGGCGCGGGCGATGCGGCGCTCGACGAAGCCGAGGCAGCGGTCAAGAGCGCCGCAAGGACGGTCGAACGTGAAATAGCCGCCGCTGTTGAGCTCGATGAAAGAGCGCGCGTCGCGAAGGAAGCCGCGCTGGTCGCCGCCTGTGACGAGTTTTTGCCGTCCAATCGCGCGGAGCTAACCGATTTCGCTAGTGACCTTCGCGCCATCCTCGGCCGCGCCAAAA
>JBOHJV010000381.1:0-1203 GCA_050728695.1 Methylocella sp. | reverse complement strand
ATCATGAGCTCGAAGCCGAGGCTTTCCGCCTGCTTCACCATGGCTAACGCTTCGGTAAGCCCCCCGGTCTTATCGAGCTTGACATTGATCGCGTCGTAGCGCGCGCGCAGAGCTTCGAGCCCGGTGCAATCGTGAACGCTCTCGTCGGCGCAAATCGCGACGATATGTTCGATGTTGGCAAGCGCCGAATCGTGGCCCGCCGGAAGCGGCTGCTCGACCAGTACCACGCCAGCCTTGGCGCAGGCTTCGAGACCCCGTTCGAGATCGGCCTCCGCCCAAGCCTCGTTGGCGTCAACAATGAGGGTTGCATCGGGCGCGGCGGCGCGCACCGCTTTGAGCCGCGCCGCGTCATCTTGGCCCGCGAGCTTGATTTTCAATAGCGGCCGCGCGCGCGCCAAGGCCGCCGCCCGCGCCATTTCCTCCGGAGACCCCACCGAAATCGTGAAGGCTGTAATGACCGGGCCCGGCGGCGCGATGCCGGCGAGCGCATGGGCCGGAACGCCGCTTCGCTTGGCCGCCAAATCCCACAGCGCGCAGTCTATGGCGTTGCGGGCGGCGCCAGGGGGCAGAAGAGTGTTGACGCGCGTGCGATCGGCGCCTCCCTCGATTTGCGAACGGACCGAACCCATTTGGGCGAGGACCGAATCGACCGTCTCGCCGTAGCGCGCATAGGGAACGCCTTCGCCGCGCCCGCGAAAGGCGCCGTCCTCGATCGCCGCCACGACCACGACGGCTGCTGTCTTCGCACCGCGCGAGATCACAAATTTGCCGAGGATAGGAAAGCGTTCGACGGAAATGGCGAGGCGGGGCATGAGCCTGGAAATCTCAAAAAAATTAGCAGCTGGCGGGAGGCGAGGCGCAGGCGGAAAATTGTTTCTTTCGAACTTTGCCACGCTTAGTATGGAATGTTAGGGGGTGCGCGCTTCGGATTCCAGCAAACCTTTGCGGAGTTGCAAACCATGCGGGTGATCGGCATTGCCGGGTGGAGCGGCGCTGGCAAGACGACGTTGATCGTCAAGCTAATCCCCTATTTGCGCGAGCGCGGCCTCGTTGTCTCGACGCTTAAGCACGCGCACCATGCGTTCGATGTCGATCAACCCGGCAAGGATTCCTACCTCCATCGCGAGGCCGGCGCGCGCGAGGTCCTCGTCGCCTCAAACCGGCGCTTCGCGCTCATGCATGAATTGCGCGGCGCCGAAGAGC
>JBOHJV010000380.1:0-1204 GCA_050728695.1 Methylocella sp. | reverse complement strand
AGTCGAGTTCGCAACGGACGGTTAATCCGGTTGTGGTTGTGGTGTTAGCGATGAGATTAACGATCGTTTGATAGGTCTCTAGTGGTCTTCCGCGCCAGTTCTGAGTAATCCGGGAGAAGAGCCGGTGCTCGATCTTATTCCATTTGCTGGTACCAGGCGGATAATGGGACACGATGATTTCCAGTCCGGTCGCGGCGGCCAATCGTGCGAGTTCGTGTTTCCAGAGCCAGGGCCGGTGTCCGTTGGATCCGCCACCGTCAGCGGTGATGAAGATCCGGTGGGCGTCGGGATATTTCTCCTTGCCCATGCTTTGCCACCACTTGTGGATAGTGGCGACAGCGAATACCGAGGTGTCGTGGTCGATACCCACAGAGACCCAGGCGCTGTCGTCGGTCACATCGTAGACTCCGTACGGGATTGCTTTACCGTCGGCGTCACTGGGAAAGTCGTAGGTGGACACCTCCACAGGTTCGCCCTGTGGATGCCATTCTTTACCGGCTTGAGCGAAGCGGCCGACTAATTCTTTTTTCTTGGTATCGACGCTGATCACAGGATCGCCGGCGGCGAGGAACTCCTTGGCTAGCTCGTTGATGTACCGGAACTGATCATCCCGGTCGGGGTGCTGGCTTCCCTCCAGCTTCTTGCGGGTACCTTGTAAGCTGTAGCGAAGGGAACGGAGGATTTTCGCGACGACGTCGTGGCTGACGGCGTGCCCCATCCCACTTAACTCCGCAGCGAGATGACGCGTCGATTTCGTGGTCCACCGCAACGGCGATTCCGGATCGCCCCGCGTCTCCGGTTCGATCAAACCATCCAGTACACCCACCAGTTCAGGATTAGCGATCTCGGCTTTCTTGCGACCGCCTCCTGGCGCCCGGACTCGATCAGATGATCGTCCCGCGGGATTGTCAGCGAGCTCGGTCATGCCACGCCGAATCGTCGCCTGTGACGCACCAGTGGCTTGATGCACAGCACTGATTCCACCACGCCCCCACGATTTCGCTTCAGTTGCCAGCGCCAAGCGGCGATCGCGCTCATTCAAGCGGGGCAACAGATCCGCCAGACGGGCTTGCATCGCCTGAAATTCCTCATCACCCTTGATTGCCATACGTCATTTTTTCACGTAATCCAGAGCGTCGGCCGAAACGACATGCGACACGTTGTTAGATTCACTCGATCGATTAGTTATTTCATTACGTCGCCT
>JBOHJV010000379.1:0-1220 GCA_050728695.1 Methylocella sp. | reverse complement strand
TCCGTCGACAATGAGGAAGTTCTCGACGAACACGTCTTTCCGGGCTTCGTTCCGGCGAGCAAGGTATTGATCGACCAGGCGAGCATGGCCGATCTTCACGACGGTCCTTATGCCCAAGATACGGGCCATGAGCGCGTTCAGATCGCCGCCCTGGGCACGGGGCGAGGGGCGGGCCAATCCGTAAGCCAAGCCTCGAGCGAAGGGCCTGGCCTATCGCATGTCGCAATTGTCAACTACGCCGACAATTCGGTCGAGATCGACGTCAATGCGCCAAAGGCGGGCATTCTGGTGCTCCACGATCTTTTCTATCCGGGCTGGGAGGTCCGCGTCGACGGCTATAAGAAACCGGTGCTTCATGCCAATATTCTGTTTCGCGGCGTCGAGGTTCCTGCAGGCCGCCATCGGGTCGTCTTTTCTTTTCGCCCGATGTCTTTGACCAACCTCGCGGCGGCGGCTTCAAGCGTTTTCCGTCGAGAAGAGGAGTAAGGCTTGCGACGGCTTTTGCTTGCGACACCAGCTTCGCGCCGGACTGGACAAGGTTTTGTCGGCCGTGCGACTTTGCTTGCGAGATTAGCGGCATCTTGCCTGTGCCTGGTAGCTTGGCCCGTCGCGGCGCAATCGCCGAAGGCGGGATATCCCGCCGTTCCCGCCTTGCGCTTGCCGCTCATCCCGGAGACCGCTCCCGCCGGGACGTCGCGCGGCATGGTCCGGCTGTCGGCTCTTTTTGCCGCCACCGACACGCAGCCGGTGCGAGAAGGCCTGCAATGGCGCGTATTCGAAGAAGTCCCGGGAGCGGACGGAAACCACAAACTCGTCGCGCAATCCACCGACGCGACGCCAAGTCTGCCCCTTCCCAACGGCAATTTCGTCGTTCATGCCGCCTTGGGACTCGCGGGCGCGACAAAGCGCATTGCCGTTGACGGCACGTTGTTAAACGAAACGCTCGTGCTCAATGCCGGCGGATTACGGATCGCGGGCCGGCTCGGCGACACGCCCATCAATCCAGCGAAATTGGCGATTTCGATCTATGTTCCAGAGCGCGGCAATCCGGAAGCAAAACTGGTTGTCGCAAACGCCAAATCCGGCGAGATCATCGGCTTTCCGGAAGGCAATTATCATATTGTGTCGACGCTGCAGGACGCGGCAGCCAACGGTCAAGCGAGCCCGACGAATTCGGTGATCAGCGCGGATCTCAAGGTGCAGGCTGGGAAGTTGACCGA
>JBOHJV010000378.1:0-1224 GCA_050728695.1 Methylocella sp. | reverse complement strand
TACCAGTTTTCGGGGCCTCTCGTGATTGGCGCGCAACTCGAATACAATTTCACCGGGATCACCGGAACCGACATCGCTCCACCGCTTGATTTTTTGAGGACATCCATCCGCCAGTTCGGATCGGCCGACGCGCGTATAGGTTTCGCCTTCAACCGCTTTCTGATCTACGCGATTGGCGGCTTTGCCTATGGCGACATCGGCAACGAAATACAATTGGCGGGCCTTGCGCCTGGAGTTATCGACTTTTTTCGCACCAATCGCTACGGCTTTGACGTCGGCGGCGGTCTCGAATACAATTTCTACGGCAATTGGACGGTGCGGGCCGAATACCGTTATTATGATTGGGGCACGCAGGGTTTCAATTCCGCGGGCTTCGGGTCCGTTGTCAATGGGCTCATTGTTTTCGCCACTCCAAACCACACTTCGAGAGAGATTTTGCACACTGGCCGTGTTGGCTTGACCTACAAATTCGCGTGGCCGGTCTTGGTTCCGGTGGTCGCCCGGTACTGAGTAGCGCTGTCAGGCGAAGGGCCGGGCGAGAGGCCCGGCCAGAATCAAATGGCTGCCCGATGAGCGCCGCCGCGGCTCGACCCCCGTGGCGGCGTTTTCGCGCGCAGCTGATATCGTAAGCGGGGGCCGCGGCTTAGCTGCTTCCGGCCAGGCGTCCGCGTCGACCGGTTCGGCCGCCGCCGGCTTTTTAAAATCGCGCGCGGTCCGGTCTACGCCAAGAATTTGGAATAATCGTTATTGAGCCACGATCGGCGCAAGAGCATGTTTCCATTGCCATGGAAGATGCCTTAAACTAGCTAGGTTTCCGGCAAACATTTGCCGGCTTGCGTTGGAGCTACAACTTTGTTTGATGGTACCCGAGCGGCGCATCTTCGCCAAAAAATTGCGCGGGCCATGCTTGCCCTCGATGCATTTGTCGATTCCTCGCTCCATTCGGGTTTGGAGCGGGGGCGGGAAAGTTACGCCTCCTTTTCGGCCTTCATGGATGGATTCCATCTTGCTGGCTGGAGGCACGTCCTCAACGAACTCGCCTGTGAGACGCTCACTCTTGGAATCGGCTTCGGCCTGCTGGCCCTTACCCTCGCCGGTCCGGCCTTCCTCGAGACCTCTGAGGATTGGCTGAAAAAAACCGACCTCGCGGTGACCTTTCTTGACCGCTATGGCCAGGAGGTCGGGCAGCGCGGCATCAGGCATGACGACAAGGTCTCGTTCGAC
>JBOHJV010000377.1:0-1228 GCA_050728695.1 Methylocella sp. | reverse complement strand
GACGGCCTTTGGGACCGGTCAGAGCGGCAATGTGATCCTCATAGGCGAAGCGCGGCACGGCATCGTCGGGTTGCGGCTCGAGCATGCTGCTGATCAGCCGTCCCTCGGCGTGAACCCGGAACACGGGTAAGGGATTTTTCCTCCCGCGCAAGGCCGGGCTTGCCGCCTTGATAAGGTTGTCGACGAGCGCGGTGATGAAGATCGTCTTGCCCGCGCGCGAGAGTCCGGTGACACCGAGACGAACATGCGGGCCCGTCGTCAGCTCGATGAGGGCTTGCGCCGCAGCGCGGGCTTCGAACAAGAGGTTGGCGATCAGCGACAAAACAAACCGGCCTTCGAGAGCATTTCGTGGCACCGGGGGCACCGGGGAATGGGCGGGAAAAATGGGTAAGGCAAATGAACACTGAAGGGTAGTCAGGTAGCGCGTTTTCGACATGTTCGAGGCAAAAAAATCCTACGTCTTGGTGTTGGGCCTCGCCGCGAGATGGCCGCAATACCCGGGGTTCGCGCCGCCTTGTCTTGCCAAACCAACCGGTCGATCGCGGCGGCGCCGTTCTCATTTTACCGCGCGGAAGGATTATCCGCCGGCAAGCTGGAAAAATTCACGAAACGGTCTAGCCGGCCGCCGCCGGCGCAGGCCTCGCTCCAACCAACGCGAGAGAAGTCGATTACCGCGAGGCAAGGCGCCGGGAAATGGCGCGGCACGGCGCCTTCTCCGCCCCGGACAAGAAAACGCGCGAATTCGGCAAGGCCTGGATTATGCCCGACGATAGCCAAGGTTTTCACCCGGCCTGGTGCTTGCGCAAGCAGTTCCCGCAGGGTGGCAACGCCGGCGTTGTATAGCGAAGCTTCGTATTCGCACGCTGGAATTTGCGGCAATTCACGCAAGATTATATCGAGCGTTTCGCGCGCGCGGAGCGCCGGCGACACAAGGGCGAGATCGAAAACGAGACCAGATGCGCGAAAAAAGGCGCCCATCCGCGCCGCGTCGGCGCGGCCTTGCGTCGTCAACCGCCGTTCCGGATCGCCGTTCGACACGGGAGCGCCGGCTTCGGCATGGCGAACGAGGAGGAGCCGTGGCATCGCGCAAGATAACGCTTCAGGGAAATCGCGGACGGTTTTCGGCGGCGTCCCTTTGGGCGGCGCCAAAGTCTATCGCCGCTTTGCCCCGCCGACAATGCTTGGCTCGATAAACGCTGCTGTTTAGCCTACGCGGCGGCTTCGCGAA
>JBOHJV010000376.1:0-1233 GCA_050728695.1 Methylocella sp. | reverse complement strand
TCACGCCAACGAGCACCGGGACCCATCTGCGCATGGAGCAGACGGGTTTCCGGCCGGGTCAAAAGCAGGCTTTCGGGGGTGCCAAGGCGGGATGGCAGCAGTTCTTCACGAAGCTGGAGCAGGTCCTCGCGCGGATCGATTGAGGAGGTCGAAATGAACTGGAGCAAATCGATTCGGCAGACCCCCCGCTGGCTGTCGATCGTGTTTACAGTAACCGTCATCGCCAACTTCGGCGCGATGGGGTTGGGGCAACCCCCCGCCTAGGTGGTCTATTCGCCGCTGCCCCCGCTCTTTCTACAGATGTTCACTGGTCTGTACTTGTTCGTGCTGCCCTACGCCGCCAACCGGGGCGGCGGCGGATCGGAGTGAGATGATGACCCGCAAGACGTCTGAGAAGCCCGCGAAAGTCGCCGCAAAACGGGGCGCGGCCAAGCCCGCGCTCCTCTCAGGCGGCAACCCGCAGATCGCGAAGGGTGACGGCGACGCCCCGGTGCAGGCCTATATCGCGGCCATGCCGGGCTGGAAAAGCGACCTCGGGCGATACCTCGACGCGCTCATCGTGCGCACCGTCCCCGGCGTGCGCAAGGCCGTGAAATGGAACTCGCCGATGTACGGAGTCCAGGGCCTGGGTTGGTTTCTCGGCATTCATTGCCTCACGAACTACGTCAAAGTGGCTTTCTTCCGCGGCGCATCACTGCGTCCTCTTCCCCCCGGCGAGTCCAAGAACAAGGACATGCGCTACCTCGACATCCACGAGGGTGAGCAGCTTGACGAAGCTCGGCTCGCCGCCTGGGTGAAGCAGGCCAGCCAATTGCCCGGCGAACGAATCTAGACGGCCAGTGCGCTGAATCCTGGCGCGATCGTTTCGATCGCCTGGAAACGCTTCTCAACAGGATGGACCAATGACCAATACTGCGACCGAAACGCTCTCCGTCGTTGTCGAACGGGAGATACCTTGTCCGCCGGAAAAGATCTGGCGCGCGCTCACGCAACCACACCTGATCGAGAAGTGGCTCATGAAGAACGACTTCAAGCCTATCGTGGACCACCGTTTCAATCTTCGCGCAGACTGGGGCGCTGTCGACTGTCAGGTCCTGGCAGTCGAGCCGAACAAAACGCTGTCTTACACGTGGGCGGCCTATGGTCTCGAGAGCGTCGTCACTTGGACTCTCACCCCGACGAGCACGGGGACCCACCTGCGCATGGAGCAGTCGGGCTTCCGGCCGGATCAGC
>JBOHJV010000375.1:0-1244 GCA_050728695.1 Methylocella sp. | reverse complement strand
TGTTTCTGAGCATTGAGGCACGCGACCATGCCCTCGGGGCGGCTATCTACGACATGCGCATATATACCGCCGTCGATGTCTTGTTCGGCATGCATTACGCCGAAGCGGTCACGCTCGACGATCAAAGGCGGCCGGTCGCCGATCTCACCCGCTTGAGCCTAGTCGAGCCGGACCACGCCGCTGCGTGAGCTGATATTCACACGGGCGCGTTCTCGATCGGATCATGGCGTTTCGCGTCGAAGCCAAACATGTCGAACGCGCGCCGCATGTGCTCCGGCAATGGCGCGGTGACATCGAGCGTGCCGCCACCGGGATGCTGGAGGATCAGGCGGCGCGCCAAAAGATGCAGCTTGCGTTCGACCGCGTCGGGTATCATGCGCAGCGGATCATTGCGGCGCGGATCGTTGCAGGGCACGGCGCCATATTTGGGATCGCCGATGACCGGATGGCCGATCGCTTCGGCATGAGCGCGGAGCTGATGGGTGCGCCCGGTTATGGGTTTAAGCGAAAGCCAGGCAAGCCGCGGCGCCACCTTGTCGACAATCGCATAATAAGTCACCGAATGGCGGGCATCCTCGTCGCCATGCCGGGCGACCCGCATTTTTTCGAGTTTTCCGCCTGCCTCTTGGTCGCGCCTTGCGGGCCGGTCCGGGCCCATTCCTTCGCCTTTTGCCAGGAAAAGGGAGATGCGGCCTTGCGCCGGCTTGGGAACGCCTTCAACGAGAGCCCAATAGATTTTTCTTGCTTGCCGCGAGCGAAAAATTTCGCCGAGATCGGCGGCGACTCTCCGCGTCTTTGCGACGAGCAAGACACCAGACGTATCGCGATCGAGACGGTGCACAAGCAAAGGCCGGTCGCCGCGCTCGTTTGGCATCGAGGCGAGCATCCCATCGATATGGCGCGTCATTCCCGAGCCGCCTTGCGCGGCGAGCCCGAAGGGTTTGTCGAGCACTATGAGATCGCGGTCCTCGTAAAGGATCATGTCGTGGAGCGCGCGCAAATCCGTTAGCGAAATCTCTCGCGCCGGCGCCACCGGCGCATCGAGATTCAATGGCGGGACCCGCACGCGTTGGCCCTTGGCTAACCGCGTCGCGGTCTTCACCCGGGCGCCATCAATGCGCACTTCGCCGGTGCGCACGATCTTGTTGAGGTGCGAAAGAGATAGCGTTGGCATGCGCCGCTTAAACCAGCGATCGAGGCGCATCCCTTCCTCGTCGTCGGCGACCTCGAATGTTTGAACGCTC
>JBOHJV010000374.1:0-1250 GCA_050728695.1 Methylocella sp. | reverse complement strand
CGCCAACGCCACGATCACTAGGGAAACTCTGATCAAGTTCCCGCGGTCAATGGCATCGTGCTGCCAAGGACCAGCGGGGAAAGATGATGAAACAACGAACGTTTGCTGATCTTGAGTACGACGCCAAGAAGAAGCGGACCCGGCGAGAGAAGTTTCTGGCCGAGATGAATGAGGTGGTTCCTTGGGCGAGGTGGCTGGTATTGATCGAGCCGCATTACCCGAAGGCAGGGCTCGGTCGGCGGCCGATGCCGCTGGAACGGATGCTGAGGATCTACTTGCTGCAGCAGTGGTTCAATCTGTCGGATCCGGCGATGGAAGAAATGCTGATCGATTCGGAGTCGATGCGGCGCTTCGCCGGAATCAATTTGATGGATGACCCGGTGCCCGACGAAACCACGATCCTGAAGTTTCGACACTTGCTGGAGAAGCACGCTCTGACCGAGCAGTTGTTTCGCGACGTAGGCTTGCTGTTGACGCAACGCGGGTTGCTGTTGCATCAAGGCACGATAGTCGACGCGACCATCATCAGTGCGCCGCCGTCGACCAAGAACCGGGACCGGGCGCGCGATCCGGACATGAGCCAGACGAAGAAGCGCAATACCTGGCATTTTGGGATGAAGGCGCACATCGGGGTGGATCTGGACTCGGGGTTGGTACATACATTGGTCACCACCACCGCGCGGGTGTCCGATCAGACCGTATTGCCGCAGCTGCTGCACGGGGCCGAGGACGAAGTGTTGGGCGATCGTGGCTACGGGAGCAAAGCCGATCGCGTGCTGGCCAGCGCGGTGGGCATCGAGTTGCATACTGCGTACCGGACCACGCGCGGCAAGGACTTGACGGTTCAACAGGCGTTGGAGAACAAGGTGATCGCTTCGCTGCGCGCCATCGTTGAGTTCCCGTTTCGCGTGGTTAAGCGCCAGTGGGGCCATTCCATGGTGCGCTATCGCGGCTTGGCGAAGAACACCGCGCAACTCCATATCCTGTTCGCCTTGGCTAACCTGTATCAAATTCGACCTCGATTGCCTGCCACGTAGGAGAGGTGCGTCCGGAATTCGCGAAAGCCCCCGAGAACCCCGGTCCAGCGGTCCTGTTTCAACGCTTCGATGCGCGATGCACTCATTTTTGGATGCCTGCCATAAAAACGCTACCGATGATCCAAATTCACAAGCAATTCCGTGCTAGATCAGAGCTTCCCTAGAGCCAAGCCTCCTGGAGCCTCGCCTCAATTGAACCGCGCAACATAGGGT
>JBOHJV010000373.1:0-1257 GCA_050728695.1 Methylocella sp. | reverse complement strand
CCGTTTCAGCCGATCATCAACATCGAAAAATCCTGCCTGCCTGCACATCGAATCAACTCCGATCCCATCCGCCAGGATGGAATCAGAAATAACTCAAATTGGCGAGGTTTTTAGAACCGCCCAGATGGTTGTAGCTTGGAGTTTTGGGTGCGCGTCCCACTCAGCACCGGGTGGAACGCGCCGGTTGAGCTCAGAAACCCTTATACGCCATTCGTGCTCGACCCCGTATGAGCGGCACATACGGGAGCGCCGAACAGAATGGCGGCAGCCGCAAACATGGTGATTTTATTCATGAGCATTCCCCGGCCATTGCTTGCAAAGGTCGCTCCCACGATCAAAACGACGGACAGGAACGCGAATAAAATGCCGTACACTAAATCAGCTATTATCCTTGTTCAATTTTGACCATGATGCAATTTTGGCATGGTGACGCGACCTACCGGCGGAGGCGCGGGCGTCCCGCAACCTCGATCCGGTCAGCGATCCTTTTGCTCCTAATAGAGGCCCGGAATTAGCCGTGACGTGCGGGCGCGGCAAGCATCGTGCTCGGCGCTTTCGGGCACACGCTCGGGGCCAAATTGCGCTTGTTCTTTTGCCTCCCGCTTCGCCCGGCCGCGACCCAAACGCATTGGCATGGCAGCATCGGAAAACGGATGCCCTCGGCCGCATGGCGTCGCTCGGCGATCGGCAAGATCATCTCCGTCTTGCCAAAGCCCTCACTCCGATACGCCGCGTGAATATAAACCTGCTAGCGGACAGATCAATACAGGCGCTATGACGGGAGTTTGCCGTCGGGTGTCGCGTTGTCGACGGCCTGCGGCAGATGCTGCGCCAACATATCGGCGATTTTGTCGGCGGGAAGACCCATCTTGGCGGCGAGTGCCTTCACCGTGTCGGAGCCGAGCGCCTGATGAATCTGATCCGCCGTGATCGGCAAATTCTGTCCCTTCGAAATCCAAGACTTCATGGTATCGCCGTAGCCAGTCTTCTCGAACTGGCTGAGGACGCCTTGCAGGCCGCCTTGCTTTTCGATGTAGCTGTTGAGGAGCGTCGTTGCTCCAGCGCCAAGGACGCCGCCCAAAATTCCGTCGAACATGCCCATATGACCCTCCTAAGTGTACATCTCTCGAATGGCCGGGCTTGAACCTTCGGCCGCCATCCGTACCAGATTTCGAGGTTAAGATTACCGCCATAGACGAGCCGTGGCAAGCCACTGTCCGGGCTCACGACAAATGAGACGGCGGTGGGTCGCCTTGG
>JBOHJV010000372.1:0-1266 GCA_050728695.1 Methylocella sp. | reverse complement strand
GAAGCCGTGGAGAGCCCTGATCTAGTCCTCCGGGGCACCGAATCCCCTGGGAAGATCGATTCGCCAGCCCTCGCACGCCCCTCCCGGCCGAATCCTGCCCTCGATCCGATCCAGGTTGCTTCCCTTAACGCCGATGTTCTGCCCGAAAAATCGCGCCCGGCCTTTGTCTCCGGGGCGCCGAAACCAGGGACTTTCGCGCGTGGCGAGAACATTTGGAAACAGGCAAGCCTCGATGGTTCGACTGCTCGCTTCCGTCCAGGGCACGGCGGAGAACTCTCGACCGCGACCCCTTCCGCGCTACGCGCAAGCGCCACAGCCACGCGATCCCATGGCCCCGACCAAATCGCGGCCGCGATAAAAGAGCCGCCTCAAGACGGCGGCGTGAAAGGGGCCGGCGTCCGCCGGGTTTCGGCGCGAAGCGGCTGGATGATTCAGATCGGCGCGACCGCCGACATGAGCACGGCGACCGAACTCCTCGCCCGCGCCAAATTGCAAGGCCGTAACACGCTTACCAGCGCGCAAGCCTTTACCGAGAAGGTTCAGAAGGGCTCCGAAACGCTCTACCGGGCGCGCTTCGCCGGCCTCGAAGCCGACGGCGCCAAACGCGCCTGCAAAACCCTCATGCGTTCAGGAATATCCTGTTTCGCTATGAAAAATTGAAAGAAGTGCCGCGCCCGCCGCGCTCGACTCCCACCAAGCCATCCCCACGGGCCTACTGATGACGCCGCATCAACACATCTTTGGCTTCGTTGACACGAGCCGCCAGGTCCGTCGACCCACCGTGATCGGGATGCAATTTCTTCATGAGCGAACGGTGCGACCGAGCGACTTCCTCATCCGAAGCGCCTTTCTGAAGTCCCAAAACTTCATACGCTTCATCCTCGGTCATCGTGCCGGCACGGCGTCGCGCGCGTCCGCGCCGAGGGTCGCGCTGGTTCTGCGCTGCCGTACGCCATCCGACAAACCGGCGGTCGAGATAAGCTTCCATGAGCCTCGCGCCTTCGGGATCGTCCCGGCGACAGAGGTCATGGAGGGCTTCACATTGAGGCCTTGTCATCGCGTCCAGTGATTTGCCCTCATCCGGCCCGACCAGCACCGTTCCCCGCATCTTGCCGGTGCCATGATCGAGTTCCATCTCGATCATCGCCGACCTCACGCAGGAAGCCCTTTGCGGCCTTTGCCCGCCATAAGTTTTGAACATCCGCGATAGTGTTCCGCCGCGCAATCCGAGCAACCAGGCGCCAAGTCCGCCAAGCCCAAGCGCCA
>JBOHJV010000371.1:0-1274 GCA_050728695.1 Methylocella sp. | reverse complement strand
GAAATACTCATGGTCGACGGCGTCTACCTTAGCCGCGAGCTTCAAGGGGATGCCGGCTCGCTTGGCGATTTCTATCGCCCGGTCCGGACGCTTTTCAGGTGAAATACGTCCGAGGAAAGCCAAATAGGTCCCGCCTTCCGGGTTAAACGGACAAACTTGCGAAACGAGTCCGTGCGGGATGGTGGCGAGCCAATTGGCATTTGCCGGCATTGGCCGGCGCTGCGCGTCTGAAATCGAAACGAGCGGCATCTCCGGATAGGCTTCGTAAAGCGGCCGGATATCGGGCGAATCGAGCCGCCCGTGCAATGTTACCAGACATTTATGGGCAAGGTCATGGAAAAACGCGTGCGGCAACAGATCGACATGAAAATGAATCACGTCGAAACCATCGGCGCGGCGGCGGACCTCGCGCAACATAGCTAACGTACTGCCGAGATGGTCGCGGATTCCCGCAAGCCGCAGACTTTGCGGGGCGCATGTGACAAGCTCGGCCGACGTCTCCGACTCGGCGCTCGCGAATAAAGTAACCCGGTGCCCTTCCCTAACAAGCTCCTCGGCCAGCCAGGACACAACCCGCTCCGTTCCGCCATAAAACTTGGGTGGCACGGCTTCCGCCAGCGGCGCGACGAGCGCGATACGCATTGAAACTCCTTCGTCGATTAACGATCAAGGTTTTGCGGCCTCTCTTTAGTGTGGACGGATAATGTGCTGGATGGGCGAAAGTTCCGGAAGAACTGGCCTTTCGGGGCCTGGCGCCAGTCTTAGAGTTCCTTCTGCGTTGCCGGCACGCCGTCGAGGCTGTGCCAAAATTGCAACGGTGGCGCGGATACTGTGGCGTTGCACAGGAATGCGGCTCCGCCATGCTCGCTTCGGCATCTGTTTTCGGCTAGTGTGAAGGAAATTTTCTGTGGGGATAGTCATGTTCGGCTTACGGTTCGGCTTGATCTCCTTGTTCACCCTCGCCGTGCTTGGGGTCGGCGGTTGCTCGTTTTTTCCTGTCAACGGACCGACCTCGGCGGATATTGACAACGGAATCTCTCAGACCGTCCCCTACGCCTTGATCAAGCTTACCCCCGAGACCATCGACATTCTCGCCGCGCACGAGCCGAAAGGCCTCGCGGGCGCCTTCACGGACCGGCGACCGTCCGCCAACATCGCCTTCGGCATTGGCGACGTCGTCTCGGTCACGATATTCGAAGCGTCGGCGGGAGGTTTGTTCATCCCGATCGAGGCAGGTGCGCGTTCTGGCAATTTCGTGAGTCTTCCGGACCAAA
>JBOHJV010000370.1:0-1275 GCA_050728695.1 Methylocella sp. | reverse complement strand
GCGACGCGGTTCGCCGCCGCGCTTCTTGAAGCCAAGCGCCTCGCCGAGCCTGGCGCCCCGGATGTTCAAATCACCGTCGTCGCGCAAGGAGCGGCCATCGCGATCGGACCTTTCGATGTTGAATTTATCGCCGTGGCGCATTCGATCCCGGAAAGCTCGGCGCTCGCCATCCGCACAAGGCTTGGCACGATCCTTCATTCCGGCGATTGGAAAATCGATGCGGCACCGGGAATCGGCAAGCCGACCGATGGTAAACGTCTTGCCGCGATCGGCGCCGAGGGGGTTTTGGCGCTCGTCTCCGATTCGACCAATATTTTGCGCGAGGGCGTGAGCCCCTCGGAATGCGACGTCGCCAAGAGCTTGCGCGACATCGTCGGCAACGCCGCAGGGCGCGTCGTGGTGACCACTTTCGCTTCCCATGTGGCGCGCATTCGCGCCGTCGCCGAGGCCGCCATGGCGGCAAACCGCACGGTCGTGCTAGCTGGCCGCGCGATGGAGCGGGTTGTCGCCGTCGCGCGCGACTGCGGCTACCTCGACGGCATTCCGGATTTTTTTTCCCAGGATGCGTTTCCCCACATACCGCGCGACAAATTGGTCCTGCTAGCAGCCGGAAGCCAGGGCGAGAGCCGTTCCGCGATCACGCGTATCGCGGGAGGCGACCACCCTGTCGTTTCGCTCGATCCCGGCGACAAAGTGATTTTTTCCTCACGAACCATTCCCGGCAATGAAAGAGAGGTCGGCCGCATTATCAACAATTTCGTAAGGTCGGGCGTCGAAGTCATCACCGATCGCACCGCGCTGGTCCACGCCTCGGGTCATCCGCGCCGCGGCGAGGTCGCGCAGCTCTACGCCTGGATCAGACCCCAAATCGCGATTCCCGCGCATGGCGAGGACGTTCATCTCGCCGAACATGCGGCATTCGCCAAATTGCAGGGCATTCAGTATGTCATCACGGCGCGCAACGGAGACGTTGTGTTGCTTGCGCCGGGATCCCCTGGGATCGTCGGCGAGGCGCCAAGCGGGCGTCTTTGCAAGGACGGAAATAGCCTCGTTCCTTTTGCCGACGAAGCGCTCAAAACACGCCAGAGACTAGCGGTTTCCGGGATTGTCACAATTGCCTTGGCGGTTACCGCGCAGGGCGATCTCGCCGGGGTGCCAGACGTCATGACGGCGGGGATTCCGGCGCGCGCCCGCGACGGCGCCGCGATCGACGTGATCGTCGACGACGCGCTGTTTCAAACCTTCGATCATTTGCCACGGCAAAAGCGGCGCGAC
>JBOHJV010000369.1:0-1279 GCA_050728695.1 Methylocella sp. | reverse complement strand
CCCGAATGCCAGCGCCCCGCCGGCCGCTTCCAGCAAACCGCGCCGTGTGATCATGAAGCTTCCCCCTTGAGGCAGCTGGCCGCCATGTGCGGCAGCCGCGAATCGCAAATATTTAAAATTCTAACCGGACTAAAGGTTTAAATCGTCAAGTTTCTCAGTAGGGGCCGATTTGAATCTCGGCATGCCGCCGTCATTGGTCGCCAAGCTGGCGTTACCCAAACCGCTTTGCGCCAAGAGCGGAATTCGACGTTCGAGAGGATTAAGAAACGGAAAGCTCGCCTGGACACGAGCGGCCAGCTACGGAGTCTAGGTTCCCTTGCCTTCACGAGATCGCGCGATGGCAAGTGCAACCTGTCGGCGCCTATTTGCATCGTTCAAAGCCTTTTTTGTGAAACTTAGACTCAAATTGCCGAGGTCCCCATACCGCGTTCTTAAACGCCGTTACGTAGGTTGAGACGCTCCGCGACGTTCGCATTGATCCGCGATGAGGGCCGCATGTACGCTGTGTTTTATTGTGCTGCCTACGAACATGACCTGCGGCTCGTTGGCTTGGCAGCCGTTATATGCACCTTGGCCTCCTACACGGCCATCAGCCTTCTCCACCATGTGCGCAGGTCCAGCGCCCATATGCGGAGGGTCTGGCTCTCTGTTTCCGCGATTTCGACTGGCTTTGGAGTCTGGGCCACCCACTTCATTGCGATGTTGGCATTTTCTCCCGGAGTTCCGACCGCCTACAACATCGCACTCACCGCGCTCTCGCTGGTTGCTGCAATCCTGTTGACCGGAGCGGGTTTGGCAGTTGCCGTGGAGTCGATTGCGGGTGCGGGCGCCTGGCTTGGCGGCGCCATGGTCGGCGGCGGCATCGCGGCGATGCATTACACCGGAATGGCGGCGTTCGAAATCCCGGGGCAAATTGTTTGGGATCCGGTCCTGGTGGCGGTGTCAATTGCACTGGGCGGGCTCATCGGCGCCGCCGCGCTGCCGATCGGATTGCGCAAAGACAATGTGAAATGGAAAATCCTTGGCGCGGGATTGTTGACCGCGGCGATCTGCAGTCACCACTTCACCGCGATGGGCGCAGCCAAGATCATCCTCGATCCGGCGATCGGACTTTCCGGAACAGCGTTACCGCCAGGATTGCTCGCGATTGCGGTGGCATTCGCAAGCTTTGTCATCGTCGTTCTCGCGCTTGGGGGCGTTGCGATCGACATGCGCGCTTGCAGGCGCGAGCTTGAGACCGAACTAATGCGCGGCGCCGCCAACGCCACTTTCGAGGGGC
>JBOHJV010000368.1:0-1279 GCA_050728695.1 Methylocella sp. | reverse complement strand
GCGGCGGCATGATCGACAATCGCTCCCATCGGGGCGCCGGCGCGTCACCTCAGACAAAATCTCGCACGGGAACCGAGCAAAGCCAATCAGTCATCCTACAGAGCTCGTTGATAGAAGCGTCCAAATTCCTGAACAACCAAGCAGATATCAAATCGGCTGGGGTGTTTCACTTCGTCCCGGAACTCAGGATCGAGCCGCGGCTGACTAATTTTTTTTTGTTATGCCGCATCGGTCCGGGATATCTCGAGCCCGAACCGCGGCTCGCCCGGCCGCCTGATCACAAAAATCCATCCGGGATCATCGCCGGGATTCTGGCCGGATTGCCCCTTCGCCATGAAAATAGATGTCCGGATCCGCTTTTGCCTCGTAAAGCGGACCCTCGGATTTTGGTTTGCGGTGGATTTTGCTCGTCCGCTGGCGTGAGCTCGTCCAACGAATGCGATTGGGTCGGGTCAATCTTGCCGTCCTTCATCGCCCACTTTGCGTGCTGAGCGAAATTCACGGCGGTTGGATATTTTTTCCGCAGCTCGCCGCGAATGACCAGGACGACCTCTTCCTTTCCGATCTCATCGGCGCTTGCGCGGTTGTTGTCGTCGCCGAGATTCAAGGTCGGCGGCCAACGGTGCGGCTCGGGAATGCCATAAAGTTTTTCCCTCAACGGATCCGCGGTCAGCCCCTCGCTGTCGATATAGCTGCGCACGTCCCAGAACTGGCGAAAATAGCTGCCTAGCGAGTACGCTGCGCAATCTTCCGAGGTCGTCATGTAGCGCAGTCGATCCATAGCGGCCGAGCTCGTTTGAGAAGAGCAACTCGGCTTCTCTGTCAAACGGGGCGCCCACATTTGTCAATGCCCGCAATTGCCTTTGGCGTTATAAATGAGACGAGCACAGCTCCGTGCGAATCCGCGCCGCACTTGATCTGGAACTGACACCGGCACGGTCATCGCCGGCAGTGTCGGCGAAACGCCCTTTGTGTTTCTGGCAGGTCTGCATCGGTTGGAGCGCGCCATCGCCGGCCGGCTGAGGCGGGAAAATGGGCATCACGCCCGTCCCCGGCAGATGCTTCGGTTCAAGCGCACGGCGGATAGCCACCATGCCTGGTTGGTCGCGAAATCATGATCAGATTGCGCGGCATTTCCTTCCCGCATGTGTCCATGGTGAGTCACCGCCGAATATCGGCGAGGCAGGGGGCAGAATCAAAAAGCCGCGAAATCATTGACTTCACGGCATTATCTTGGTTGCGGGGACAGGATTTGAACCTGTGACCTTCAGGTTATGAG
>JBOHJV010000367.1:0-1287 GCA_050728695.1 Methylocella sp. | reverse complement strand
GGCACTACGCGAGGATTGAACTATCAACTACAGTCTGTAGTGCTCCCCGCTAAAACTGGACACCTCAGTTAGGTAGAATCAGGGCCTCCAAAACAGGAGGCAACATGGGCAGGAAACCGCGCGTAGATCGATCCCCGGAAGAGAAGTGGCAGATCGTACAGGAAGGCCTCAAGAGCGGAAACGTCTCGGAGACGTGTCGGCGATATCAGATCGCTCCGAATCTGTTCTATCGCTGGAAGGATGAAGCCGAGCAGGGGGCCAAGGCAGCGCTTGGGGGGAGAAGCGCTGCCGCGGCGGAAACCGAAAAAGATCGCCGCATCCGGCAGCTCGAACGAACGCTGGGGCGGAAGTCGTTGGAGATCGAAATCCTAAAAAACGTCGTGGGGGAGTGAGCTGCGGCGAAGCTCACTCCCAGGCACGGGAACTGATGGCGACAGGTTACACAGCCACGCTGGTGGCGGCGACGCTCACGATCAGCCGGTCGAGCTTGTACTACCAGAAGAAGCCGCGAGGCGGCCGGGCCGACCGAACCTACGATGAGCAGATCGTGATGGCGTGTGGGGAGAAGTTGGCGTACGGCTATCGGCGTGTGGCTTGGTGGCTACAGCGGAAGAAAGGGCTGCCGGTGAATCGCAAGCGGGTGTTACGCGTGATGCGAGAACGCGGGTTGCTGGTGCGCTCGCGTCGTCTGCGGGCACGCAGGAAGAAAGAGTGGGGCCGCGTGGAAGCAGCCGGGCCGAATGAGATCTGGCAGTCGGACATGACCAAAATCTGGGCGGGTTCTGCGGTGGGCTGGGCCTACCTGGTGTGCGTGATCGACTGTTGCACGCGGGAGATCGTGGGCTGGAATCTGTCCCATCGCTGCCGGACCGAAGATGCTCTGGTCTCGGTGGAACAAGCGGTGCTGGCACGGCTGCCCCAGGGCAGTCGCGAGGCCAACGTGACGCTGACGACCGACAACGGGACGCAGTTCACTTCGACGCGCTTTTTGGAAACGCTCGGGCGACTCGGCATCAAGCACCGGCGAACGGCGTATCATCACCCCGAAGGCAACAGCTACATCGAGCGGTTCCATCGCAGCTTGAAAGAAGAGGAAGTCTGGACGGTGGAGTATCGGAGCTTGGAAGAAGCACGAGCATCGATCGCTCGTTGGATCGAGGAGTACAATCACGACCGGCCTCATCGTGGAGTCGGAAATCGCACTCCGCACGAAGCCTTTTTGAGTTTTGCAGCTGACCTAAAAAACGAGGCCCTGACCGTCTAAATTAGCGGGGAGCAATACAGGAG
>JBOHJV010000366.1:0-1293 GCA_050728695.1 Methylocella sp. | reverse complement strand
GCCCAGCCAAGCTAAGCCGTTTCCGCGCTCAAACCCCCACATGAACTCGGCACGTCGAACAGACTGAGGATGCCCGACGGGGTGTCGTCGATGTGGGCCTCCGACCACTCGCGCGGGTCGCGGCCCAATTTGACTGTACCGTGTGATTATGATTAATTATGTTATTAGCGTTGACGATAACCGGTACAATCCGGATTGCGGGCTCCGGGGGGTAAGCCATGCAAAGGGTGACATTAAGTTCGAGCGGATACCGGCCGGCGCTCGCGGCGCTTGCCGCGATGGCGATGCTCACATCAACCGCCGCCTTTGCCACCGAACCGCATCCGAACTATGGGGCATCGCCGACCCAGGCGGAGTTCGAGGCCACCGCTAAAGCGGCGGCCGCGCACCCCCCGGCCACCACCCAGAGCCAATGCAACGGCACTTTTAGCGACGGGACCAGCATCAACGTCGCGCAACCGACCTTCTTAGAAGAGGTGCCGGGAGGCCAACTCTTCTGCGACTTCCACACTTTTGCGTGGAACCAGTTCATCTATCTGACGTCGATGCAGAGCGATCCGAATAACGGCAACACCGTCACGCCGCTGTTCCTGCATTTGGCGCCTTGGTACAACCTGTTGAAGCCGAACGGCAAGGGAGCGCCGAAGGCCTATCCGGGCGTCTCCACCGCGCTGAACGCCGGATATCTCGACCAGGGCCAGGCCGGCACCGACGACCATCTCGTCGACGTCAAGGGCAACACCGTTCGCTACGATATCCGTTTCGACTTAGTAATGTACAACGCCATCGCGACCGGACCGCCCCCGCTCTATAACGAAGCGTTGTTCGCTCAGAATTGCAACCCTGGACCGGGACCGGACTTCACTTGCGCCAATCCGCTCTGGCTGCCGCCGGCCAAAGCTGCCCCGCCCACGCAACCTCCCGCGCCCGGCTCGCTCGAAGTGAAGACGTCATGGCGCGATTTTGGCACGCCCTCCAACTGCAACAAGGACATTTTCTACTGCAATGGCCGGTTTGGTCTCGCCGGCTTGCACATCGTGCAGAAGACGCAGACCCATGGCGAATGGATCTGGGCGACATTTGAGCATGTCGCGAACGACCCTGATTGCTATCCCTATGGCGACACCCCGATTGCCGCGAATTCGCCCGTCTCGGTGCCGTGGTCGTTCTTCAATCCGGTCACCGCTGGACAGGGCGTCATGACTTCGCAGATGTGCGAAGTGACTGGTGCGCAACCGCAATGCAACGCCAATCCCAAGGTCCAGGGAGCTGGGGGAGTGCCCAAGTATGTCG
>JBOHJV010000365.1:0-1297 GCA_050728695.1 Methylocella sp. | reverse complement strand
GGCCGCCATCGCCGCCCTTACCATCGCCACGATTCCGCTTCATTTGCCTTTGACGAAGATGCCGTCGGAACGGTTCGCCGCCGTGCTCCTCGCCTTGATCGGCACGATATACATCGGAGAGGGCTTCCGAAAGGGCAACGCGCCCAGATCGCGAGCGAGTTGACCCTCGCCGTCTTATTTTTTGCCGGCGCGCATCCATAACCTTGCGGTCGTCGCTACCACTTATGGCGGACGGCTTTTCCAAGATCGAACCAGCCATGTTCCTGTCGCCTCAGCTGATGCGTCTGACTTATATTGAATTTCAATATTCATTGTGATTTAATAGATCTAAGTATTTGTGCCTATTGTTATTCATTTCTGAATGTTATCATATAGATCGACCTAGTGAAAAACGCCTCCCCCTTTCTTGTCTGTCGGAGCCATGATATAGCCAGACATTGGAGTTAAGGATTAGGAGAAATTTCATGAAACTTTTCGCGATCATGGGCTTGGCGATATTTGGTGCAATAGCCATCCCAGCAGCAGCCTTCGCCGTGGCCGTGAAACAGGCGGTCACGACATACCATTACGATAATCAACGCACCGGCTGGAACCAAAACGAAACGAATCTGACCCCGGCAAATGTCGGACCGGCGTCGTTTGGGGTCATCGCCCAGGTCGTGCTCGACGATCAAGTCGATGCGCAACCCCTTGTCGTTCCAGGCCAACAGGTTAGCGCGGGCATTTATACCATCACTCCGACGCCGGGAACTTATCAAGTCGTTTATGTCGCCACCGCAGGCAATACGATCTACGGGATCAGAGCACGCGATGGTACCGTGCTGCTTAAGAGAAATCTTGGATCTCCGGTTCCCTTGCCGCTTAATTGCAACAACAATGGTCCGAATGTCGGAATCATGGGTACTCCGGTCATCGATGTGGCGGCGAACGCATTATACGTCGTCGCCTATACATTGATGAGCGGCAACCCGGCCTATCAGCTTTTTGCCCTCAATCTGAACGATTTAACCAATAAAATCGCGCCGGTCACCGTTGCCGCGTCGCACACCCTGAGCAGTGGCACGACCTACAATTTCAACGCTACATATCAACGCCAGCGGCCGGGGCTGCTCTTGTCATCCGGCAATATTTACGCCGGATTTGGCAGTTTTTGCGATTTGTCTCCTTCGAAGTCGCGTGGCTGGCTCTTGGGATGGCAGGAGAGCACGCTGGCCCCGCTCGCGGCGAACAGGCTGACCGACACGCTCGCCACGGGGAGCTATTTCTTGTCGGCCATTTGGATGTCGGGCTATGGCAT
>JBOHJV010000364.1:0-1304 GCA_050728695.1 Methylocella sp. | reverse complement strand
GCCAGCAGCGTCCCGTGACGCGGGTCGACCAGATCGACTCGGCTCAGGTCCCAGCGGGCGTAGCGGACCACGACCTTGCGAAAGTGGCGATAGCGCGTGGGGACCTCGAATCGCACTCCCTCGACTGAGATCGTGCCGTCGCTCTTGCGCTGCCGCCGCTGGTCCTCGAGACGAAACGCCTCCCGCAGCGCGGCGCTCGCAGGGCTCGGGCGGAGCACGTCGCGCGATTCGGCGAAACGCGCCACCGGCGAGCAGCACAGCTCCCGATGAAGCGCGCGGTTGTAGTCGATTTCAACCCAAGCCTGCGTGGCTTGGTTGAGGAACTCAAGCGTCAAGTCCGCCTGGCCATCGAGCATCGGCATCAGCCGCCCCTCGACGGTCCCCCAGAAGGCCTCCTGCTTGCCGTTTTGGTAAGGGCTATAGGGGAGCGTGCGCTCGTGGACGATGCCCAACCGTGCCAGACCTTCCGTGACTTCGTCGGCCACCATCGCCGCGCCGTTATCGGTCAAGAGCGCGCGGGGCAGGCCGCGCTTCTGGATCGCCTGCGACAGTCCGTGCACCAGATCCTCGGCCGTCTCCGAGAGATACCACTGCAGGTGGCAGCACAGCCGCGAGCGGTCATCGAGAATGCCCAGAGCCAATGGCCGCTGCCACTCACCGCGATGCGTGGGGACCTTCAAGGAGCCGTGGTGGAAATCGAGGTGCCACAGGCCGCCGACATGCTCGGCTTCGTAGCTGCGGATCTCCCGCGTCTGGCGCCGCTCGGCGGCGCGGGCTTCGCCGGGACGACCCTTGGGCCGGGGACGCGGCGTGCGTTCCAGACCGCGAGTCTGCATGTAGCGGCGGACGGTGGGGTACGAAGGTAACGCCCCGAGTGACGGCTTCTCCTTCACCAGCACCGCCAGGTTGTCGTAATGCAGCTTGCAACTCCAGTGCGGGTGTTGCCGATACTGGTCAATCAGCCGCTCGGCCACGGCGGCAGCCAGGGAGACCTTCCCGCAGTCCTTGCGCACGGCGCGCCGCAACACGCCGAGGGGATCCAGTTTTTCATTGCGAGCCAAGTAGTACCAGCGCTCGATGGTGGTGGCCGCGAACTGGACGTCGCGTCCACTCTGCGGGTGCGTCCAGATCTTCGCCGCCAGTTCCTCGATGGCAGCGCGGAGCATTCCGTGCGCCGGCGGCGCGCTCAACAGGTGCCCGACCACGGAGAAGCGAAAACGCGCCCACGCGGCTGAAGAAGAAACTTCTTTAGTCATCAAAGGTCCTCACAAATCGGGTGAACGAATTGTCACGCGGACAGTGAG
>JBOHJV010000363.1:0-1310 GCA_050728695.1 Methylocella sp. | reverse complement strand
GCACAAGTTTCATGGAATCGCGTATCGCGCTCGAAGCCACCAGCGAAGGAGTGCAATATGTGCCGGCAAGTCCGCTTATTCGAAGGAGGCGGCGATGGGTTTCATTGAACTTATTCTCACGGTTTGCACGTTCACCGAGCCCGCGTCATGCGAGGAGCGGCGTCTTTCGTACGTTGACGAAGGCTCCCTCGCGCAATGCATGGCGCAGGCGCCGCCCGCGATTGCCGAATGGTCGAACAGCCATCCTGGCCGCAGAGTCGTGAAATGGCGTTGCAGTTATCCGGGAGCTGAAGGCAGTTCGCTATAAGCTAGCGCCCGATTCTTGGCGATGCGCATTACAGACTCCGACAGTCTTATTGATTGGGCTTTGACGAACGTTGGTAGCTAACGAGCACCAGGCCTTTTGCTGGATCAAGCACCTGCCGGTGGCCGCGGTCGAGGCCGTGGCTTGCAAGCACTTCCTCCGGAGTCCTCGTGGGCACCTCAGGAAAGACCGGTCGCCCACCCGGCAGTTGCACATCGGGCGCCCGTGATAGATGGAAAACGTCATAACGGTCCAGGAACATCCCGAACACGTCCGTACCGCCAATGACGCCAACGCTGCCATCCGGCATCCCAAGTAAAGCCAACGCTTGCTCGAACGAAGCACCCGCCGGGTTCCAGAGCAGCGCCTTTTCATTCGACGGGTCGGCCGCAATGGCCGGGACTTGCCGGGTCAGGATCAATCGGCGGCGCAAATACGAACACGGCTGTCGCTCATGAGAGTGGCGCCCATGCACTACCACGTCAACGCCGTCGAGCCCGCGTTCGAAGAAATGCTGATCGGCCTCGAGCTTGAGCGAGTCCGGCATGATACCCGCAGCGTTCGTGAGCATGCCATCTTCAGAAACGATGGCATAGCCTTCGATGCGACGAGAATGGAGCTTGGGGACCATTTTCCTACCGGCCTGAAATCACATTGGAACGAAGGGAGCCCTAAGCAGGGTGGACGGATTTGATCAAGATGAAACCGCTGCCGAGCGCGAGGATCGAGGCAAAATTCCTTGCCATTTTCTCGCAGTGTGGCGCGTTTCGCCCTCGCAGAGGCCCGCGCTATGCGGTAGAACAAAATTCAATGGACTGTGTAGCGGTGAAGCCAAGTTTTGATGCGGATGTGATCATCGCTGGGGCCGGGCCGGCGGGAGCTGCCGCGGCGTGCCATCTGGCTCGTTCGGGAGCGTCGGTTATCCTTCTCGATCGCGCGATCTTTCCGCGCGATAAAGTGTGCGGCGATTTTGTCGGCCCATCCGCCCTGGTCGAGCTTGACCGTC
>JBOHJV010000362.1:0-1311 GCA_050728695.1 Methylocella sp. | reverse complement strand
CCAAGGACAACCAGAAGATTCAGGACTTCAACTATCAGGCCACGAAAGAGGCGATCGCGCGCGCGGTCAACGGCGAACCGACACCCGCCCATGTCGTCTCCCAGCGCAATATCGCGAAGCATCCGTTCGCGCCAAACTGAGCGGCCGCGAGAACCAACAACTAAAGGGGCCCTGGCCCCTTTTATTTTGCCTCTCCCGCGCCCATCGACGCGGTGGCGGCAAGATCGGCGCCAGCCAAACGGCCATCGTGCAGCGCGGAAGCAACAAGGACTCCCCTTACGCCCGCTTGTTTCAGCCGCATGAGATCGGACGCACCGCGAAGGCCGCCCGCGGCATAAAGCATGGCATCCGGCGCGCGGCGTTTAATCCTCGCGAGACGAACCATGTCCGGTCCCGCATTGCCGCCGACGCGCGCGAGCGTCATGACGATCACCCGCGCGGGCCAAAGACGCGGCGCATCGCAAAGTCCTTTTGGCCCGAGAAAGTTGTCGCTTCGATAGTCGAGCGATAAAACGACACGGCCATCCGTGGCGAATTCTTCGAGCAGCGCAAGGTCGGAGAGGGATTCGCTTCCCAGAACGAGATGCGCGCGCGTGTGGCGAGCGAGCCAATAACGCGCCTCCTCAGTGTCGCGCACGCCGGCATCGGCCCAAAACGCGACGTCCGGAAAAGCCGCGCTAAGCGCGTCGAGACATAGGTCGTGGTTGCCGCGCGATTCGATTCGATCGAGATCGGCCGCATAGATCATGCGAAAGGGGTGAATCTTCAAAAACCCGGCGACAACGTCAAGCGGTTCGCTCGTTTTCGCGAGCGGCGTTACGATCGGCGCATAGGAATTTCGCGAACCGTGACGGGCTCGGACGACCACGCCGCCCATCAAGTCGATTACCGGAATGACTTCGATCGCACGCTCGGGCATTATATAACTTAACCAGGGCCCGGCCGGATTTTTATCTAACTGGGCATCCCCGTCACTCCCTCCGAATACGTTGTGAACTTACGATGCAGTTTTGGGTTTCGCTCTCTGAAATATCCGGAAATCGGGCTCGTTATTGGAGGTGCGATCGGCATTTATCTCGCGTGGAAGCGAGTGGTTGCTTCCAACAAGCAGGCTGACGCACAATTGCGTCAGGCGGAATTGTCCCGCCGCGACCATGTAGCCGAACTTTTCAATAGGGCCGTTGGCTAGCTGAAGGACGAGAAACTCGAAATTCGGCTTGGCGCTATCTTGACCCTCGGGCAGATTTGTATGGATTTCCGTGATTTATCGGCTCCTGTCGTTCGACTACTAAGTACCTATCTTAAACAAGA
>JBOHJV010000361.1:0-1320 GCA_050728695.1 Methylocella sp. | reverse complement strand
GGCAATTCAGATCCAGTCGGTTACGGTAGCGGCGAAGCAGAGGGCAGTAAAGAAGTTTTGAGCGAATTTGTCGTATCGCGTTGCGATGCGCCTGAACTTTGTAATCCCGCATAAAGTCGCCGGACAGACTCTGAGGGGGACCAGGCTGGCTTGCGTCCGTAACCTCGCCGGCTTCGCGCCAGTTGGCAAGATCAACGAGGCGTGGGTTGACTTCGGGAGAGACCCTGCGTCGAGCATGATGGCGTATGCGGGCGGTAGCGCTTGACAGAAGCCGAAAGCAAGCGATCACGCGTATTACGACCAAGTGGGAGCTGATTCATTTATCTCCGATCAATAGAGAGTGGTATTGTATGACTTATGGTAGTTATGGGAATCGGATAACATTGCGCCCCCCTTCAGGAAAATAGCAATTTATGCTTTTATCAAGAGGTCAACTTGACTAAATCTTGCTAATCGAATATTATGCCGATATGAAAGAACTGCTCGGCAATCGCAGGCTACTTCTCAAGAATTTGGGATTGGGCACGGTTCTGTGGCCCTTCCTGCGCGAGCGCGTCTTGTGGGCAGCTGCTCCCGTCGATTTGCAGCCGCGGCCACCTCTGCCGCGCGGCTACTTGCTGGTCCAGGATGTGAGCACCTTCAACCAAAGCAAATTCGGGGCGATCAGCACGGCCGAAGAAGCGCGCCTGCTGTTCGGACAAATTGCCGGACGGGTCGATGCGGTTGAGTTCGGCTCTCTCTTTTATGGCGACCGTGACCTGCGCGCGCACGAAGCGGTGGCGCGTGAAGCCGCTTCGCAGAGCGTGGATCTGTGGGTCAGCACCTTTCAAATGCTGCGGCGCGTTCGGTCCTTTGGGCCCATCCGCTCGGAGTTCCAGGCGCACGTGATGGAGGCCGATGGCCGAATTGTGCCGGCGCAGATCCCGGAGGAGGCCGGTTCCCCGTCAGAAACGCTTTTCGACGTTCTCAATCCAGAGGCCATGGATTGGTTCGCCGGCGAATTCAGAAATAAGTATTTGCGGCGCATGAAGGGTTTGCTTACTGGAGTGTTTTTCAACGAGGATTGCCTAACCTATCTGGCCAAGGCGCAGAACGCGATTCGTTTCGATTACTGGCGCAATGCGACATTCAGTCCGCGCGTTTTGGCTTTGTGGCGCGAGTATTGCCGCCAGCACGAGGTGACGCAGGACGGTGAACTGGTGGATAAGTTTCCGGTTCATGAGCAAGAGATGGTGGCCAATGGGGCCGGACGCTCACAATTTATACCGGGATGGAACGTGCCGGCCGAGATCGAACCGGGTCAGCGTTTTGTGGACTTGC
>JBOHJV010000360.1:0-1322 GCA_050728695.1 Methylocella sp. | reverse complement strand
GACGCCTGGACGCGGGCGAGGCCGGCGAACGACTTTGCCGCGATGCTGCCGTTTCTCGAACAGGCCGTCGATCTCAGCCGCGAATACGCGGGCTACTTTGCGCCTTACAAACATGTTGCCGACCCTCTGATCGATGCCGCCGATGGAGGCATGACGACAGATTTGGTCCGCTCGCTCTTCGCCGAGCTCAGGCACGAATTGATACCGATCGTGCGCGCCATTTGCGATCAGCCCGTTCCCGGCGACGACTGCCTGCGTGGTTCTTTCGGCGAGCCGGCGCAGCTGGATTTCAGCCTTTCGGTGGTCAAGCAATTCGGCTACGACACCGGCCGCGGCCGGCTCGACAAGACGCATCATCCTTTTTGCACGAAGCTCGCCCTGGGAGACGTCCGGATTACCACCCGCGTCGACGAGAAACATTTCGGCGATGCGCTGTTCTCGACCATGCATGAGTGTGGTCATGCGCTTTACGAGCAAGGTGTCGCCGCCGCGCTTGAGGGCACGCCGCTTGGAACGGGAACATCGGCGGGCGTGCACGAGAGCCAGTCGCGGCTTTGGGAAAATGTGGTCGGTCGCGGCCGCTCGTTCTGGGAGCATTTTTACCCGGTTCTGCGGGATGCTTTTCCAGAGCAGTTCCGGCATAAGGGGTTCGAGGCCTTTTACCACGCGATCAACAAGGTTGAGCGCTCCTTGATCCGCACGGATGCCGACGAGGTCACCTATAACCTCCATATTATGATGCGTTTCGACCTGGAGCTCGAATTGCTCGAAGGCGAACTGCGCGTCAAGGATCTCCCCGAGGCTTGGCGCGCCCGCATGCAGGCCGATCTCGGTGTTGCTCCGGCCGGCGACCGCGATGGCTGTCTGCAAGACGTGCATTGGTATGGAGGCACCGTCGGTGGCGGATTTCAGAGCTACACGATAGGCAATATTCTCAGCGCGCAGTTTTATGCCGCCGCCGTCAAAGCTCATCCCGAGATCCCGCGCGAGATCGCAAAGGGAGAGTTTGGGACGCTGCACGGCTGGCTCCGCGAACATCTCTATCGGCATGGCCGGAAGTTTCAGCCGAGCGAGGCCGTCTCGCGGGCGACCGGCGCGTCGATGAGCACCACGCCCTATCTCGCGTATCTTCGAGCCAAATATGGCGAGCTTTATCACCTGGATTTGGCTCCCCTTCCTGGACACGTATAGAACCATGTGCCTTGCCCCCGAGCCCCAGCTTCAGCACGTTTTGGGGGAAATCCGGGCTTGGAGTTGGGTGGGGCCTGATCGGGGTAGGTTGGCCTATAATTGACGACTGGTGTCGGTCCCAAGGTTCGGTC
>JBOHJV010000359.1:0-1323 GCA_050728695.1 Methylocella sp. | reverse complement strand
CTTGCCGAACTCGCCCGCTTCGTCGGCGGGCAGGAGGATCCCTATCGGGAGGATCATTATAAGTCAGTGTTTGAACCCCTTAGCCGGCGTACGGCGGGAACTTCGCGGAGCGAGCCAGATCAAGGCGAAGGTGGTGAGCGAGGCGCGTACGAGCCCCTTATCCGCGGCGATTTCGCCGCGATCGAGGCGGGGCTGCTTGGCGCCGCCCGGCGTGAGAATGGGGAGAATTTGTCCGATTCCGACGAGCTGGACTGTCGCGAAGAGGCGGAAGCCGCCGAGCACTGGCGCTACGAGGACGCCGCCGCGGATTCCCGCGTGGCAGGTCCTCCTTTTGAAGAAAATAGATCGCGGCGCCCGCTCTATGTGATGGCCGCGATGATCGTCGCCGGACTCGCCGGCATCGGCGCCAGTTTTGGCTTTAAGGGCGCGGTTTCCCATCAAGATGAGGTCGCGACGATCAAGGCCGCCGATGGGCCAGCCAAGATACAACCAGAAACGGCGGCGGCAGGCCCGGAAACTCCGAGCCAAGACGCCTCGATCCTTGGTGGGCCGCAGCAACAGCCGCCGGTCGCCGTGGTTAACAATGTGGAGCAGCCCGCAGATTTGTCCGCGCAAGCGAATTTGCCACAAGCGCAGGCCGACCCGCCGCGCGCTCCCCCCGGTCTTGCCGCCGGAGCGGCGAGTGTTCCCGTGCCGCCGCCTCCGGCGCAAGCTCAGCCGCAACCGTCCCCCGGACCGCTTAGCATCGCCGAGCTCATCGAGCCGAAAAAGGTCAAGACCGTTTCGGTTCGGCCGGACGGCACGCTCTTGCCAAACGACGCGCCGCCACGGGTGACCGAGCCTACCGTGCCCGTGCCCACCGCGCGTCCCGCCATCGCCTCCGTGGCCAAGGCCGCAACGCCAAAATCGGCGGCGCGGGTGGCGACGACTCCGAGGCCGCCCGCGAACGATGCGAACGGCAATCCGCAGCCCACGCGAACCTCCGCCGCCCCTAAAGCCAAGCGGGTGGAGCTCGCCGACGCGCGGGATCAGGCGCCAGCCGCAGGATTGCCGCAGGCGTCGGCGGATAGTTTCGCGGTCCAGCTCGCGGCTCCGGGGACCGAACAAGAGGCGCGTGAAACGCAGGTTCGGCTGTTGAAAAAGTTTGCCGCCGAATTGGCCGGCTTCCATACCTCGATCCGCAAGGCAGACGTGGGAGGCAAGCTTGTTTATCGTGTCCGGGTCCCTGGTTTTGCCTCGCGGGACGAAGCCACTGCTTTGTGCCAAAAACTTCAAGGCGGCGGGGGCAATTGCTTTGTCGCCAAGAACTGAGGCGCCGCCGCC
>JBOHJV010000358.1:0-1342 GCA_050728695.1 Methylocella sp. | reverse complement strand
TGTTCAGGCTGTGTAACCGTTGAGGTGCCAATTGGTTCATGTCCGCGCGCGATTTCATTTTTAGCGGTACGGCGTATTCCGGATTGACGTCGGCCCTCGGTCGCGAATGCCGGAACCGGCGTCTCGGACCGGCACGCGCTGCGCGACGGATGCTCCGAAGATATTCGGCCATCACGTCTCCGTGATGTGCGCTCACGGAGGACCTTGAGCCTTAGTCCGCGTCATGGTCTACCTTACCAGGGGCCACACGGCGCGCGACGCGGCGCCGGTTTTGGAGACGGCGAATCCACAAGACGAACCAAACGCTTCCGCCGATGACCACCGCGGCGAAAACGAGATTGAACCATGGAATCGGCGGCGCCCCGTCTGGTGCGGCACGTTTGATGTTCGTTATATTCGGCAAGACTGAGAGAATTTTGATGCGCCAGCCGTAATAGGTAATGAGCGCGGTGCCACGCTCGTTCGCAATGGATTGCGCGACCGCCTGGAGCTCGGCCGAATTGAATTTAAAATACCAGGGGAAACCCCAGCGAGTGTCTTCGTTATGAAACACACGGGGGTTTTGTGTTTCGATGTCCTCAGCATTGATAAAAAACTCCATGTGCGTAGATACATCGGATTTGCGGCTGCCGATCGGACGCCGGGTATCTGTTCCAATAATACGCAATACTTCATGACGTGGAAGGAAGTAGTATAGGAACGCGGCGGGGCCGGCGGCGACCAGCAAGGCGATTACGGTGCCAAATAAGTTACGGCGGAGCTTTGGTGTCATGTTGATTGTCCGATCCTTGACAAGGAACGAAAGGCCGTAATTCCGTGGCGCCAAAGCTCTTGGCAGCCGCGGCGCATTGCTTAACGTCCATCGAGCCTATAGCGCGCAACTACGGCTGTCGAGAGGGTGTCCTCGCTCACGACATATGAGACTGGGGTTTTTCCGCGGTTCGGCGGATGAAAAGATTCAGCTGGGTTTTTCCGGCAAGGGTTTCGTGAGGTCCGTGGTGATTGTGGAGGTGCTGGAAGGCCTCGACATGCTCGGTGATTTTGTCGATTTGGGCGGGCAGTTCGACGAAGGCGTAGAACTCATATCGGCCGCCGCGCCACGTGCGCTCCCTATCATAACCACGATATGATCGTAGACAGGCCCTAATACAATAATGCTTTCCGGCATTTTCAGATTTACAGACAGTCATCGCGCGCTTGCCTCGCGCGCACCCTTGGCGGATAAGAGCGGACCGCCGACGGAGACTCGCGTGCCTTCACTCATCAAGTTTCTTTTGCTCGCCGCTATTCTGGCGGGGATCATTTATGCCGGCATGCTCGCACTTGTCACGTTCGTCGAACC
>JBOHJV010000357.1:0-1344 GCA_050728695.1 Methylocella sp. | reverse complement strand
CAACGCTGCATTGAGCGAGCCAAGGCCGAGGGTGCGCTGGCGGCGCTGGACGAGCGTGCCCGCCCGGGCAAGGAGCCCACGATCACCGTCGAGGCCAAGACGTGGGTGGTGGCGCTGGCCTGCCGAAAGGCGAAGGAACTGGGCTATCCGCATGAGGTGTGGACGACGCGGCTTCTGGCCGATCATGCACGCGCGCACGGGCCGGCTGAGGGACATTCGTGCCTGAGCGAGTTGGCCCAGGGCACGGTCTGCAAGATCCTCGACGCGCAAGAGGTGAAGCCGCACAAGGTGCGCTACTATCTCGAACGGCGGGACCCGGAGTTCAAGGCCAAGATGGCGCAGGTGCTGTGCGTCTACCGCAAGGTGAAGGTCCTGAAGAAGGCGGCGGCCGTGGCGACAAAGAAAAACGAGGCGGTGGCGGTCATCTCCTATGACGAGAAGCCCGGCATTCAAGCGATCGCAACGACTGCTCCGGACTTGCAGCCCGAGCCTGGCGTGCACCCGACGTTCACCCGCGAGTTCGAATACAAGCGCCACGGCACGGTCAGCTTGCTGGCCGGGATCGATCTCGTCACCGGCAAGGTCCACGCTCTGGTGACGGATCGCCACCGCAGCCGCGAGTTCATCGACTTTCTCAAGCTGGTCGATGCCGCCTATCCGGCGCACAGCGCGATCCGCCTGATCCTCGACAATCATTCCGCCCACATCTCCAAAGAGACGAATGCATGGCTCGCCGCCAGACCGGGCCGCTTCGAGTTCACATTCACGCCCAAGCACGGCTCCTGGCTGAACCTGGTCGAAGGCTTCTTCTCCAAGCTCGCCCGCTCCGTCCTGCGCCACATCCGCGTCGCATCCAAACAAGAACTCAAGGATCGAATCATGGCTGCCATCGATCGCTTTAACGAGAAACCCGTCGTTCATACCTGGTCCTACAGGCTCGAAAAGGCCCCGCGATAGGATTCGAATTATCGAAACGCTCGACTAGTGCCCGTAGCTCTGTACCAGGCTT
This sequence comes from Methylocella sp., assembly GCA_050728695.1. GTDB lineage: Bacteria > Pseudomonadota > Alphaproteobacteria > Rhizobiales > Beijerinckiaceae > Methylocapsa. The sequence continues at coordinate 335 of JBOHJV010000357.1, read as the reverse complement.
CCCGCCACCAGCGACCAGCCATCGACCAAAACGAAGAAGATCAGCTTGAACGGCAGCGACACCACGACCGGCGGCAACATCATCATGCCCATCGACATCAGCACCGAGGCGACCACGAGATCGATGATCAGGAACGGCAGGAACAGCAGGAAGCCGATCTCGAAAGCACGCTTCAGCTCGGAGATCATGAACGCCGGCATCAGGATCCGTAACGACATGTCCTCGGGCGTGGCCGGCGGCGGCTCGCCCGACAGGTCGATGAACAGTTTGAGATCCTTTTCACGCACGTTCTTTTCCATGAACCCGCGCAGTGGCACCGAGGCGCGCTGCAGCGC
>JBOHJV010000356.1:0-1346 GCA_050728695.1 Methylocella sp. | reverse complement strand
CATGCTGCTGAAATTCAGCTTCTTCAGCAGCTTGCCGACGCTGCGCTCATGCAGATGAACAGGAAATTTGGCGGCGATGCGGTCACGCAGGCCGGCACAGCGCCAGCGCACCACGCCATCGGTCTTGCGGTCAGGGCCGTCTTCCAGCCACTTCGCCACTTCGCGCAATTGGGCTTCGGCCAGACGCGGCCGGCGGCCAGGCCGGGGCCGGTCCACGAGCCCCGCCAAGCCATCCGCGGTGTAGCGAATACCCTCCGCCAGCCATTCCAACTGGCTGCGCCAGCTGGAACCTTTGGCTGGCTTCGCCCGGTCGCGCCGCGTCTGCCGGTCCATGCCACCGGGCTGCGCGGCCACCCGCCGCGAATGCCCATCCAGCACCATGGCAATGGCCAGAATGCGCCGCGTCTGCTTGGCGTCAGCCGCCCGCGCCGCCTCCGCCCGCAACTGCGCAATACTCAGATATTGACGTGTCATCTCGATTGCCGACATGCTGCCCGCTCCGCGAATCAACGATGGGCTGCATCGAGTCACATTTGCGGCGGTTTGGGAATCCCCCCAGGAGTCAGGTTCTCGGGCGGTTGGTATCAGTTCGACGTATTAGTGTGTTCGCCGCGTCGAAATAGCGTTCCAATTTGCCTATTACGGCGTTCTCGAACTTGTACACCAGATCATGCGCTTGTGCCGTTATTGGGACAACACCAGCTTGGAGATAGTCTCAGAGCTTATAAAGTGGGGCAGCTCATGCGGAATGATCGCAGTCTCGTCGATTTTGAATTTACGAGTGCTTTGGCGAAGGACGGGAAAGGCCCGTCTTTTGCCGGCCAGGGCGCCGCGCGATGACCGAAGCCACGGCGGGGGCGCTCGTCCTTTTTTCCGGCGGCCAGGATTCGACGACCTGTCTTGCCTTGGCACTCGACCGCTATGCGCGGGTCGAGACGATTGGATTCGATTACGGCCAAAGACATCGCGTCGAGCTCGGCCAGCGCCCCACAATCCGCGAATCGCTGCGCCAAAATTTCCCCGCCTGGCGCGAGCGGCTCGGCGAGGATCATTTGATCCGCATCGAGGCCTTGGCGCAGATCTCTACATTGGCGATGACCCACGATGTCGGGATCGCGGTCGATTCATACGGCCTGCCCAATACCTTCGTGCCCGGCCGCAACCTCGTGTTTTTGACCCTGGCGGCGGCGCTCGCCTACCGGCGCGGATTCAAGCATATTGTCGGCGGCATGTGCGAAACGGATTTTTCGGGCTACCCGGATTGCCGCGACGATACCATGAAAGCCATGCAACTCGCCGTGAATCTCGGCATGGATACTCGTTTTGTTCTTGAAACTCCTTTAATG
>JBOHJV010000355.1:0-1348 GCA_050728695.1 Methylocella sp. | reverse complement strand
GCCTTGATTGGCGCGCGGGCGGCACGTTTTGCCGCGGGGAAAATGGTTCTCGAACAGGCACGGCGCCGGCATAGGCCAACGCCGCCGGGGGAAAGCCAATGGTCACCGCTCTCAACGATCGCAGGAGGCGTCCTCGACCATCCATCGAACAAGCTCACCGAATGTTATGCCAGCATGGCCGGCGAGTTCCGGCACAAGCGAAGTCTCGGTCATCCCAGGCTGGGTGTTGACTTCCAAAACCACGAGCTCCTCCGTTCTGCCGGGAGAATCGTCGTAGCGGAAATCCGTCCGGCTCACGCCGCGACAACCGAGCGTCCTATGCGCCTTGAGCGCCAATTCTTGAACAATTTGGTAAATATTTCCTTTAAGTTTCGCCGGAAGGACGTGAATGGAACCGCCTTTCGCGTATTTGGCGTTATAGTCGTACCAGCCCCCGTCCGCGGCGCGTATCTCTATGACATCTAAGGCTTTGTCGCCGATTACGGCGGACGTTAGCTCGCGTCCGGCGACGTAAAGTTCGACCAACACAAGATCTCCGTGTGGCCAATCTTTCTTGGTTAATTCTTGCGGGGGACGGTTGGCGCCCTCCCGGACGACCCAAACACCTACGGAAGATCCTTCGTTGAGCGGCTTTATGACGTATGGGGGCGGCAAAACATGGCTTTGGGCCGCCATGAAGCGATCCGTCGTAACGCTTTCCGCGATTGGCACCCCGGCGGCGCGAAAAAGATCCTTGGCGCGATCCTTTCGCATGGCGAGCGCCGAGGCGAGGACGCCGGAATGGGTGTAGGGAATGCGCAGCATTTCCAAAATGCCTTGCATGATGCCGTCCTCGCCGAAGCGGCCGTGCAGCGCGTTGAAGGCAACGTCTGGGCGGAGGTCGGCGAGCGTTCCGGCGATGTCGCGGTCGACATCGACACGGGTGACTTTATAGCCTAGCGTCTCCAGAGCTGTCGCGCAGGCCTCGCCCGACCGCAGCGACACCTCGCGCTCCACCGAAAGGCCGCCCATCAGCACGGCGACATGTTTTGGCATGATCAAAGATCCAGGTTCGATTGGGTTTCGGTTTTTTCGCGCCTTGCCTTCTTGAAGACCGAGGTGTCCTGCCAAGGCAGGTGCAGCGGATTGCTTGGACCGAAAAGCTCTTCGACGGTGACGATCTGGATTTTTGGAAATTGCCCGTAGTCGGTCTTGTAGAAGCCGGCGGCCGCTGCCTGCGTGACCATGCCCTTGGTCGGCGGCTCCAGCGTCAAGAAGACGCCCATCCTGGCGGCTTCCTGATCGACGGTAACGATGAGATCCTTCACCATCGCCGGATTGAGGCTTTGGCCGCCCTTGACCGAGACGA
>JBOHJV010000354.1:0-1351 GCA_050728695.1 Methylocella sp. | reverse complement strand
GCGGTGGTGGCCACGGTTCCGGTGGGGACCGCCGCCGAGTCGGTCGCCGTCACCCCAGACGGGAAACGCGCCTATGTCGCGAATCGGGACTCCGCCAACGTCTCGGTGATCCGCACGGCCACCAACACGGTGGTGGCCACGATTCCGGTGGGGTTTACTCCCTTTTCCGTGGCGATTGGGCCGCCATGAACTTGGCGGCGCTGATCACGGCGACGGATTCAACGCGAAACGCGTTCAAAGCCGGGGCGACCGGCGCCACTTTACCGGCGGGAAAAACCGGTCACGGCCAAGATTACTCACTAGAACGCAAAACGTGATCCGGTCCAATCGGATCGGATCACGCGTTAGTGGCCAGCGCGGGGCCCGGGCACCGTCTTGCGCCTGGTAATCCGCGTAACGAGGGCCGGCCGTGGCGGCTAAAAGCCGCTTGGCGGGATGCGCGTTCACGGCCCAAAGCCGTGAAAATAGGCCAATCCGGCATCCATGACAGCAATGTTGTTGAGGATCGTCGGATCGCCAGGGGCAAGCAATATGGCCCGTTCCAGAAGCCTTCTTGCCCTACGGATTTCGCCTCTTAAGAGGAAGGAATAGCCCCAGTTGTTGAGGATGATATAGTTTTCCCCTTCGAGCCGGATTGCGCGCCGGTAGGCCTGATCCGCCAAGTCGAAGCGCTTCAGCCGGTCGTACGCGGCCGCAAGACCGATCCAGGCCGAGCCGTTCTGGCGAGTCGCCTCGACCGCGCGACGATAATACCGCTCGGCAAGGCCGTAATCTCCACTTAGGAGGTGGGCCCAGCCGAGCCTTGTATCCTCATCGCCGAGATAGAAGCGGGGGTCGTATCCTGGCTCGATGTAGGCCGGGGGCAGTACCTGCGCCATCGCCGTGAAGACTGGGCCGCCAATCAGCAGACCGACGACCACGCCGAACGAAACACGGCGGACGAATTTGGATCCGATTTGCAAATTATCCTCCCGCGAGCTTTTCGATAGCGCTCGCCATTCCGATGCGCGCCGGCGTTACGACCTCGATCAATAACGCGGGAAAGACGAATAGGCCGAGCGGTATAATCATTTTGACGGGAACCGCGTTGGCGACGATCATATTGATGATCCCCACGAGATCGCCCGCGTCCCTGAACCGGACGCTGGCCGGCCAAGCAACCCAAATCGCTCACTGTAAGCCGTCGAATGAGCGTTTGATGTGAACATCGTCGACAGTTGGATCTTGCAGGGCCAAGGCTCGTCGTTTCACCCAAGATACCATTATGGCCCGGGCGCCGCGCCAGGCCCATATCCCTGTGCGGGCGGCGGCCCGGCTGCCGCGCCCGGCCCCGGCGGCCCAGCCGCCGGGC
>JBOHJV010000353.1:0-1356 GCA_050728695.1 Methylocella sp. | reverse complement strand
ACATTGCGCTTGGTGCGCGCGAAGCGCCGGTCACGATTGTCGAATATGCTTCGATGACCTGCGCGCATTGCGCGGGCTTCTACGCCGCCACCTTCCCGATCTTAAAAAGCAAATATATCGACACCGGCAAGGTACGTTTTATTTTGCGCGAGTTCCCCCTCGACCCTTTGGCGGCCGCCGGTTTCATGTTGGCCCGCTGCGCTGGCGACGACAAGCGAAATGCGATCGTCGATCTCCTGTTCGCCCAACAGAAGAACTGGGCCTTTACGGACAAGCCCCTCGAAGCCTTGGCCGCTCTCCTCAAGCAAACCGGGATGAGCCAAAATAGTTTCGAGGCTTGCCTCAAGAAACAGGATCTCTACGACAAGATCGCCAAGGTGCATGATCGCGCGGCGGAAAAATTCGGTGTCACCGCCACGCCGACCTTCTTCATCAACGGCAAGAAGGAGACAGGTGAGATGACGCCAGACGCACTCGAAAAATTGCTCGGGCCTTTGCTGAAGAGGTAATCGATCCATCGGCTCCACTGGGCGCGTGAGATAGCCATGATCGCTTGACTTGCATCAGGCAGCTGTAACTTGCAGTATTCAATCAGGGTGTAGCGACGGGAAGCAGAGACGCGCGATGACGAAGCACAAGACCGGAACCCGTGAAGTGTGGCTTGCGGCTCGGCTGGAGCTGCTTGAGGCTGAGAAGGAGCTGACCCGGCGCAGCGACGATCTGGCGGAGAGACGTCAGGAGCTGCCGTGGGTCCGGGTCGACAAGGCGTATCGATTCGAGACCGACGAGGGGAACGCCTCGCTAGCGGACCTCTTCCGGGGGCGCTCGCAGCTCCTCGTCTACCACTTCATGTTCGGGCCCGAATGGACGGCGGGCTGTCCCTCCTGCTCGATGATCGCGGACGGCTTCGACGGGTTCGTGGTTCACCTCGCCAACCATGACGTGATGCTCTGGGCGATCTCGCGGGCGCCGCTCGCGAAGTTGCAGGCGTACAAGCGACGGATGGGCTGGATTTTTCCATGGGCGTCTTCGTACGCCAGCGACTTCAACTTCGACTTCAACGTCTGGTTCACCGAGGAGCAACAACGCGAGGGAGGCGTCGAATACAACTACCGGCGCGGCGGCCACGCGATGGACGCGACACCAGTCCCGGAGCCCGTCGCCCAGTTCGCGGCCGCATGCGGAACCGACGCGCCGACGTACTCGCGCGATAGACCGGGCATGAGCGTGTTCGTGCTCGAGGACGGCGTCGTCTACCATACCTATTCCACCTATGCGCGCGGAGTGGACGCTCTCTGGGGCATGTACCCATGGCTCGACCGCGCCCCCAAGGGGCGCAACGAGACGGGCGTCTGG
>JBOHJV010000352.1:0-1356 GCA_050728695.1 Methylocella sp. | reverse complement strand
TTCAATCACCTTTCCGCGCCTACGCCGCGTCAAATTCGCAAGCGCGGCGTCAGCGCTTTCGTGACCGTGCAAGAAGGCTGCGATAAATTCTGCACCTTCTGCGTGGTGCCCTACACGCGCGGCGCGGAAGCCTCGCGGCCGGCCGAAGGCATCGTCGCGGAAGTCGAAATGCTGGCCGCCGCGGGCGTCCGCGAGGTGAGCCTGATCGGCCAAAACGTCAATGCCTATTATGGCCGAACGCCGGGAGGCGCCTTCGCTTCGCTCGCCTCGCTAATCTCGCGCGTTGCAAATGTGCCGGGCATCGCCCGCATCCGCTACACGACGAGCCATCCAGGCGACATGGCCGCGAGCCTCATCAAGGCGCATCGCGATGAGCGACGTTTGATGCCCTTCCTGCATCTGCCGGTTCAATCCGGTTCCGACAAAATCCTCGCCGCGATGAACCGCCGCCACACGCGCGCGGTCTACCTCGCGCTTGTCGCGGAGATCCGCGGCGCGCGGCCGGACATCGCCTTGTCCTCCGATTTCATCGCCGGCTTTCCTGGCGAGAGCGAAGGGGACTTCGCGGCAACCTTGGATTTGATCGAAGAGGTCGACTTCGCGAATGCGTTTTCGTTCAAGTACTCGCCGCGCCCTGGGACCCCTGCGGCGTTGCAAGATCAGATCCCCGAATCCGTAAAATCGGAGCGGCTCGCGCGGCTTCAGATGATCCTCGACGCGCAGCGGCGGACATTCAATCGCAAAATGGTTGGGCGCACGCTCGACGTGCTGATTGAAAAGCCGGGCCGGCACGCGGGCCAAATCGTGGGCAAGTCGCCCTATCTTCAGGCGGTTCAGATCGAAGGGAGTCTCGATCGCATCGGCGAAATCGTTCGCGCCGAGATCGTCTCCGCTGGCGCCAATTCGCTATTCGGCCGGCTGGTGCCGGACCGGGCCGCGCGCGGGGCCCCTCGTTGAAACCACCGGACCGTTCAGCACCGACCATGCGGCAAGAATTCCAGCGAACTGCGGGCGAGGACGCCGCCGCCGAGGTAACCTTGGCCTTCGACGACAATCGCCATGCCTCGCTCGTCTTCGGATATTACGACCAGAACCTTGCCAAACTCGAACGCAGGCTCGGCGTGATCGCCAATGCGAACGGCAATCACGTGACGATCAAGGGGCCGGCGGCGGCGTGCGAACGTGCGCGGCTGGTATTGGAAAATCTCTATGCGCGGGTGGAGCTTGGTCAGCCGGTCGGTCTCGGCGATGTCGACGGCGCGATCGAGGAAGGCGCCTTCCAGGGTACTCTATTCCCGAAGGAGGACGAGGCCGGGCGCGCCGTTTTCGAACAAATAGGCACCCGCCGGCGCGGGA
>JBOHJV010000351.1:0-1365 GCA_050728695.1 Methylocella sp. | reverse complement strand
CCGCGCCGCGCGTGTAGGGCACCACGCAGAAGGTGCAGAATTTATCGCAGCCTTCTTGCACGGTCACGAAAGCGCTGACGCCGCGCTTGCGAATTTGACGCGGCGTAGGCGCGGAAAGGTGATTGAATTTGCTTGCGGCGGGAAAATCTGTGTCAACGACCTCGCGCGCGGTTCCGGAGCGGCGCAAAAGCTCGGGCAAGCGGTGATAGCTTTGCGGTCCAACGACGATATCCACCGCTTTTTGGCGCCGGAAAATTTCCTCCCCTTCGGCCTGCGCGACGCAGCCCGCGACAATGATTTTGGTCTCTCGCCCGGCCGACGCGCGCCCGGCCTTGAGCGCGCGCAGCTTTCCCAATTCGGAAAAAACCTTCTCGGCGGCGCGCTCCCTTACGTGGCAGGTATTTAAGATGACAATGTCGGCCTCCTCCACACGCGCGGTCTCGGCATAGCCTTCCCCCGCCAGAGCATCGGCCATCCTTTGCGAATCATAGACATTCATTTGGCAGCCGTACGACTTCACGTACAGCCGGAGGGGTCGCGGGCCGTGTGTGGACCCGCCGGAAGCGGCTTTTGTGCCACGCGTTTGATCGAACCCCAACATCGTCTCCCTGGGTCTACGCGGTGCTGGCCTCTTTTGCAGCCTTTACGGTGAGCGAGAGGCAGTCGAGAATCTCGCGTTCGCCGACGGCGATGCGGAAGTTGTCAATTTGGCGCGTAACCATTACTCTTCGCCGTCGAAGTAATCGAGGGACTGCGCATCCCTGCGGCCGATGAAGCGCACGCGCGCGCCGAGCAGCCCTTTATCATCGGGGACCATGGACGCCACCGCGAACTTCCCGGAATCGGGATATTCGACAACATCTGGATCATTGCGTGTCGAAAAGGCCAGGTAGCGCAGTTCGTCTGTGCCCGTGTTGACGATTTGGTGCGCTGTCTCGCCGTCGCCCGCCGGCGCGGCGATCACATCGTTCGCGCGAATGGGAAAGCTTTCGGCGCCCACGCGGTATGTTCCCTTGCCCGACAAAATGAAAAACATTTCCTCGTTGGCGTGATGCGCGTGACGCGGGAAGGCCTTCTTGCCCGGCGGCACGATGTGCAACTGGCAGCCCAGTCGCCTGGCGCCGATCATAGGGCCGACGCGCCTGAGCTTCGCCGCGAAGCCGCGGCCATTGCCGAAATCGCGCGGCGGAACGTCGGCGAGATTGACGATTGGCCGCGTGCTCATATCATGCTCTCCGTATAATGAGATCGCAAACGGCGGCATTTTCGCGGCGAGCATTTTCATGGCAGTCCATGAATTGCCGCCGCACTCGAACATAACGGACCAATTCCACTTCGTCGCCGAGAATTCGATGCAAGATCGCG
>JBOHJV010000350.1:0-1395 GCA_050728695.1 Methylocella sp. | reverse complement strand
CTCGCCCGATCTTCATCTTCACGCGCGAAATCCCGGCGTCGGACCAGCCGCTCAGTTGGCGCTGGAGCTCGTCGATCGAATACGAGGTGAAGCCGCCGCTGCCATAAATCGGCACGCCGTCGCGAACCGCGCCGAGCAATTTGACCAAAGGCAGGTCCAAGAGGTGAGCTTTCAGGTCCCAGAGCGCGGCGTCGACCGCCGCGATGGCCATCGAGACAATGCCAGGCCGGCCCAGATTTCGAATGGCATGTACCAGCGCCATCCAATTTCCGGCTATGGACATGGCGTCGCGTCCGCGAACTACCCCGATCAGCATGTCCTTGATCAGGGTCGCCGTCGCGGTATCCGCGTAGCTATATCCGATACCCTTCTTACCTCCTGCCTCTGTCTCAACCAGCACCAGCGTCGTCGAGTCCCAGGCCAAGGTGCCGTCCGATTCCCGCGCATCGGTCGGGATTTTGAAGGCCGACACCTTCATCTCCTCGATCGGAATAGCTTTGCCGGAGGGCATTGCTTTTAGCCTCCGCGCGGGCGGTATTCCTCGACGAGCTCTTTTGCCGACTGCTTGATGATCCCGAGCTCGTTCGGGTCGCCCTTCCACAGCGTCGACATGAACGCCTTTGCATTCTTGAAAGAAATATGCGGCGGCAGCGGCGGCACGTCTGGATCGGTATAAGCCTCGAGAACGACCGGCCGATCCGCGGCAAAAGCCTCGTCCCAGGCGCGTCCGACTTTGTCGGGATCGTTGACGAAGATTCCCCGCAAGCCGAGCAACTCGGCATACTTCGCGTAGGGGAAATCGGGCACGTCCTGCGACGCCTCGAATTTGGGATCGCCCGACATGGCCCGCAGTTCCCATGTCACCTGGTTGAGGTCGCGATTGTTGAGCACCAGGACGACCAACCGGGGATCGGCCCAGCGTTTCCAATATTTGCCGATCGTGATGAGTCCATTCATCCCGTTCATCTGCATCGCGCCATCGCCCACCATGGCGACCACGACGCGATCCGGATAGGCGAACTTGGCCGCGATTGCGTACGGCACGCCAGGACCCATCGTCGCCAGGTTCCCCGAGAGCGAGGCCATCATCCCGCGGCGGATCTTGATGTCCCGCGCGTACCAGTTCGCCGAGGAGCCGGAGTCCGAGGACAGGATACAATTATCCGGCAGCCGCGGCGACAGCTCCCAGAAGACGCGCTGCGGATTGATCGGGTTGGCCGTGCTCATGGCGCGCCCCTCGAGCACCTTCCACCACTGCGCCACGCCTTTCTCGATTTCCTCGCGCCACGCGCGGTCGGTCTTGCGCTCGATCATCGGCATCAATGCTCGCAATGTCGCCGCGCTGTCGCCCTGCAGATTGACCTCCATGGGATAGCGGATGCTCAACATCTTTCC
>JBOHJV010000349.1:0-1398 GCA_050728695.1 Methylocella sp. | reverse complement strand
CTCACCGCGGTCGACCGGGTACCCAACGCCACCACCTCAGGCACCCCAGAAAGGCCACCAGACTGCCGGCAGATCGCCGCAGCAGTGAAGGCCGTGCCCACATCGATCCCGAGCCAGTAGCTCATCCCGGTGCCTCTTCCTCGTCGGGGCGATCCGGCAGATCGAGAGCGGATACAGCAGATCTACCCAGCGCCTGGCCTGCGTATCGGCAACACGAGGTGCTCCGTTAGCGCTGGTGGGGTGCCCCGGGCCCCTAACTTGGGGGGTTGTCAATCCCCTAATGCGGGTCTGGGACAACCCGGTGCGATCCCCGATGGCGGGGCGTGGTGTGGCCCCTAGTTTTGCTCTCACCCCGCCGGGCAGCCCGCCTGGCACCTCCGCCAAGGAGCTCGACAGCGATGAACATGACCCAAAGCCTGATGGATTTCATCCTCAACCTGATGGGCGACGACCACGCCAAGGCCGCGTTCGTCGCCGACCCGGACAAGGCCCTGGCCGACGCCGGGCTCAGCAGCGTGTGCAGCGAAGACGTCTCCGACGCGATGTCTTATGTCGCTGAATACCACCCGGTGACCTTCGTCGGTGACCGTGCCTACAACGTCGGTGACTCTGAGGGGTCCCAGCACGCCAGCGGCCACCGCTTCGACGGCTACCGCGACGACGGCGACCAGGGCTATCGTCCCGAGCACCACGACGGTGACTCCCACGCCGCGGCGGTGCGCCAACTGGACTACATCACCAACAACTACTCCTACACCGACAGCCACGACACCGTCATCGACAAGTCAGTCAACCAGAACATCTGGAACAAAGGCGACCTGTCGCAAAGCTTCGACGACCACTCGGTGACCGCGAGGGATGGCTCCGTCGCCGCCGGCCGCAACATCAACGGCGACGTCGCCAACGGCAACGACAACGTCGTCGGACACGACAACACCGTCGGCAACACCTACCACAGCGACGACCACTCCATCAACGACTCGTTCAACAGCAAAAACATCGCCGACCACGGGGGGATCGCCGGCACCGGCAACGACGGCGACGTCACCAACCCCCACGACAGCAACGTCGCCACCAACGGCAGCAAGATCGACAACTCCATCCACCGCGACGACTCGATCACCGAGGTCAACTCCAACAACAGCAAAACGGTCACCGACATCGACAACCACAACCACACCGTCGACATCGACAACCACCCACACACCACGGTCACCGACTCCGACAACGGCTCCTACAACGAGCACTCCCAGATCGACCAAAGCCACGTCGAGCAACACGGCCTGGTCAACGTCGACCACGTCCTCAGCGACAACAACACCGCCCTAGACCTGCTCTAAACCCCCTCCAGATACACAACCGACGCCGCCATCCCACCCGGGATCACGGCGTCAGTTG
>JBOHJV010000348.1:0-1421 GCA_050728695.1 Methylocella sp. | reverse complement strand
ATGTGCCTTGCCCCCGAGCCCCAGCTTCAGCACGTTTTGGGGGAAATCCGGGCTTGGAGTTGGGTGGGGCCTGATCGGGGTAGGTTGGCCTATAATTGACGACTGGTGTCGGTCCCAAGGTTCGGTCAGTTTCCATTCGTGCCGCCTCAACGATGTCGGCTCTACCTCCGACCGCAAACGAATAGTGCGTCGCGGTAAAAGGGCGGACGAACTTTCAAATCCTTATGCGTGCAAAAGCTTCTCCGATGATGAGCACCTTGGAGCCGTTTTCTCCGACACGATATCCACCATCTTCAAAATGAGCCTTTGCCATATCGCGCAACGTTTGTAGACGTACCTTGTGGTGTTCGTTTTCAAAACGCCATTTGTCTGCCGGATGCTCCTGCGCTATACGCAGGACATTTTCGCTGGCGATCACATTTCGGATCATACGAACACCGCCGATTTCTGTGTCAGAACCGGTCAGCGAGAATAAGACTTTCTTTTCGACCGTTGATAAATCAAGCAGATGCGCCAACACACCATCGGCAAAATGCGGTACAAGAACATTGCGCGCCCCTTCAAGTATCGCCCCCTGATGCCTTGGATTCGAATCCTTTACGAATCGATGTACCCAATTACATCGATAGGCTGCGCCGATGAGCCATTTACGAACCTTGTCGCCACGGATAATGGAGTCGACATGCTCGACCATACCGAGATTCCTCAATTTTAAAGTTCGATATCCTTCTCTGTCAATATCCGAAACCTCATTTACAGAGTGCACATAGCGGTCCATATGGCGGTTCCCGCGTGATTGCCATTCTGTCTTGAACCAGGCGTAAATGCTTCCTGCACCCATCAGCAAGAAAATGGAGTTGTAAAAGACTGAAACGTGGATGGGCTTGATCACAAACCCAAGGATATGCATCACATTGTCGTCCATTTGAGTTCCCTTCAACCATTTCTATATTTCCCGTTCGCTTTTGGTCTTGGTCACGTCGGCGGCAGGCTTGCCGTCACTGACCTATAGCCGTACCATCCACGATGACTAAAGTCAGCTACGTCGGGTACCGCTTGCCGCCCGAAATCATCCAGCGCGGGATCTGGCTCTATCTCCGGTTCACGCTGAGCTTCCGCGACGTCGAAGATTTGTTGGCGGAAGGCGGGATCGTAGTCTCCTATGAGAGCGTCCGGCGCTGGGTGAACCATTTCGGGTCGATTGTCGCAGCGGACCTGCGCAAACGACGACCCAAACCCCACACGACATGGCATCTCGACGAAGCCTATCTGAAGATCGATGGCCGCACGGTCTATCTGTGGCGCGCGGTCGATGCCGAGGGCAAAGTGCTCGATTCGCTGGTCCGGAGCAGGAGGAACAAGGTCCTGCGCGATGGCGGCGAGATGGAACTCGTCGCGTGCGCCGGAAAGTCCCCGAGCAG
>JBOHJV010000347.1:0-1457 GCA_050728695.1 Methylocella sp. | reverse complement strand
CCAGTCAACAGGGGTTTCCAGCGGCAGAGTACCTGCTTGGGCTCATGTACGACAAGGGCCAAGGCGTTCCGCAGAACTATGTCATGGCCTATGCCTTGCTTGACCTCGCCGTCGCGGGGGCAGGCCGAGAGCGCGAGCACTGGGCCAGAATACGCGACGCCGTCGCTTCGAAATTGAGCCTCGTCGAACGGCTCCGGGCGCAACAGCTGGCATTCGAAAGACCTCCGGGAGGGAGCTGTTTGCCAATCGTCACCGGCTATTAGGCGGCGTCGCTCTTTGCGGCGAATTGCGATGCAAGTGACGGTGCGCAATACTATATTGTGCCGGCCGGCGCGCTTGCTTTTTAAACTCAAAGCAAATCCGGGTCGTTCGACAGGGCGCTGGCGTCTTGCCGATTCGCTGGCCGGCGCGGTAGTCTTCGCAATGCTGGCACTGGCGGTCGCGGTCTGAAACCGCGGGAGGTGGCCCTATGAGAAGTGTCGTCTGTCCAGGCCTTGGCCGCGAAGTCTCGGCCTTGGGCTTTGGTTGTGCTCCGCTTGGATCGCGCGTTTCCGAGGCGCAAGGGTTGCGGGCGCTCGGTCTCGCGTTCGAGCGCGGCGTGACCTGGTATGACGTCGCGCCTTCGTTTGGCGATGGAGAGGCGGAGGGAATATTGGGAAAATTCTTGGCCGGACGCCGGGATCGCGTGACGATCTGCACCAAATTCGGTATTCCCCGGCCGGTCATCTCCTCGGTGATGCGCTTTATAAGACCAGCGGCGCGAGCGATGGCGCGGGCGTTACCGCAGTTGCGTGGCGGCATGGCGAAGGCGCGAGTCACAAGGAGCCGGGAACGGTTGCGGGCGGAACAGATCGAAAGTTCGGTCGTTGAAAGCTTACGGCGCCTGCGTTCCGATTACATCGATGTGCTGGCTCTCCACGAGCCGTGGCCGCAGGATTGCGAAAGCGACGCCATTTTGCGCGAATTGCGGCGCATGATCGAGAGAGGCTATGTCCGCTGCGTCGCGATCGCCGGAGAATCGGCGGCGATCGTCGCTGGAACACGTGCGGCGGACCTATATAAAATTGTTCAGCTTCGAGATGATCCTTTCGTGCGGACGGTAGCGGGCGTGAAAGGCGCGCTCGTCAGCGACGCATCGCTTTTTTTCGTCACTTGCAGCTTGTTCGGCATCCACGAACGCTTGTCGCGCTTCCTGGTTGGCGACGGTGGCCGGCTCGGGGCACTCGCTTCCCAACTCGGGTACGGTCCTCCGTTCATGGCGAGTGAAATGATTTTGGATCATGCTTTCGCGGCCAATCCAGAAGGCGTGGTTCTCGCTTCGATGTTCACCCCCGCCCATATCGAAATGAACTGTGCGAGGGCGGCGCGGCCGCCGCGCAAGGACATCGGCCCGTTCATGCAAAAATTCGTCGTCGCGGCCAACCCGTGACAGTTTTATGAATGGCGGGCTCGGCTCG
>JBOHJV010000346.1:0-1457 GCA_050728695.1 Methylocella sp. | reverse complement strand
AAAGGTCAGCCCGCGGAAGACTGGGAGGATCGCGCGCAGACTCTCTTCAGATCGACGGCTTTTGGCGACGACGCCGACCGGCCGCTCATGAAATCGGACGGATCCTACGCCTATTTTGCCTCCGATATCGCCTATCACAAAATCAAGATCGACCGCGGCTACACGATTTTGATCGACGTTTGGGGCGCTGATCATGGCGGCTATGTGAAGCGAATGCAGGCAGCCGTCGAGGCTCTGTCGGAAGGCCGGACCCGCCTCGATGTCAAGCTCTGCCAGTTGGTTCAATTGTTGCGCGATGGCGAGCCCGTGAAAATGTCGAAACGCTCCGGGGAATTCGTAACGTTGCGCGACGTCGTCGACGAAGTGGGCGTGGGCGCAGTTCGCTTCATGATGCTTTTTCGTAAGAATGACGCGGCCTTGGAGTTCGACTTGAGCAAAGTAATTGAACAATCCAAGGATAATCCCGTATTTTATGTCCAATACGCCCATGCAAGGTCAAAATCCGCATTACGGCAAGGGCTCGCGACGATTCCTGGAATTGATATCTCAAGCCAGGCGCTGGCCGCGGCGGACTTCAGCCTCCTTCAGGACGACGGGGAAATGGCGCTGATCAAGCTCATCGCGCAATATCCCCGGATTGTCGAAGCGGCGGCACTCAGCCACGAACCGCACAGGATCGCGTTTTATTTGCACGATCTCGCGGCGAGTCTGCATGCCCATTGGACTCGCGGCAAAGATCGGCCACAATTACGATTTCTTAATGAAAAGCGGACAGATTTAACCAGCGCCAGGTTGGCCCTAATAACTGCGCTGCTAACGGTTCTCGCGTCCGGGCTAGGCATTTTGGGGGTGAAAGCTCCCGAGGAGATGCGATAAGGGTTGCTGTCTTCGCACCGCTAGGTAATGGTTTCGCTCGCGGTGCAGCGGACGCAGCGGCAAACGTGCTCGAACCCAAGCGTCCGAATGGGCGCCATGCAAGCCGCGCGAAGGCAAATGGCGGAACCGAAAACGAGCAGCGCGGCATGGATCGCGCAAAAACCGGTCGTGGTCGCGTGACGCGAGCGCGTTGTGTTAAGATGTTAAGGAGTTCGGCGCATGGCCCGGTTCGAATTGACCAGATCATGCTCGTGAGATTGCGTAAACACTGCCCCGCGTGGGATGCGCGATTGCAATGACGTTTATTGGCGGGTTCGTCCGCCACGAAGTCGCGACAGGAGGGTTAAGTAAGATGAGCGAGCCAGTTGTCAAACGGCGGCCGATGATCGATCTGGAGGAGTTCGAAAGGCGACTGCGCAAGCCGCTCGCCGCAAACCAAGGGGACGACGATCCGCTTGCCGAACTCGCCCGCTTCGTCGGCGGGCAGGAGGATCCCTATCGGGAGGATCATTATAAGTCAGTGTTTGAACCCCTTAGCCGGCGTACGGCGGGAACTTCGCGGAGCGAGCCAGATCAAGGCG
>JBOHJV010000345.1:0-1466 GCA_050728695.1 Methylocella sp. | reverse complement strand
ATCTCGTGAATGTCCGCTCCGATTCGGCGCTCTACGGACTGCTCAGCCAGGATAGGCGTTGCCGCATCCTTGAACGGTACCTCTTACTCTGGCTCCGTTGGCCCCATGCAGCGGGGTGGGATGGCTATTGGGGTTCGCGCAGCGGCCATCACCGCGGGAACGTAAGTCGCAAGCGGCGACGTCTCGCCGATCACGGGAAAATCGGCTTCGAGGTCGTAGACTGCGCCGACCGCTTTGCCGAGCAGGTCGACTGGGTACTACTGCATAAGCGTGCCTGGATGGCGAACCAAGGGCTCTGGAACGACTGGCTGTTCACCGCGTCCTATCGGGAATTCCTGCGGTTGGCCGGACGGCAGATACGTGGGCGAAGCCGTCTTGTCGTGTTCTTGCTAAGTCTCGATGGCGCGCCCGTCGCTGCGCATATCAGTTGCATCGATGGCGAGCGGGTCGAGTTCCTGATTGGAGTCTTCGACAATCGCTACGCCGCCGTCTCGCCGGGGCAGACTCTAGACATGGAGTGCATCCGGTGGGCTCTGGAGCGCGGCCTTGAGTTCGACTTCCGGCTCGGCGACGAGCCGTACAAGGAGAGCTGGGCTAATGAGCGAGGCCTCCTCGCTACCTTTGCTAGGCCGCTCACCGCTAAAGGTGCTGTGCTCGTGGCGCTGCTCATGGCGCGTTCGCGCCTGCGCGACCGTGGCAGGCGCCTGCCTGTGCCCGTGAAAAACCGGATAAAAACCGCGCTAATGAAGCTCAGGGGAATCGGGGGAAGAATCAAGCGCCAATGAGGCTTGCGAGGCGAGGCCGTGGTCGTCCGATGCGGCGGTTTTGCGCTTGAAGCGCAAGGAAGCGGAATGTTCATTGAAGCTATGTTAAGGAAGGCCGGTTCGGAATGGAATTTTCGAACGTGCCAAATTGTTGGTATCTTGCGGTTGCGGAGGGTCATTCCTAAAATCGCGCGCGAAGGCCCGGTTAATGCGGCTCGATCAATGCGGTTTCCTTGTCCCGGTTGCGTCAGCACCGGTTACACCAGCGCGATCAGAGCCGGGACACTCGGTTACTCGGGTATGGCGATCCGTGGCCTGATGGCCGCGGTTTTCGCACTTGACAACCGAATTTTTAGTTCGGCAATACTCCTTTCGTGTGTTACGTTGGCAAGCGCACGACTTTTAAAAGTAAGGTATTTTCATGTTCACATTGCCGGACCAAGATACGACCGTTCCGGTCCTTATATTCAACTTGCACCGGTCCAGCTTTCATCATGGGTCTTTAGGGATTGCTCGAAATCTCGGCGGCCTGGGTGTGCCCGTGTACGGTCGTCGGCGATCGCTACACCCCGCTGGCAGTTTCACGGTATCTAACAAGCGCATTTGTCTGGGTGGCCCGAGACCTGGATATCGGCCGCCTCCGAATGACGCAATGACTTTAGGCAAAATGCTGAGTCGTCCCACGATTCTCATTCCGACAGA
>JBOHJV010000344.1:0-1483 GCA_050728695.1 Methylocella sp. | reverse complement strand
GCGTGCTTACGATGGGCTCCATCGAGGCGAATTCGATGCGGCGGCGCCCTTGACGAATTTTCCCGGCCAGGTGCCATGCGCCGGCGATGGATTTCGCCACGTCGGCGGAAGAGGATTTCGATGGCTGTGAATGTCGCCGTCCAGATGGACCCAATCGACAAGATAAATATCGCGGGCGATTCCACCTTCGCGCTCCTGCTCGAGGCGCGCGCGCGGGGTCATCGGCTGTCTTACTACACTCCCGATAAACTTTCGCTCCGCGACGGCCAGGTCGTGGCCAAGAGCGCGCCGGTCGAGGTCCGCGATGTCGAAGGCGACCATGTCACCCTAGGCGGCGCAAGAACGTCAGAGCTCGGGTTGTTTGACGTCGTCCTTTTGCGTCAGGACCCTCCTTTTGATCTTGCCTATATAACCGCGACGCATCTGCTTGAGCATTTGCAGCCAAGGGTCTTGATCGTTAACGACCCGGCGAGCGTGCGCAACGCGCCGGAAAAGCTCTTTGTGATGAACTTTCCGGAGCTTATGCCGCCGACCTTGATCACCCGCGATAGAGAGGCGATCGAAGCGTTTCTTAACGAGCACAATGAGGCCGTGATGAAGCCCTTGCATGGGCACGGCGGCGCGGCGGTGTTCAAGATTGCCCGCCGTGATCCAAACTTTGGCTCGCTTTTTGATCTCTTCGCGGCGACTTTTCGCGAGCCATGGGTGGTGCAGCGGTTTCTGCCGCGGGTGGCAAATGGCGACAAGCGCATCATCCTCGTCGATGGAGTGGCGGCAGGCGCGGTCAACCGGGTACCGGCCGGAAACGACATCCGCGCGAATCTTGCGCGTGGCGCCAGCGCGGCGGCGGCCGAGCTTACGCCGCGCGAGCGCGAGATTTGCGCTGTGATCGGTCCCGAGCTGAAACGGCGCGGTTTGCTTTTTGCCGGCATCGACGTCATCGACGGCAATCTGACCGAGATCAACGTGACCTCGCCGACCGGGATCAGGGCGATCAAACGGCTCGGCGGTCCGGATCTCGCCGTCGCGATCTGGGATGCGATCGAAGCAAAATTGCGCCGTGGTGAAGCCTTGTCATTCGCGGAAACGGAAACCACCTTGGAAGAAGAGCGCGAGATCCGTCGAATGCCAGACCATCGGAATCCATGAACGCCATGCTCGAGACTGCGTTGCCGGTCCCGCTTCGGCGCCAGCGAATCAATTTGCCGCAAGGGGCCTATTTCCCTGGCGCGGGCCTGCGCGCCAAGATCGCGGCGCTCCATGCTGGGGGCGAGCCGGCTCAAGTCGCGCGCCAGCAAACAGTCGCGTTTTTCCGCGCCGCCTTGGACCAAGGCCGCGCGCTCGCCCGCGAAACGTTCCAGGCAAATGGGGGGGGCCTCGCCTGCGCCGGCCATCTCGCCCATATCGAAGACGAGCTGATCCGCGAGATTTTCCATTATGTGACGTCCTATGTTCATCCGGCCGCAAACGGCCCGGCCGGCGA
>JBOHJV010000343.1:0-1487 GCA_050728695.1 Methylocella sp. | reverse complement strand
CTCCTACGACGCGCGGAACCGTCTGACGGAATCCTTCGTGGGAGCTATTGGCACGACCTGGCTGATTAACGGTCTTGGCCAGCGCATCGCGCAGATGAACGGGAGTGTTCCGCAATTCTTCTTCGTCTATGATGAGACCGGCCATCTGATTGGCAAATACGACGGCGGCGGCAACCTTTTGTGGGAGACGGCGTGGCTCGGCGATTTGCCGGTCGCGGTGAATCAGCCGGGCGTGCGATACTACATCGCGCCCGACCATCTTGGGAGCCCGCATCAGATCACCGACGCCAGCGGCGCGGTCGTGTGGCTGTGGAACCACGACCCTTTCGGCAATGGCGACCCAACCGGCACGTTCAGCTACGACCTCCGCTTTCCGGGGCAGTTTTACGACCAGGGCACAAAACTGCATTACAATTATTTCCGCGACTACGACCCAAGGACCGGCCGCTATCTCGAAAGCGACCCGGTCGGGCTGTGGGGTGGGATCAACACTTATGGGTATGTAGGGGGGAATCCGATTTGGGCGATCGATCCATTCGGATTGTACGGCACGTCGAGTTGTGACTTCTGGCGACAGACCTGTGCGGCAGGCGGATATAATAGCGAATATGCGTGCCGCTTAGCGCCACTGGTATGTTCGCATCTTCCAAATAGCCCAGTATGGAATTGTATCCGTCAGTGTTTGCAGGATAACTATGATAGCGAGCTTCCATTCCCTGGTGTTTGCAGGCCCGACAATAATGTACCCAGTCGTCCTATCGTCGTAGATCATATTAACTGCTGGCTTGCTTGTGCGGAGGATCCGGCTGACCCAGTTTCTCCCTGAATAGGGGCAGCTTATGGGAGCCACATCCCAACTGCTGATAAAAAAATGTCCCAGCGGCGGGAGCCCGCCGCCAAGCGCGCGTTAGGCGATGGAAGGTGTGAGATGTTAGCTGGCCTGTCTCTCCTTTTGCTGTTGCCATTCGTTGTTTATCGACTGGCAAAACGTGCGCATTCCAGCCGAACCTGGACCTTGACCGGGCTTTCCTTCGGCCTGGTGATTTCCCCGGCTAGTCTTGGGTTATACATTCTATACATCGTGCCTTATGTAGGACTTGTGCCGGGGATAATCGGGCTTGTCTCTTCGTTGATTCACGGCGCTCCGGGTTTTGAAGCCGCCACGGCTTTGGGACTACGGGGCACCCATGTCGTGAATGCACAGGAGGCCGTGACAATTGATGTTATTAACGGCCTTTTCTGGGGCATCGTTTACGGTGCTCTGGGGCATGTGAAAGATTTTTTAGATCGTTAGCGCGGATCGAGAGGTGGACGGCAAAGGGCAACCAGCGTATCGCTCAGATTAACGGGAGCGTTCCGGTCTTCTTCGTCTATGATGAGACCGGCCATCTGATTGGCAAATACGACGGCGGCGGCAACCTTTTGTGGGAGACGGCGTGGCTCGGCGATTTGCCGGTCGCGGTGAATCAGCCGGGCGTGCGATACTA
>JBOHJV010000342.1:0-1497 GCA_050728695.1 Methylocella sp. | reverse complement strand
GGACGCGAACGCAAGCACCTGCTTTGGCACGCCGGCGCTATCCTTGGGCCCTTGGGTAATCACCACGGGAAGATTTGCGGCGCGTGCCAAGGGCGACGGTGCGCTTGACGCGGCGGCGTCGCTCATCGTTTCGTTCTTGGTGGGGCTCTTCGCAGCCTGTACGCCGCCTTCGCCTTGAGCCTGATCGGCCACGCGTGCGAGTGAGGCCGGCCGAGCGGGCGGGACGGGCACATCGGCGAAGGCGACCGCGACATCGCCAGGCTGCCTTGGCCGGGGAGGCGGAACGGGAGTTGTCGGCGTGGAGCTGGCGCCTTTGCCGACCTTTTCTTTCAAAGTGTCCGCCGCCGCCGCGCCCCGCTCTTGCCGCTCGTCGCGGCCTTGATCGATTGCCGCGCGGTTGTCGCGCAAACTTGAAGCGGAGCCCAAATCCGCGACGCGTGTCCGGTCCGCTTCCGCCGGGCTTGGCTCGTTTTGGGGCGAATTTTTGCCTTGCGCCGAGGCTGGCGCGACGATTGCCCGTACGTTGCCGTGATCGGCGGGCACGCCAGAATTTGCGGATACCGTACCGGCGGGACTTTCGCCATTCATGCGAAGCGTGGCAACCTCGGTTCCACCGTGGCGCGCGGGCCGGACAGCCTGCGGCCGGACCGCATCGGCTCTGTCTCCTTCCTCTTCATCGTGTTTGCCAAACAGCCAGGCGAACAATCCTCCCGTTGGCAAAGCCTGCGGCACATCGGACACCATGCCGCCGCGCGACGCGATTTCGGCGCGGGCTTCCTGATAGCGGGGAAGCATGCGCCCATCGGCGGCGAGATGGACAGTCTTGCCGTCGGGGAATAGACGCACGAGCTGGTAGTAGCTCATCCGCGGCCAAGCCCTTACGCCGCCAACATCGAGATGGACGAAGTTGGAGCTCGGATACCAACCGACGCCGCCGCGTTGCAGACGCATGCCGATTTCGCGAATTCTTTCCATCGGCATCCCGGGCATGGTCGTATCCATCGCCCTGCCGAGGATATGCTGCGAGTGCTCGGCGACGCCGCGCGAGCGGTGGCGCAGCATCGCGTTCGTTTCCGGCGAGCGGTAGGCCGAAACGATCACGATCGGCTGGGTTGCCCCGGCGGTCCGGTAGACCTCCCAGATCACGTCGAATAGGCGCGGATCCATCCGGGTGCGATCGTTATTGCGCCAATCGCGCAGGAACCAATTGAGCTTTTCGAGAACCGCCGGATCATACGAGCCGTTGACGCGGAAGGTTGCCTGGATCGATTCGCCAGTATGGGAATGATAGAGGTTCAACGTGCGGGTGTCGCCGTTAGCGGCCGCCGTCTCGGTCGAGGAAGGAACGGCGATGCTCGACAAGAGCGTCACGACTCCGGTTGCGGCAACGAGAGCGGCATATCTGATGGGAGCCGGGCGGCGGTGCGATTTTCGCAAAATGTGATCTCGCGGTTCTGGCTGGCCGGAACTGGCCTTGGCATGCGAGGCGCCGCACAT
>JBOHJV010000341.1:0-1521 GCA_050728695.1 Methylocella sp. | reverse complement strand
TTATGTTGCCGGGGGAACCGCCGCGATTTCATAGGCGAGCGCTTCGAGCTTGGCGCGGCCGCGCAGCAAGCGCGAGATCGTGCCAATCCCGGGCGAAGACGCGGGCAAGATCGGCGCCGATCCCGCCTGAGGCGCCGGTAATCAGGGCGACGCGGCGCGTCTCGCGGCCGCCTTGCCTTGGACCCGTCTCGCTCATGCTTTCCCTTTCGCGGCGGACGCGGACCAGGGGCCTTCGAAGGGGGCGCCCGGCGGCCTTTGTCCGGCGACCCGCTGGCGCAGCAAAACCCTGTCGCGCGTCGAAACGCCGAGAAGCTCGGCGATGCGCCAGATTGTGTTTTCCTCGAACTCATCGACCACGCCGTCGGCAAACGCGATGTCCCACAGCATCTCAACGATCCTTTGGCGCCCATCGTCGTCGAGAGCGCGTTTCAGGACGCTGGTGAAATGGTAGAAATCGACCGCCTCGCGCTCGCTTTGCTCCGCCAACGTGATTAATTCCGAAGCTGCTTTCGCGTCGAGGCCGAACCGCTCCTCGATGATTGTCATCAGCCGCCTACGCTCGGCGAGGTCTGTCTGGCCGTCGGCATTGGCGACCTGAATCAACAAGGCCACCGCGGCGAGACGATAATCCTCCTCGCCAAACCTCCGGGAGGGCGCCTCCTCGCCGGCGACCTCGGCGATAAAACTCTTCAAGGCATCGAACATCTCGTCTCTCCAAACCCGGTGCGTTCGACTATAGAGCGCGCAGGGGCCAAACGCATCCACGCCATTCAGCGCAACAGCAAACAGGTCCAAAAGCCCTCGGGACGATGATAGGCGCGGCGCAAGAAGGCGATCCAGGCTTGACACTTTTGGCGCGAGGGAAAGCAGACTTTGTCATCCCGCCAATCAACGAAGGTTTGACCTTTGCCATCTTCAAAGTGGCGACCGCCGGAAAAATGCCCAAGCCAGACGGAAGCCCACGGCAAATCTTCCGCCGTGGCCGCCGGTGGCGCCCAGAACGGCGCGCCGATGGAGCAGGGGACGCCGTTCTCCGGATATTCTGCGGCGGCGGGAGGTGGCTGCCCAAAAGCCCAATCTGCGGCGTGACCGGCGCCGCAAAAGCTTAACAACGCGCCGGCAAACAAAAGCCCCGGCGCCAGGGGCGATCGCCTGACCACCACGCCTTCTTTTTTCTCGCTGGTCACGCCTTGCGTCCCGTCATCCAAACCATGTCTTGATCCTTGCCCGTCAAGGCGTCTCGCCGCAAGCGCTATTGTACGGGGCCCGCCTCACGGATGGCGCCACAATCCGGGTTGCGCCTTCGTCGCGCCTCGCTCTCCGGTTTAGCCAAACGCGGCCAGCGCCTCGCGCATATGTAAAGGCGGCGGCGCCTCGACCTTTACCGTGTCCCGGTTTTTGTAAAGCGGAATTGCGATCGCCCTCGCATGGAGCTGCAAGCCCATCGTCCCGCCATGGCCATAGATGGCATCCCCCAGGATCGGCCAGCCCTGCGCCGCGCAATGAACGCGAAGCTGGTGC
>JBOHJV010000340.1:0-1522 GCA_050728695.1 Methylocella sp. | reverse complement strand
CTCAAGCCGTCGGCTATGTGACGAGGGCCGTCATGATCTGGTCTGGGGCTGCGGTGAGGATTTGGAGGCTGTTGCAGCCGTGTTTTCTCGCGGTCGAGACGACGGATCGGAGGCGAGCGAAGATTTGAGCGCCTTCGAGGGTTCGAAACGAGCCTGAGATTTTCATTTTGACCTTCATCATCCTCAGGTCCTGTTCGGCCAGGTTGTT
This sequence comes from Methylocella sp., assembly GCA_050728695.1. Lineage (GTDB taxonomy): Bacteria > Pseudomonadota > Alphaproteobacteria > Rhizobiales > Beijerinckiaceae > Methylocapsa. Next base: position 1,314 of record JBOHJV010000340.1, on the reverse strand, counting down.
GGTGAAGGGCACGTCGAAGTCGGTGAGAAAGCGCAGGGTTTCGGTTTGGAAGGTTTTCAGCCTTTGCAGCAGGTTGTGGCCGGGGCGATGCTTCGTTCGCCCGCGTGGGTTGGCTTTCGCCGCCAGCTTGGGCAAGTCGCGATGGAAGGCGAGGCCGAGCCGGACCGCCGCCCAATAGCGCTCGACCAAGGCCTCCCGTTGATCGGGCGCGAGCGCCCGCGCCCCGGCCTCGCGCGCCTTGTTGACCGCGAGATTGGCCGCAAGCAGCAGGTCGCGCATGCCTTCGGCCCAGGGCTCGTGATCGAACTCGATCAGGCCCTTGAGTTCGCGCAGGATATGGGCGTTGCAGAAGGCGTGATCGACCGCATCGAGCCGGCGATAGGGCAGGAAGTGGTCGTGCACGACCACGCCCCCGTGCAAATCTTCCGGGATCGCGCCGCGCTTTTCGACGGCGCGATAGAAGGTGAAGGCCAGGCTCGAGGTGGTGTGCAGCCATTGCAGCGAGCCGGCGATGCGAAACCCCGTTTCGTCAAGATGGCGAACCTTCGCCGCGGCCACGCGCTCGCCGATGAACGCGTAGACCTGCCGCAATTCTTGCGCCTTCTTGCCGACCCAGGCGACGATGCTGCCCGAACAGATCAGCGGCGCGCCGAACAGATCGCTGAGCGCCTGCGCGGTGCGATCCTCCGGCAGAAGTTGCTGGATATTGAGATAGACCGCCGCCGCCCTGACGCGCTCGCCATATTGGGTGGCCGAGACCACCCCATCGGGAAACGCCGCCTTGGTCTCGCCCCGGCAATTTTCGCAGCGGTAGATCGAGGCCTGATGTTCCGTGACCACGAGCAGGCGCTCGGGAAGATCGAACACCTGACGCTTCTCGACCCCGATCGCCGCCTTCGGATCGAGAGGCGAGCGGCAATGACCGCACGCGCACGCCTCGTGGCGAACCACGCAATCGGGATCGGCGACTTGCCGCAACGTATCCCCTTTGTGGCCCTTCTGCCCGCCGCTCGCCTTGCCCGAATGGCCGCGAAGGCTGCCGGCGATGCGAGGCTTCTTCCCCAACCCGTCGCTCGAAGGGGGCTTGGAACTGTTCGAGCTGTCCTGCCCCAACTGGCGGCGAAGGTCCGCCACTTCAGCCTCGAGCGCCGCGATCTGGCGCCTGAGCGAAGCAATCAGCTCCTCGACTTCGACAGGAAGAACCATCCCACTCTTGATTCAGATTCCCCGCCCTCCGTCTCGAAAAATCCAGCGATCAAACGCCTTTTCCATCCGACTGTGACATTCCAGACTCACCCCACCTTGGGAGTTACC
>JBOHJV010000339.1:0-1530 GCA_050728695.1 Methylocella sp. | reverse complement strand
AACCACTACTGTCCAAATTAGCTGGGAAGGCCCCGCGTATTCATTGAAAACACAACCCCTGAACCGGGCAGATTGTCACTTTTCGCGGGCAGGCCCCTCTCCTGAGGACGGCGGTGCTGTCTAAGTTAACCGGATAGCTTGCTTCGGTTTTCCCTCAGTTCCTGCATTGTTGCCGCACCTCCATTTATTCCTGCTGTCCAACTCATTTCAACTCACCTTACCATTCCAACGTAATTTGCGCCGACGCCGCAGCCAGAGGCGGCGGCGCCTGGAATGGCTCATTCAACCACGCCCACAGATCCCGGTAGACGAACAACTGCTGCCGCAACAGCGCCACCAGATTGGATAGCGACCAACCAAAGCTGGCTTTCATCTGCAAGTACTTGATCGCCAGCAACGCGATCAACGCGGTCCAAATCTGCGTCTGCAACGCATTGGCCGTCGTCCCCACGAAGGTTTTGATTCGCAACGACTGCTTCAGTGCCTTGAACAACAGCTCAATCTGCCAGCGATCCTTGTACACCGCCGCGATGGTCCCTGCCGCCAGCCTCAGGTTGTTGGTTAAGAACACCAGCAATCGCTCCTGTTTCTGGTCCCAATACTCGATCCGCCTCAAATGGCACCCCGCCTGGCCCGCCTGCTCCAGCTTGTAGAGAAAGATCACCTCATCCCGTCTCACTCCACCCGGCTGAGCGGGCCGTTGGCGCTCTTCCAACACTCCGTAATCGGCGTTGTCCTTCATGCGCGTCACAAACCATACCCGCTGCTTCGTCAATTCCGCAAACCACGTGTAGTCGGTGTAGCCGCGATCGAACACCAGCACCGTCTCCGGCTCAAACCGCATCTGTCGCGCCACCCGGATCTCATGCGTTTTGCCCTCCGTGATCACCGCATAGGACGGCAGATAGCCCTGATGATCCAGCAACAGATGCAGTTTGACCGCTCCCTTGGTCTGCTTGAACTTGGCCCAGTCGAAAACCTCGGCGCACAGATCGATCACCGTCGCGTCCAGGCTCATCAGCTTGTTCTGGAACCGGAATTTCCTCTTCTGGCCCTTCGCCAACGTCTCACATTTGCCCAGCAACTGATGGAACACGGTCTGATACAACTGCCAGGGGCGGTGTCCATTGGCGTAGGCCAGGGTCGAGCGGGATGGCGCTTCCGGCACACCCAAGTGCCGCAGTTTACCCTCACTGGCGGCCAGTCCTCCGCAGATCTCCCGCAGGGACTGGGCGTGTCCTAACTGGCAGAACAGCATGGCGATGAACTGGCCCCAACTACTGAAGCCGCGAGCGTGGCGTTCCGCCTGGTGCTCCCGGACTGCGCTAGCGAACTCCCCGCGTGGGAACAGGTCCAAGATCTGGGCAAAAATGCTGCATACTCGATTCATGGTTGAGTCTCCTGGTTTGAGATTTGTTCTTGGGAGAACTCTCTCAGACTAGCTGAGGCTCAACCGCCTCGTCGCGGGCCTGGCGAAAAAGCTAATTTGGACAAAAGTGATTGAAAACACAACCCCTGAACCGGGCAGAT
>JBOHJV010000338.1:0-1546 GCA_050728695.1 Methylocella sp. | reverse complement strand
AGACGAGCCTTTTGTTCAAGACCTTGGTCATGGACGGCAAGCTCGCGGTTTCGGCAGGGGCGCATTATCAGGGCACGGCGGTCGACGACACCCGTTTCTACGTCTTCGCGGTACCGGCGCGGGGCGTCGGCCTTGCGACGATCGATGCCGCGATCGACGCCGTGATCGCCGGCGCCGCGCAGGGAATCCAAGAGGCGGATGTCCGGCGCGCCAAAACCTGTCTCGTCGCCGAGGCAGTCTACGCCCAGGATAATCAGGCGGCGCTGGCTCACTGGTATGGCGCCTCTCTGGCGGCGGGCCTCGGCCTTGAGGATATCGCGCAATGGCCCGCGCGGATCGAGGCGGTCACGCATGGCGACGTGAAAAAGGCGGCGCTCTGGCTCGATAAGCGGCGAAGCGTGACGGGCTTTCTCTTGCCGGCGGAATCTTGCCCCGCCTCGACAGGCGCGGACATGATCGGCTCCCTCGCGTCCTGAACTCGTTTATATGCGCACCGGTGCGCAAGATACTTGGTTTTTGGATAACCACATGACCGCGCTTGCCGCTACCGATACCTCCTCGCGCGCATCGACCGTACAGAAGGTCGTCTCCAAAGGCGGCGTCGAGGCCTGGCTCGTCGAGGACTACGCGGTTCCCCTCGTCGCCCTCGAATTCGCTTTTAAGGGCGGTGCCGCGCAGGATCCGGCCGGCAAGCCGGGTGCCGCCACGCTTCTTTCGGGCCTCCTCGATGAAGGGGCTGGAGCCTACGACTCGGACGGCTTTCATCGCGCCCTCGACGAGGATGCGATTGAAATGTCGTTTTCCGCCGATCGCGACGATCTGACCGGACGCACGCAGAGCTTGTCGCGGAACGCGGCCCGCGCCTTCGCGCTCCTGCAACTCGCCGTGATCGAAGCGCGTCTTGACGCTGACTCCATCGAGCGAGTGGTGAACCAGATCGCCGCCGGTCTGAAACGCGAGGCGAACGATCCTGCCTTCGTCGCTGGCCGGCGGCTCCGCGCGTTGGCCTATCCAAATCATCCCTATGGCCTGCCTGTCCGCGGCGAACTTTCGACTCTGCCAGCCATGACGCGCGCCAGCTTGATTGAAATGCGCGCCGCGACATTTGCGAGAGATAATTTGAAGATCGCCGCCGTCGGCGCGATCGACGCGGCAACGCTCGCGGGCCATCTCGACGATGTGTTTGGCCGGCTGCCGGTGAAGGCCGCTCTCAATTTAGTCGCGCCCGCCGCTTTTTCCGGCGCCGGCACGTGCCATGTCGACTCAATCGACGTGCCGCAATCGACGATTCGTTTCGGCCGCGAGGGGCTCGCCCGCAGGGATCCGGATTTCATCCCTGCGATGGTGGTCAATCATATTTTGGGCGGCGGCATTTTTTCGGCGCGCCTGTTTCGCGAGGTGCGCGAAAAGCGCGGGCTCGCCTATTCGGTCCATTCGCAGCTTGTGGCGTACGATCACGCCGCCATGTTTTACGGTGGCACGTCGACCAAGAACGAGCGAGCCGCCGAATCGATGGCTGTCATCGAGAAGGAGATCTCGAGCCTTG
>JBOHJV010000337.1:0-1552 GCA_050728695.1 Methylocella sp. | reverse complement strand
TGCGGTTCGCCTGCTTGATCTTGTTCCAGGTAAAATCCTTTTCGCCGAAATATTTGTAAAGATCCGGGTAGGTCAGGATGACGTGATTGGCGAGAGCCGCCATTTCCCTGGGGCTCACTTTTTGATCGGGATCGCCCCTGCCCCACGCATTGGTAAAGGTCGAATGCTCTAGGCCAAGCTCCCGCGCGCGTTTCGTCATGAGCGTGGCAAAAGCTCCTTCCGATCCGGCAATCCCTTCGGCAAGCGCGATCGCCGCATCATTGCCCGAATCAATCACGAGGCCGCGAATCAAATCCTCCACCCTGATTTGGCTGTTGGGAGCGGCGAACATCGCGGATCCCCGGGCCGGCGCGCCGCCATAGCGCCAGGCCGTTTCGCTGACCACAAATTGATCGTCGAGCTTCAGATGCCCCAAGGCGATTTCGTGGAATACCATTTCGGCGGTCATGATCTTTACGGTGGACGCCGGAACGACGAGCGCGTCGGCATCCTTTTCAAACAGAACGCTGCTCGATGCCGAATCGATCAAGATCGCATGCGGCGCGCCGGTCTGAAACGTCTGGGCGAAGGCCGCGGCGACGCCCCCGGCCGGTCCCGGAAAGAGAGCCGCCAGCAAGACCGCCGGGACGAGATACGGCAACCAGTGACGAAAAAAGCGGGCAGTCGAACCAATCGTTTGCATTGCGCACCGCCGCCAAGATTTCCCCATCGGGTTCGGCCCCGTAGGAAACCCACTAAATCAGTCGCGAGAAAGCCGGCTTTGCGTGGCCGGTTCGTCCGGCCAGGCATTTTGCCTGCGATTGTCGTACCCCGTGGCGCGGGGACGATCAATGCACGAATGCCATTCGATGCTAGCCTAATGCTTGCGGCTTTGACAAATTAAGTTGATCCATTCGCCCAACCAAGCCGGAATACCGGACCGTGGCTATGGAGCCAGAATTTTAGGCTCGCGGATTCCTTCGAAACCTCGGTCAGCGCAAGGCGATCGGCACGCCGGCGCCCGGGATCGTCCCGAGATCGAAGGGCCGCGCCGGCGGCAGAGGAACCTCGCGGCCCCCGGTAAGGCGGGCGGGCGCCGTATCCGGGGCAACCGCGGCTCCGTCCGCGACCAAGCTAATGGACCCCGCCTCGGTGGGCGCGACGGGGAGCGGCGCGTTCGCGGCGACCTTGGCGCGATCGCGGCCCTCCCAGCCGGCGAGCGATGCCGGCCCATCCAAACGCAGGGTCGCAAGCAGCTTTTCATCATTCGACCCGGCGAGGCTCGCGGCGCCGATATATTCGATCTTGACCGGGGTCGTTCCCCTCTGGCGGAAATCCAGGGCCTCGGCGGTCCTGCGAGAAACGTCCATGATGCGATGGGCGGCAAAAGGCCCGCGGTCGTTGACACGCACGATCATGGAGTAATGGTTGCGCAGATTGGTGACTCGCGCATAGCTTGGCAAAGGCAGCGTTGGATGCGCGGCGGAAATCCCATCACGATCGTAAACCTCGCCATTGGCGGTACGGCGGCCGTGAAAGGCATCGCCATACCAGGAAGCAAGGCCGATCGCCG
>JBOHJV010000336.1:0-1556 GCA_050728695.1 Methylocella sp. | reverse complement strand
GAACATGACATTGCGTTCGACGTTCAGCGCGTCGAAGAACGTCTTGTTGCGCTCGCGCCAGTCGGTCATGATCATCGGCCGCGTCACGGCCCGGTCGATGCCGCCCTTGACCGCGTCGAGCTCCTCCGGCCGGCTCACGAAAATCTCGACGACGCTTGCCTGATTGTCCTTGTTGAAGAAACCCTGCGCCTCAGGCAAGGCCATATAGACAAAGAGATTGTCGAACTCCGCCATGCCGATCTGAAAGATCGCGGTGACCGGATAGACCTTGCTGCGCGGAGTGATGCCGAAAGGCGTCTGGGCGCCGTTCGCGATCAGGATTTTCAGCTTGTCGCCGATGCGAAGCCCGAGATTTTCGGCGAGCCTTTGGCCGATCGCGACGCCGCCCGCCGTATCGAAACCGTCGAGCGTGCCCTGCTTGACATTGCGGGCGATGCCTGGAAGGCGCTTAATGTCGGCCTCCCTTATTCCGCGCACGAGAGCAAACGCCATGCTGGTGGTGGAAGCCGCCGCCGGGCTCTCGATCAGCGGGATCGCCAATTCGACGCCTTGCACCGCGGCGACTTGCCTAACCACTTCATCGTAATCAGTGAACTGAGTGTCGGCGGCCTGCAGGAAAATATGACCGTTGATTCCGACGATCTTGTCGAGCAATTCCTTGTGAAAGCCATTCATCACTGACATGACAACGATGAGCGTCGCGACGCCCAGCGCAATTCCGAGAAACGAGAAAAAGGCGATGACCGAGACAAAGCTCGCCTTGCGCCGCGCGCGCAGATAGCGGAGCGCGATCGTCCACTCGAAAGGCGCGAACGGGGTTGTGGCCTTCGAGGTTTCCATCATGAGCCAGCGAGCCGCGCGATCGCCGCGCCGGGGCTAAGATTTTCGCGCGCGCCGGTCGCCCTTGTCTTGAGTTCCACCGTGCCCGAGGCCAATCCCTTGGGGCCAACGATGACCTGATAAGGCAGCCCGATCAAATCGAGCTTGGCGAATTTGGTGCCGGGGCGCTCGTCCGTGTCGTCATAGAGCACCTCCACGCCGGCTTTTTCGAGAGTGGCGTAAATCGCGGCGCAGGCTTCGTCCGTCGTGTCGTCGCCAACCTTGAGATTGGCCAATCCTACCTTGAAAGGCGCGACCGCCTCGGGCCAAATAATCCCGTTTTCGTCGTGGCTCGCCTCGATCAAGGCGCCAGCGAGACGCGACACGCCGACCCCATAGGAACCGCCCTGGAACGGCCGCTCGACTCCGTCGGGGCCGGTGATCAAGGCCCGCATCGGCTTGGAATATTTTTCGCCGAAATAAAACACCTGGCCGACCTCGATGCCGCGCGTTTGCATGCGTTTTTCTGCCGGCGTCTCGCGCTCGAAACGGGCTTGATCGTGGACGTCCCCGGTCGCCGCGTAAAGTTTCGTCCACGCGTGGATAATCGGCAAGAGGTCGCCATCATAATCGATGGTCTCAGGCGGGATGGGCAAATCCAAGACATCGGCGTGGCAAAATACCGCCGACTCGCCGGTTTCCGCCAAAATGATGAATTCATGGCTCAAGTCGCCGCC
>JBOHJV010000335.1:0-1574 GCA_050728695.1 Methylocella sp. | reverse complement strand
ACCGGACGCCCGCCGTAACATGCGCGGCGGTCGAGGCAGATGAAAAAAAGGCCGGGCGCCAATGACTGATGATCGGCCGGAATCCAACTGCGAAATCACCTCCATCAACGATGGCCTGCAAGCCGATATGAACTGCCTGCTCGCCATTGTCGCCGTCGACCAAGCGCTCACAAGCCGGAACGTCCGGCGGATGCGCAAAAGCGGCGCCGGGCCATGCCGAACCTTCGCGCCTCGGCAAGGAAGGCCGATTGTCGAGACGTAGCGAACCACAGGCATCCGTTGCCCCGTGTATTGCCCCAGTTCAAAAAATGATTCTTCAAACCTGCAGGAATTTCTAATAACTAATTGATTTCATTGGTGAGCGCGATGGGATTCGAACCCATGACCTCCTGATTAAAAGTCAGATGCTCTACCAACTGAGCTACGCGCTCCTTAAGGAGCGTGGTTGGAGTAGCGGCATCGACGCGGCGGGTCAATAGATGCGAAAATCAGCCCGCATAATCGGTAAACGCGATCGGCCCGGGGAGCATGACCGCCGCGATCAAATTGTCCAAAGCCGTCCCGACAGGCCGCGGCGCGCGCGATCGACAAAGCAGCGGTATCGCCGATTTCAGGTTGCGAACGGCCGCCGAAGGAAAGCCCCGCGAACGGGACGGTGGCGCAGATGGTCAAAAATACCGCCCCGCCACGTCGGCCGAAAAAGGATGTCCGGCCGCAGTCTTTTGCCGCGATTTTTGCCCACCAACCGGTCCGGGCCAGCGCGCCGCCACTGTTGCCATTTGGTCACGCCGCCATCAAAACCGGTTTCCGCCCAGACTCTGCCTATTGCGAGCAAGCCCCTAGAATCCAACTATCGCTAGAAAATAGTATCCCCGCTCTGATTCGTGTGACGCAAGTTTTTTTCGCAACTTTGGATACACATGATGCGCTATCACTTTCTCGCCGTGTGCGGCACGGCAGGGCTTTTGCTTGCCGCGACCGGAATGCCCTTGCGGGCTTATGAATTCCAGCAGATTTTTGGCCTGCCGTTGGCTGGTATGGAAGGCCGTCCGCGCGCTGTCGCCCCGCCGCGAGAGCTCGTCGCCGACAAGGGCCGCTATGCGCCTGGCACGATTGTTATTTCGACGGAGGAACGCCGTCTTTATTACATCCTGCCGGGGAATCGGGCGGTCAAATATAGCATCGGCGTCGGCCGCCCCGGTTTCGAATGGAGCGGCACCAGGAGGGTTGCGATGAAGCGCGAATGGCCGTCCTGGACGCCACCCTCAAAGATGCTGCGCCGCCGTCCGGATCTGCCGCGTTTCCTGCCAGGCGGACCGGAAAATCCGCTCGGCGCGCGGGCCGTGTATCTTGGCGGTACGTTTTTTCGCATCCACGGCTCGAATGAACCGCAAACGATCGGCCAGGCTGTCTCGTCCGGCTGCATTCGCATGACCAACGAGGACGTCATGGACCTCTACGATCGCGTCAAGGTGGGCACCCGCGTGATCGTTTTGCGTTAGTGTTGGTCCCGAATCGCCGGAATCGGAGAAGGAGTCCCGAACCGGCCGCCGCGCGATTCGTCAATCCGGGCG
>JBOHJV010000334.1:0-1578 GCA_050728695.1 Methylocella sp. | reverse complement strand
GACGATGAAGCCGCGCTCGTGCGCGTCGACATGTCGGAATATATGGAGAAACACTCGGTCGCCCGCCTGATTGGCGCGCCGCCCGGCTATGTCGGTTATGACGAAGGCGGCGCCTTGACCGAGGCGGTGCGCCGCAGGCCCTATCAGGTCGTCCTCTTCGACGAGATCGAAAAGGCGCATCCCGATGTCTTCAATGTCTTGCTGCAAGTGCTCGACGATGGCCGCCTGACCGACGGGCAGGGGCGCACGGTCGATTTCCGCAATGTTCTGATCGTCATGACCTCCAATCTCGGCGCCGATTTGCTCGTGCTGCAAAAGGAGGGCGAGGATTCCGCCGCCGTTCATTCGGAAGTGATGCAAATGGTGCGCGCGCATTTCCGGCCGGAGTTCTTGAACCGCGTCGACGAAATCATCCTGTTCCACCGGCTCCGCCGCGAGGATATGGGCGCGATTGTCGACATTCAGTTCGCGCGGCTTGCAAAGCTCCTGGAGGATCGCAAGATCACGCTCGAGCTAGAGCCCGAGGCCCGCGCGTGGCTCGCGGCGAAGGGCTATGATCCGGCCTATGGCGCGCGGCCGCTGAAGCGGGTGATCCAGAAGAACGTGCAGGATCCCTTGGCCGAATTGATCCTTGCCGGAGAGATCCACGACGGCGAGAGGGTTGGCGTCGGCGCCGACAAAAATGGGCTTCTGATTGCCGGCAGGGCCGTGGCCGAATTGGCTGCCTGAGCGCCATGCGATTTGCAACAGGTTGCACGCTTTATGGCTTGGACGCTACCGCCCGCGCGCATTTTGAGGGTCGCGACCGACGAGCCGTATCCGGTTTCCTGGCCGGGCGGGGCGGTTGCTGTCCAAAAAAGCTACTTCGCACTTGCGGATCGCGGCGCGGAAAATCAGGTTGTCCGTGGCCTTTGCGGGTCGGCCAGGCGGCGCGCAAAAAGACACATGTGAATAGCGCCGCTAACCTCCCGGAAAAGCGCGAAAATGGATTAAAAAATATGACCTTCGGGCCGATTCAGGTTATAATCGAAAGTCAGACGATTTAGCCTTTGCCAAGAGCAGAAAGTCCGCCCTTCCCATGGCCGAACCCGCCGCTAGGGCGCAGGCCCCTTTGACCCCCGAAACAGAATCCTATTACGGCGCCGATTCGATCAAGGTGCTGCGCGGCCTCGATGCCGTGCGCAAACGCCCAGGCATGTATATCGGCGATACCGACGATGGCTCCGGCCTCCATCACATGGTCTATGAAGTCGTCGATAACGCCATCGACGAGGCGCTGGCCGGCTATGCTACGCGCGTCGCGGTGACGCTCAATGCCGACGGTTCGGTCACTGTCACCGACGACGGGCGCGGGATTCCGACAGATATTCATAGCGAGGAGGGGGTCTCGGCGGCGGAGGTCATCATGACCCAGCTGCACGCCGGCGGAAAGTTCGATCAGAATTCCTACAAAGTGTCGGGCGGACTGCACGGCGTAGGTGTTTCCGTTGTCAACGCGCTTTCGAGCTGGCTGACACTTCGGATCTGGCGCGACGGCAAGGAACATATCCTTCGTTTCGAACATGGCGACGCGGTCAT
>JBOHJV010000333.1:0-1583 GCA_050728695.1 Methylocella sp. | reverse complement strand
CTTGAGAACAATAACTAAGGCAATTATGCATGACCAAACAACCGCTGCGACGCTGGCCCAGCGGTCCACGCTGCCGTCGCCACGCTGCCAGACAGCGAACAGCAAAACAAGTACGACTACAGCGATGATAGCGTTGACCGTCTTCAAGATAGAGGAATCGTTCTCTAGCAGGGTACGGAAAAATCAGGCTGGCAGGTTGATCCCCTTGCGCGATTCGTTTTTTCGTGGGTGATTTCGTGGCCGGTTGAGGGTCCCGAGGACGTGGCCCGGCGCCCTCTCAAAGCCTCAAGCGGTGGCTTGCGCCAGGTTGCGCATCCGCACCAGATTGTAAGCCGCCGCCGCGAAGGTGAACATCCATCCGACTCGATCCTTACCTCGATGTCTGGTCTTGCGCAGTCCGGCAATGGTCTTGATCCAGCCGAAGATCTCCTCAACTCGCTTCCGCTTTCTCTGGCTGATCGCGTAGCCTTCGTGCCGCGTAGTGCGGGCGTCAATCGCACTGTTCCGATGCTCATGTTGGTTCTGGGCCACGTGCGGAGTCACCGCCGCTTCCCGCAGTTTGTTCACGAAATCGCGCGTGTCGTAATTCTTGTCGCCGCCCAAGGTCACCTGCCGCGTGCCTCCCGGAATCCGTGCCGCCATGTCCAGGGCCGCGTCGCGCTCGGCGGTTCCCGTCGCTTGCGTCAGCCGCGTGTCCACCACCAATCCGTTACGATTCTCCATCAGCACGTGCCCCAGGTAACTCAGCTTGGATTCAGCGCCGCCCGATTTCCGGTACAGCATCGCTTCCGCATCCGTGGTGGACTGGTGCGTCCGATTGCTGCGCTTTTCGCCGTGAAAGTTCACCGTGGGATTGCTGCCGCCGTCTTGCGGTGGTTCCGGCGGAGTTCCCTTACGCTGAAAACTCTTCTGCCCCGCCCACGCTTCGATCAAGGTTCCGTCCACGGTGAAGTGTTCCTCCGACAGCAGACTCTGCGCGCGCGCCTGTTCCAGCACTTCTTGAAAGAACCCCTGCGCGATGTCGCCCTTCAGCAGCCGCTCGCGATTCTTGGTAAACACCGTCACGTCCCAGATGGGGTCATCCATGTTCAGTCCCACAAACCAGCGGTACAACATGTTGTAATCCAGTTGTTCCATGAGCTGCCGCTCGCTGCGGATCGTGTACAGCACTTGCAGCAACAGCGCCCGCAGCAGTTTCTCCGGCGCGACCGACGGCCGCCCTCGCTTGGCGTACATCTTGGTGAAGCGCGGCGAGAGTCCCGCCAACACCTCGTCCACCATCTTCCGCAGCCGTCTCAGCGGATGATCCTGTGGGACTCGCTGCTCCGCCGAAATGTAGCTGAAGACTCCGCTCTGTTGCTGGTCATCGCCTCTCATGCATACAAAGACGACGCCCGGCCTCCTTGCGTCACAGCGGAATCTGCTTTTTTCCGCAACCTGCTAGAGCACGTCATTCGGCGGGAAACCGTTTCACGAGGAGCACCTAATGCGTTTTGCCTGGGGGTGGGTGGCGGCTCTTAGAATTTATACAGCATCTCGACGTACCCGAACTTTCCATCCTTTCCCTTCGGGTAGATCTGTTC
>JBOHJV010000332.1:0-1595 GCA_050728695.1 Methylocella sp. | reverse complement strand
GCTCACAGTGGCCGCGCATGTTGAACACCGTTGATAATGTCACCCAGAGGCGCCAGTAGAACTGTCACCCTCTAGACTGTTCCTCCTCTCGTGGGAGGAGCCGGATGGAGAGGACAGAGATGAGCGACCGGGATTTGAAGCGGGTGAGTGTGCTCTCGAGGATGGTGAGCGGAGATTTAACGATCCGTGAGGGTGCAGAGCTCCTCGGACTATGCGTTCGCCAAGCCAAGCGACTGAAGAAGCGCTACGCCGCGGCCGGCGCCAAAGGGATCCGTCACCGTCTTCTGTCCCGCCCCTCGAACCGAAGGCGATCTCAGGACGAGCGCGATCGGGTGATCGAGATCATCCGCGAGAGATACGGCGGCACTTTTGAGAAAGGGGCGGGGCAGAGATTTGGTCCAACGCTCTCCTCCGAGCAGCTCGAAGAGGACGAGGGATTAGTAATCCCGGTCTCGACGCTACGGCGGTGGATGACGGAGGAGAGGCTCTGGACCAGGCGGCGGAGATACCGGCCGAGATTCAAGAGACGAGAGCGGCGTGAGCATTTTGGCGAGCTGGTGCAGCTCGACGGAAGCTTTCATGACTGGCTCGAGGGCAGAGGCCCAGTGGGCTGCCTGATGACGATGACCGACGACGCTACGGGAAGGGTGTACGCACAGATCTCGAAGGAAGAGACGCTGTGGGCGGCGGCCGGGGTGTTACGCGACTGGACTGAGCTCTACGGAGTGCCGAGAGCCCTCTACACGGACATGAAGAACGTGTACTACTCGAGAGCGGAAAAGACTCCACTCAGCCAGTTCGGAGTGATGTGCGAGAAGCTCGGGATAAAGATTATCGCGGCGTCATCGCCCCAGGCCAAAGGCAGAGTGGAGCGAACGCATGGCACCAATCAGGATCGACTGATAAAAAAGCTCAGACTCAAGGGGATCTCGAGCTACGACGAGATGAATCGGTATCTGAGAGAGGAATATTTACCTGCTCATAACGCACGATTTGCTCACGAGCCCGCTAGTCCATCCGACTACCACCTGCCCAAGGCACGGCGACAGATGAAGGCACGTGACATCTGGTGTCGAGAGGAAGAGCGTCAGCTAAGCAACGACGGTGTGATCAGCTACGAGAACCGAGCGCTCTTGCTCGATCTAAGACACGACATGCCGGTGCGAGCGAAGGTGCTAGTGAGAGTTACGGAAGACGGAGTACTGAGAGTGATCTACAGAACGCGGCAGGGAACAGAGCACGAGCTTATGTGGCGTGACTACAAGAAACCAGCATCACCACCTAAGAGAGTTGGTCTCTCAGAGAAAGCGATCGCAGCCCACAAGGCGAGACATCCTGGAGCGAATCATCCCTGGCGCAACAAGAACTATCTGGAAGTGAAAGCGGCATTCGACCAACGGAGAGCTGCTCTAACTCCCACCGAAGTACCGTGAAGAGAAGGACCTCAAACCCCCCAACCCGAGGGTGACATTTCTACTGGCTCAATTAGGGTGACATTTCTAATGAACGTTGACAAGGTCGTATCCATAGCCTTGAGTTTTGCGTGCGTCGCGTCGATATTGCAATGCTACGCTAAACCTTAGCTCTCTCAATGC
>JBOHJV010000331.1:0-1606 GCA_050728695.1 Methylocella sp. | reverse complement strand
GCTTGGCATCGTCGTGACGACACGCGGCGGACATGAGCCGATTCCCATGTGCAGCGTTCCCGTCGCGCGCGTGGAGGATTATCTAAACCGACTCGTCGGCCACGGGCATTGCGGCGCTATTTGCGAGTGCATAAAAAATTTGGATGGTTCACATCGCCGCGAAGTTGTGCGGGTCGCAAAGCCTGGCGTCTCGCAGTGACGGGTAGACGCTTACGGGCTATTTTTACGGTGATAATATCTGACGTAGCGGAATTCTCTGTCGTAACGGCGTTTTGCTTCCAATTCAGCGGGCGGCAGATTCGCCTCCACATGGTGCGGCTGATCCTGCCGCCGAAGGGCCGCTTAACCACAATGACAAAGGAAAATCCTCAATGGTAAACGCAATACATCCCAAGGCTCATTCGGCGGTCGTAACTGTTGGGGACGGGAGAGGTTTTGTGATCGCGGTAAAGCACACCAACTGCGAAAAGATGCGTTACGAGATGCGTTACGTCGTCACCGCCGCGCACTGTCTCCCGTTCCTGCCGCCGGCAATGCCCGCAATGGACGCCGAGGAAAAGACCTATAAGAAGCTGCTCGCGCCCCTCGGATCGAAACCGATTGTTTGGGCCGAGTGCCTATTCATCGATCCGGTCGCGGACATTGCCGTTCTTGGAACGCCAGACGGCCAAATATTTTATGATGAGAGCGACGCCTATCAGCAACTCGTTCAAGGGCCGGCGCTGAAGATTGGCGATATGCCGCCTTACGTAGTCGCGCAAGGTTGGGTCTTATCCCTTGATTTGGAATGGGTCCCTTGTGTAGTCCAGCACTGCAACGGCCCTTTATGGGGGCCGCCCCCGAGCCCGATCAAGGACGGCATGTCCGGCTCACCGATCCTGAATACAATCGGAACGGCGATCGGTGTGGTTTCATGTAGCGGGGGGAATGACGCAGGAATCTCGACCGAAATCGGACCGGGCCCTCGCCTAGCTGCGCATCTGCCGGGCTGGCTGCTCGCAGATATTTACGGCTCACTAGCCCGCCAGAGGGCGACGCGATGACCGGCGAAAATTATTCAATTCCCGCAAGCCAAAGACCCGCGCGCCTTCGACGGCCTGGACGTCAAGAAAATCGATGTGGAGGAACAGCGCGACAACTGGAACGCGATGTTCACGAGCGCGCAGCTCGCTTTGCGGTTTTGCAGCTTCGATCATGTGGAAGCCGAGGCAGCGGTACGCCGGGCTCTCGCCGCCGGCGACGATGACCTCTTCGACAAAATGAGCACCGATTGGGAGGACGATATAGATGCGCCTGTCGCGGCGTAATCGGCGGATCATTCATCATGGCGCCTCGCGCCTAGTAGCGCCAGCGACGATCCCCCCTAAGCGCCGCTGGCGGCTTTTCAGGCCATCGGGCCATAAAACCCTAGCAGGCGGATACGTCAACCCCCGCCGCCTGCCCGCGCTATGCGGTCATTAAATGGAGAAAACACCATGGGCAAGCCAAAAAATTGCGACCGGTGCGGCAAGGATATTACCGCGACAGAGGATAAGGTTTGGGTAAGTGACGTTCCGAAAGGCTGGGCAAATGCCGATGACGACGGAAACGCTGTCATCTGCCACGC
>JBOHJV010000330.1:0-1622 GCA_050728695.1 Methylocella sp. | reverse complement strand
GGTCGGCGTTGAGTCCTTACCGAGGAACTTTAGCTTCATGGTTCTTTCCCGTCTCAAGACTTGCCGGACGTTGCAAGAACACAGACCAGCATCGGTGGAAGCGAGCAACAGAGGTTGTCCCGGGTCTCGTAGAAGTTGAGGTGGCGGTCCCCCGCTCGATGCCTGCCGCGTGGTAGGTGTCGGGCTTCCGCCAAGAAGTTCGACAAGAAGGGGACCGCCGTGACCAAGAACTACCAGACGACGACGTCGATGACGAGCGCCGAGCTGCGGCTCGCGCTGCCGGAGACGGTGAGTGTGGCGATGGCCGAGATCGCCGAGAACGTGCAGGAGGGGTTGCTCGCGCTCGCGGTCGGCACCGGTCTTCAGGTGATGCAGACGATCATGGCTGAGGACGTGACTGCAGTGTGCGGGCCGAAGGGCAAGCACGATCCGGCGCGTACTGCGGTGCGTCATGGCACCGAGCGCGGCTCGGTCACCTTGGGTGGCCGGCGGGTTCCGGTCGAGCGGCCGCGGATGCGTGCGGCCGACGGCTCGGGCGAACTGCCGGTGCCGGCCTACGAGCTGTTCTCCTCCACCGAGGTCCTGGGCCGGATGGCGATGGGGCGGATGCTGGCGGGACTATCGACGCGTCGCTACCCGGTCGGGCTTGAGCCGGTCGGTCAGCGGGTCGAGCAGTCGGCTCGCTCGACGAGCAAGTCGGCAGTCAGCCGCCGGTTCGTGGCCGCGACCGAGACGGCGTTGGCTGAGCTGCTCGCCGCACCGCTGGGCGAGCTGGATCTGGTCGCATTGATGATCGACGGCGTGCACTTCGGCGAGCACTTGTGCGTGGTCGCGCTGGGAATCGGCATCGACGGCACCAAACACCCGCTCGGGCTGGCCGAAGGCTCCACCGAGAACACCACGGTGGTCACCGATCTGCTGACCGGGCTCCGGGATCGCGGCCTGGACACCAGCCGCCCGATCTTCGTCGGCATCGACGGCGGCAAGGCGTTGCGGGCCGCGGTGCTGCGGGTCTTCGACCACCCGGTGATCCAACGCTGCCAACTGCACAAGATCCGCAACGTGGCCGACAAGCTGCCCGACCAGCTCGCCTCGACGGTGTCCAAGCGGATGCGCGCCGCCTACCATGCCGACTCGGCAATCCTCGCCGAAGCGCAACTCGAAGCCCTGGCCAAGGAACTCGAGCGCACCCACCCCGGCGCGGCCGCGTCGCTGCGCGAAGGCATGCCCGAGACACTGACCGTGCTGCGCCTGGGCGTGTCGCCGACGCTGGCGCGCACGCTGCGCTCGACCAACAGCATCGAGTCGATGATCTCCATCGCGCGCAACCACTCGACGAACGTGAAGAACTGGCACAACGGCACCATGGCGCTGCGCTGGTGCGCCGCCGGGATGATCGAGGCCGGCAAGCAGTTCCGCCGCGTCAACGGCCACCTGCACCTGCCCGCGCTGCGCGTCGCGCTCGCTGAGCACGTCGCCACGCAAACTGTCGGTACCGTCCGTCATGATGAACCCGTGATCGCCGCCTGACGATCATGAGGACCGCCACCGAAGTTCAACGGGGAGCGGGACATCCTCAAAACACGCGGGTGGGTGACGATTCGCAGCACACTGCTCAACAC
>JBOHJV010000329.1:0-1630 GCA_050728695.1 Methylocella sp. | reverse complement strand
GAACGAGACTTGCTCGACGACATGAAGCCTGAGCCATTTCGGAATGGGGAATGGCCGACAATTGAAAGTTGCTTTGTGTTCAAAAGATCGGGACTACAAACGAAGCGGGATGATTTCGTCTATTCGATTTCGCGGAATGCGCTGCAGGAGAGGATCGCGGGATTTTTGTCCGCGCCTGCAAATCGAGCGCGCGAGATATTTCATGACAGCAGGGACCGGAAATGGGGCGGCGCGCGCGCCGTTCCATTCGTTGCCGCACGAATGACTCAGATAGGCTATCGCCCTCTCGATACTCGCTATTTGTACAATCACCCGGCCTACGGCGACTTTCTTCGCCCCGAACTCCAATCAGTTTGGGGTACAAATAATGTCGCGCTCTACGCCATGCCTTCTTCGACCGGCGCCGGCGCCGCCGTCTGGTGTCACGGTCTGCTTCCCGATTATCACGCCTTTCGCGGCTGTTACGGCGGCTACGCCTTTCCGCTGCGCGACAACCGGCCTGGCCATGGCCCATTCAACATCTCGCCTGCCTTGCTTGCCGGGCTCGCCGCCAGCTACGGCGCTCCGGCCAGCGCCGAAGACGCTTTTCACGCGATGCTGGCGCTGATGTCCGCGACCTCCTACACCCTTCGCTTCGCCGAGGATTTGGAGGACGTGTTTCCCCATGTCCCTTTTCCAAGCGATCACGCGCTTTTTCTGGCGGTTGCTGAATTGGGCCGGGAGATTCGCGCCGTCGAAACCTTCGCTCGTCCTCCTGGGCCTAATTTTCTGACGCGCGCCGTTGCGCGCGTGGAGACCGAGCCGGCTGAAACCCTGCACGCCAGCGATTGGACCGATGGCGAATTCTTTCTGTGCGCCAACCGGACCGGACGCGTCTCAGGAATCAGTTTAGCGATCTGGAGCTTTTCAGTTAGCGGCTATCGTCTGTTGCCGCGCTGGCTGGCCGCGCGGCAAGGTCTCGCGGTCGATCTTGCGCTAATCTCTCAAATACGCGATGTTGTGGGCAGGATCGCCGAGCTGATTGATCTTTTCGCCCGCGCCGATAGACTCTTAATCCAGAGTCTGCCAGCAACGTTAATGAAGCACGCTCTTGGACTTGGCGCGAATGAAACGGCGAACAACGAGCAGTGATCAGGCGCCCGACCTCTTCGGCCTTAATCCCCGGCAGGGCGATTTGTTCGCCGATGAGCCGCCACGCAACAATGGCGTCGGAGTGGCTAACCCCGACGAGATTCGCGCCCGCCTTTACAAAATGCTCGCGGACGCCAGGGCGGCCGAGTCTTCCCCGCCATGGAACGAGCGGACGACGCGCCTCTATCAAGCCATTTTCCCGCAAATGGCGAACTGGCTGCCATATGCCGAGGCCGAACAGTTGCGTTTGGAATTTCATACCGAATTGGAACGGCTGGGTGTCGCGTCTCGCGACAACGCCAGCGCTGGAATGTCTCCATGAAGGACGGCCGGTGAAGCCTGCGTCTCGAAGGATGGGGCGCCAAGCAGTTTCGTGGCGTGTCGTGGCTGACTACGCGGCGGCGGTTGCCGCGCCGACGAGCTTCCTCGCTTCGATCGCGCCGATCGGATGGCCGAAGGCATAGCCCTGTCCGTATTCGCAGCCGAGCTGAGAGAGCTC
>JBOHJV010000328.1:0-1631 GCA_050728695.1 Methylocella sp. | reverse complement strand
CGGCGACGAATTTGTCATCGTCATGCCCGGCACCGGTCTTCGCGGGGGAGTTGAGATCGCGGAAAGAATCCGCGCGGCGGTCGCGAGTGATGGCTTTGCCATGGCCTTGGGCAGCCATCCCATTGCCGTCACGGTTTCGGCCGGGCTCGCCGAAAGCGACGGTGACTCCTCCGCCGCGCTCTTGCGCCGCGCCGATCGGGCGCTCTACCGGTCAAAACAGGACGGCCGCAATCGCGTTTCGGTCGATCGCGCGCGGGATTGATCGGGGAATCGCGGGCTGGCGGATGGAGCGATCGGAAATTGCGGAAATGGACCGGCGAAGTGTGGATGCGAGGCGCGGGCGAACGGGCACCGTAATTCCCGGAAATTGATACGCGCGCACGTCGGCGACGCGGTTACACCGTGACCGATGGGTGAGGACTCCGCTCAGCCGCAAGGTTGAATTGGCCGGAGCCAGCGGTTGAGATCCATCCAAAGGTCTCGCATTTCCTGGGCCGCCGTGCCTTTTGGATCGACCTCGGTCACGCCCTTGCCGCTACGTGCGGCTTCAATAAAGTCGGCACGCGCGCGGATGTGAGGACGCAAAAGGGCGCCAACGGATTCAAGCGCGGCGATGCTTTCTCGCACACGTTGGTTTGCGGGGGGGCATTGATTGAGCAGGAAAATAAACTCCTTGCCCATGAGTTTCAGTTTGCGGCCGGTCACCTCGGCCGCCCAAATGTCGAACGTGGCTGGCCTCGCCGGAACGACGCAAAGGTCCGCGGCTTTTATCGCGGCGAGCGATCTTGGCGACTCCAGGTGCGGGGTATCGACAACGGCAAGGCTCGTATTGCGCGTTGAAAGCGCGGTTAACGCCGCTGGAAGCCTCGCCGCCGGAACCGCCTCCACCGGCAACTGGGGATCGTGTCGTTTCGATCCCCATCGAACGGCGGATTTCTGGGGATCCAGGTCGAGAATAAAAACACGTTCTCCCATCTCTTGGGCGGCGATCGCAAGACAAGCGGCAAGGGTGGTTTTGCCGCAACCGCCTTTTTGCGAAACAAAGGCAATGGTGCGCATGGATGGATAAAGCTTTGCGTTTATGAAAATTAGTAGAGAATGGAGGCTGCCATCAGCCCTTGGGGCAAGGCGGTTCGCGCCGTTCGGGAAAACTTTGGTCGAGCGCCCGCTAGAACAACCGCGTTGAACGCGGCTCTCTCAGGGCTAAGGTTATAGACCTAGGCCGTCACAGTCTTGATATTCCGTGTGGTCCACTCGGGCTCGATCGTGAAATTGGGCGAGACCTCGAAACGAATGTTCATAGAATTTACCTGTGTACCGTAGAGACGACGCGGCTGGCATGGATAAAATTTCACTTTTGCCGGAATAGTTAGAAATAGAATTATTGAATGAAGTATTTGTACATGACCGCAACCGGTGCATGACCCATGCGAGTATGTAAATCGATTAAAGCTTGATCATGTCTTCAAAACTGTTTTTAACCTTAACCGCTCCAGGCCTCTGCTCTAGGTTCTGTACCCAATTGAATTGATTGCCAAGCTGTGATTCAAACTGCCCAGGAGGGCCCGAATCATGGCGGACAATTTCTGGTTGAACGATACCCAATGGGCACTGATCGCGCCACATCTGCC
>JBOHJV010000327.1:0-1657 GCA_050728695.1 Methylocella sp. | reverse complement strand
ATTTACCATCAGAGGGTTGGATATTTTTGCAACAGTCCGTGGAAAAACGCCGCGCCGCATCACCAACGCTCCTTGTGCAAAACGCCATAGTTGGGCCGCCGGATAGTTGAGCCTGCGGTAGGCGTCTCCAGCCGATCCCGGCCACTGGGCGGGAGATCGCCATCCCTTGGGCTATCTTGACAAACCGCGCGGATGTACCTGCACCGTGGCGGTCGTACCTTGCACCAGCCTTACATTCTCGGGAATCACGTCAAGATGAATCCGCGCGGGAACCGTTGGGCGAGCCGCACCCGTGCAAAGAGGCCGGCGGAGGTCGCTCGAAGCAGCAGTGACATGGCGTTGGGGACGGAGCGCCGGGGGTACGCCAGCGAGTGAGCCCGCGACAATTCCGAGGGCATCGTTAAGGAAAGGCGATAGAACGTTCGTCGGGCTCAGCATCTGATCAAATTTGCCTCCCTCGGGAAGGCGATGGGGCCGATGCCGCATGGAATTGTTGCCAGCGCTCCGATCTTGATCACGTGCTCTTGGCGACCCCGGCAGGGCTCGAACCTGCGACCTGCCGCTTAGAAGGCGGCTGCTCTATCCAGCTGAGCTACGGGGCCGGCCGCGCCTTACGCAGAAATGATGAATTCGTTGGTGATCTTCTGCCTTAAAAACATTAGCTTACGGATCTATCTTCAGGTAAAATAAGAGAGAAAAGGCCCTGTCAATGGGTCCAAAGATCGAGACGGGTCGATTTGAAATTATCGGAATAGCTTTTGATCTCGCGGGGCGCTGGCTTTGAGTCCTCGACCCGGTAGCTTAAGCCGTTTCTCCCGGCATAAGCGACAGCTTCTTCCTTGGTCGCGAAATTCAATCGCACTTGGCTCGTCATATCGCCCGAACTCGTCCAGCCCATCAACGGGTCGATCTGGCGCGGCGCCGCCGGTTCGAATTCCAAAACCCAAAGCTTGGCTCGTGCATGGCCGGATTGGGTTGTGGTCCGGGAAGGGCGGTAAATCCGTGCGGTCATTTCGGTCGCTTTCGTCTTGACGCTCGTTGGCGTTTACGCGGGCTTAGGCAGCGTTATTCCCACAGTCGATTCGCTTTCACGCGCCAGGCCGGACAGGCGGGACGCTGGTCGGGGCAGCAGGATTCGAACCTGCGACCTGAAGTACCCAAAACTTCCGCGCTGCCAGACTGCGCTATGCCCCGCATGGAGACCCCTACCCTTTCGCCGTGCATTCGCTATCACGCGGCCACGCAGCGAACAAGGGCGGCAACCCAATCGTGGCGGGAATCGCATCCGGCAATCTCTTGCGTGGGAGATCGATTCCTATTCTACGGCGATCGTTCAAACAGAGCTTGGGGGACGTTGGAATGGAAGGGTCTTTGGCCTCTTTTTTCGCGTCTTGATGATCCTTGAGCGGACAATGCGCGCCGATACAATTCGCACGAACTGTCGCCGAACGCTTTGCACTTTGGATGCGGCGGCGTCCTGCGTCGATATTGCGGACGTTCCGGAGGAGAGGAGGTCTTGCCGCGGGCCGATGCGAGTCAACGGGAATCCTTGGGGCATGGCAAGGGAACAAGGACGTGATCCTCGGCGAGGAGGCTCCGCGAACTGGGCCGGCAATGCCCTCCGCAGCTTTCGCTCCCGACACTGCGCGGGCAAAAT
>JBOHJV010000326.1:0-1660 GCA_050728695.1 Methylocella sp. | reverse complement strand
GATGAATATGCGCAAGCGCCTTTTCGCCTTCGTTCCAAAGGTCGCAGGCCCGCCGCATTTTCCAAAGGACATGGGCCTCGACCGGCCGCTCGTAGGCCGTCGCGAGCAGCGCCAAGGCGCGCGGCTCGTAGTTTAGCGCGACCTTTGGCGCGCCGCTTCCTTCCCGCGCCATCCCGGCGAGAATCGTTCCAGCGCCGAGCATTAGCCCTTCGTTGGTAATTTCCATGCGAGGACGGAGGCCGCGCGCGCCCGCGCCTCCCATTTTTGCAAAGGCTCTTGCCCCGATTGCACAAAACACTCCATTGCGAAAGCGGAAGAATCCGGCCGGGAGCATAAAACTATCCGGCAAAATTACCTAATGCGACCATATGACAAAATCAAGAGGGAAATTTGTAAAATAGTGCAAGGCGATCGAACGTTTCAGACTTGAGCGTGACCTTTTTCAAAGTAGCTTTGCGAAAAACTACCGCCTCGGTCCTGTTCGCCCGGCTAGCCGCCTTGCCGCCTTGCTCACATAGACCCGGCGAGCCTCGCGGCGTAGCGGGCCATCTGATCGACCTCGAGATTGATTTCATCGCCCGCGCGCCTTTCGGCCCAGGTCGTTGCTCTCAGCGTGTGCGGAACGAGCAGGACCGAAAAAATATCCGCTTCGACGCAGTTGACCGTGAGAGAGGTGCCATCCAGCGCGACGGACCCTTTTTGCGCGATGAAACGCGCGAGGTCATGCGGAGCCCTGATGTCGATCTGTCGCATGCCGTCGAAATCCGCGATCGCGACGATTTCCGCCACGCCGTCCACATGCCCGGTCACGATATGGCCGCCAAGTTCGTCGCCTAGTTTGAGAGGACGTTCGAGATTAAGTCTTGTGCCGATCTTCCAGTGCCGCGCGGTCGTGCGCGCAAGCGTTTCCGCCCCGGCATCGGCCTCAAACCAGCTGCGGTTGCCGCTTTCGCCACAAGCGACGACGGTCAGACATGCTCCGCCGCAGGCAATCGATGCGCCGGGCACGAGCGTCCCCGCCGGATAAGAGCACGCGATGCGCAGATGATGTAACGTGGCCCCGGAGACTACCCGCTCGACCTCGCCGACATCGCTGACAAGGCCGGTGAACATCAAACCACTCTTTCGTAACGGGTCAGCCGGTCGGCGCCGATCATTCGCGTCTCGATAACGCGATAATGCATTGGATCGGCAAGCAGTCCGGCCGTGTCCGCGTCGAGGCCCAAAACGCCGTTGCGGCCGAGGCGTTCTGGCGCGGCGAAAATAATGATTTCATCGGCGAGCCCCTGCCTGATCAATCCCGCCGCCACGCGCGGGCCACCCTCGCAAAAAATCCGGGTCAAGCCGCGCGCGGCCAAGAGTTCCAACGCGGCGTGAAGATCGACGCGCCCGCCCGCGTCGCGGCGCACGTGCGCGACTTCGACGTGCGCCTCGCGCAAGCGCGCGGCCTTCGCTTCTCTTGCTGCCTCGCCGGCAACGATCAGCGCCGGGATTTCTACCGCCGTGGCGGCAAGCCGCGCGAGAGCCGGCAGACGAAGATCGCTGTCGAGCACGACTCGCAAAGGCGTTCGGTCTTCGAGGCCGGGAAGCCGCACGCTCAATAGGGGATCGTCCGTCAAGACGGTGCCGATGCCGGACATCACCGCGTCGTGCATCGCGC
>JBOHJV010000325.1:0-1668 GCA_050728695.1 Methylocella sp. | reverse complement strand
TTACCCCCGGGATGCCGAACAAGACTCCGCCAGCGAGAAAGCAGAAGATGATCAGCACCGGAGGCAAGGCAGAGGCGCGGCCGAGCACGATTGGCGCGACAAGCTGATCGATCGAAAGGCGCAATGCAATCGCGTAGATCGCATAGGCGGCGATGCTCCAGATACTCGTCGCGCCACTGATCGCGGCTAGCCCAGCGATGGCAGCGGAGGAAGCTGGCCCCACCACCGGAATCATTTCCAAAAGCCCGGTCAGCACCGCCAGAAAGATCGCATTCCGGAGCCCCAGGACGAGGCCGAGCCCGATATAGGCCGCGATCGAGGCATAGGTAACGACCACCGCGATCCCGATGAAGTACCGCTTCAGGACCGGATCGAGCTGCGCCCAAATGGATCGAATCAGCGGCCGCTGCTTCGGCGGAATGAGCCAGACCAATCCGGCTGCAATCCGGTGGCCGCCGATGAGGAAATAGAATAGGAGCACAAGAGTCAGGAAGGCGCCGAACGCCCCAACAAAGCCCATGCTCGCTAGCCGAACACCGTTCGTTTCGAGCCAGCCGCGTACGGCGTCCGCCGCCCACTGGCCGATTTGTGCGGCATTCATCGATTTGCCGAAAATATGAGCCGTCCCGTCGCCCACCGCGCGCCTGGCGGCGGTCTCGATTATTCCGTTCAGGTTGGTAGCAAGCTGCCCGACTTCTTGGGCGAGCATCGGCACGGCGAAATAGCCGATCAAGGCCACGAGCCCGAGCACCACGAGAAAGACGGCGACCGCGGCGACAAGGCGCCGGATGCCAAACCGCGCCGCCAACCACTCGACGGCTGGGGTGCATACGTAGGCGACCGCCGCGCCGATCACAAAAGGCAGGAGTATCAGGCGCACGAGGTAGACGAAAACGGCGATCGCGAGAAGAACGGCCGTCGTGGTACGCGGCGAGATCTTCTCGACGGGCTCCCGCCCGGGTACTCGCGGGAACGGCTTTTCCTGCACGTCATGTCTCACGGATAGACTCGCCCCGTCCAGCTGATACTTCCGGTTGGCCGTCGTCGCAGGTCCTCGGCAGCTTGCACGTCGGACAGGTGGCGCTTGGAAGGATCCCCATAGCCGACGCTCTCGTTACGACGGAACGGTCAACATCCGGCAAGGTTCCAGGCGCTCCGGCGCGGTGTCTTCGGACTTTATCCGTCCAAACAGGATTGCCACTGGACGTCAAGCCGATCGAATTGGCCTTCAGCCAGACCCTCGGCAAGCGTGGTCGGCGAACGGCTAAAAATAAGGCCACAGGGTTTTTGAAAAAATGCCGCTTTTGCGAGAACCAGGACATCACCACAAGCCGCTCGGAATGGTGGTGGAGCCAGGCGGAATCGAACCGCCGACCTCTTCAATGCCATTGAAGCGCTCTCCCAACTGAGCTATGACCCCGGTCTACCCGCAATTGGGCGCGTTGCCGCAAATTCCGCTTGGGTTGGAATTTTGCCGTCGGCCGTCCCGTTACGAGCGGAATACGCCGCGGCTCTATAGCCTCAACCGCCGTGCTTCACAAGCCAAACATCAGCGTTCTTCTTCGTCCCCGATCTCGCCATCGATGAGATCGCCGACGTCGTCGGCATCTTCTTCCTCTTCCTCGAGGAACGTATCGTCGACGGCTTCGATCTCGGTATCGTCGTCCG
>JBOHJV010000324.1:0-1670 GCA_050728695.1 Methylocella sp. | reverse complement strand
CAGCTTCTAGTCATGTGATCATCAATGGAGAAGAGTACGACGACGATGTGGGGTTCTCCGGGGATCGCACGGAGATAGAAGAACCGACAGGAGGGCTTGGAACACCTTCCGTCAAGACAAACCTGTATATTGTCATATTCGACTCGGACATGCGGGTCATAACCTGCTTTCCGATAAATCCATTAGACATTAAGAATCCACGGAATCCAAAGATTAACTACGGCCCAGATGCGGATTAAACTCAAGAATCTAATCCGAATTGCCTCGCTAAAGGCGGGGCATTTCGATCTGCACGAAGAGTTTGGAGTGGCGTGTCTCGTCCAGGCGGGAGAAATTGTGACGCTCCGCCTTAACCAGGTACCATGCCGGTCCTGGTTGAAACAAGAACATCCCCATATTAAGCAACTTAAATGGTTCGATTGCAACCAAGTTGTCTTATATCATGATGGAATTGGCGCGGCGATCGTATCGGCGGAAAGCTGGAATAACATTCGGCTCGGCGCTGTTGATAATTTATACGTTTCAAAAAGTTGTATCTTCGTTTCGTATGATGAACAGTCTTTCCACCTATCCTCGGCTAACGAACTTGAAAGCAATTTACTATCTGTGTTTTCGCGCGATGGGCGCCTGCTGTTGGGGGTCAGCGAATTATGTGATAAAGATCGCGACGCGGATAAACTCTATGAAATCGATGCAGCCTATACTTATGCCAATCACATTGTTTTCATTGGCTATGACAGCCACTTCGTCTGGAATTTGGATGTCCCTCAACGAACCTGGAAAAAAGTCCCCTTCGAGTTTTCCATAGTCCGGATTAGGGTATTGACCGGGGACGCCAGCACTGCTTACGCCATATTCGATCACAGAAATATGCTCAGTCATTACCCTGATTTGCCGCCCTTCGAGCTCGCTATCTTCGACCTCGCGTCGGAGACCGCCGCCAAGCAGGATTTCGCGCCGGTCGAGGCGGCATTGACAGCCGCGGGCTTCGCAATGAGCGAAATTAAGTTCCAGCCCAACTCGACGGGCCGGATTATCGTCAGCGACAGCAAGCAAGCGGCGCTCCTCGAATTTTGCGGCTTAGCGTAGCGCGGCCGAGGGCTTAGAGCAGAACGCGCCCCGAAATTTATTGGATTGATGGGCCCGCTGGCGCTCGGTTGACGATCACGCCGGCGCCCGCGCGCAGGCGGTTCGGCGCCGCCCGCGCCCACAGTGCGCGCGAGTCTGCCGCCCGCGGCGGCGGGAGAAGGGGCCAAAACGCTCGCCGCCGATTTGTTCGAAGGGGCGAGCCCGCGATTTTTGGCCGGGTTGGCCGAGCTCGGCGCGACGATCGGCGGCGCTGGCGCGGTTCTCGGCGCGATCTTTGTTCCCTCGCCCAATCCCGGCTTGACCTCGGAAGGCGCGGTTCCGGGCGATCAGCGCCTTCGCTATGCGATCAATCGCGATGAAGCAACGCTGCGTCTGACCCGGGACGGTGCAGTCGTCGTGGCGGCGCAGCGCGGGCAAGACGGCATCTTCTACGAGGTCGAGACCGGCACCCCCATCGCCCGCGATGTCCGCGGCAGCATCGTCTTCGATTCCGCGACGCTCGAAACCGTGGCCACGCCAAAAGAGACCTCGTAGGCCTCGGACAGGGCGGCTGACGCGGCGACGCAAGCGAAGGCAGAGGA
>JBOHJV010000323.1:0-1682 GCA_050728695.1 Methylocella sp. | reverse complement strand
TTCCATTCGACCAACACCTGGTGCTGCTGCTGTGTGGTCATTAGCGGTAGTTTCCGTACTGGCTGGTCTGGGTTGGTGGTGATCCCGGTTAGCAAGGTCAGGAGGTGATCGGCCATTTGCTGGATGGTGGTGTGGTCGAACAGGTCGGTGTTGTATTGCAGTGCTGCTACTAGGGTTTCTTCGGATTCTTGGAATTGTAGGGTGACGTCGAAGTTGGCTGTGGTTACTGGTAGTTCGAGGGTTGAGACTGTCAGGCCGGTGAGGTCTGGGGTTTGGTTGGGTGTGTTCTGTAATACGACCATGGCTTGGAATAATGGGGTGCGGCTGGTATCGCGGACTGGTGCGAGTTCGTCCACCATGCGTTCGAAGGGGACTTGTTGGTGGCTGAAGGCGTCTAGCACTGTTTCCCGTACTTCGGCTAAGAATTCCACGAAGGTTAGCCGTTCGTCTATTCGGGAGCGCAGTACGAGGGTGTTGACGAAAAATCCGATCAGGCCTTCCAGTTCGGCTCGTTCGCGACCCGACACGACGGTGCCCACCGCGATGTCGTCTTGGCCTGACCAGCGGCTAAACAGTAGTTGACAGGCCGCCACGAGGGTCATGAACAAGGTGCCGTCGCGTTGCCGGCCCAGTTCCTTAAGCCGGGTGGTCACCTGAGCTGGTACCACGAATCGGTAGCTGGCGCCGGCTGAGGTCTGCACCGCTGGTCGGGGCCGGTCGGTCGGCAACTCCAAGGGCGCTAGGTCCTGGAGCTGACCACGCCAGTAGGCCAGTCCGTCATCGAGGGCCGGTCCGGAGAGCAGCTCCCGCTGCCACACCGCGTAATCGACGTAGTGCACCGCCAACACCGGTAGTTGCGCGTCGTGGCCACCGATCGCGGCGCTGTACAACACCCCCAACTCGCCCAGCAGCACACCCATCGACCAGCCATCGGTGACGATGTGATGCATCGCCACGGTCAACACGTGCTCGAGGGGGCCCACCCGCAGCACACCCACCCGCAGCAACGGGCCCCGACCCAGATCAAACGGCCGGCTGCCCTCCACCGCCACGACCCGCCGCACCTCAGCATCCCGCTCACGCTGCGCCAACCCCGACAGATCCAGCACCGGCACCGACACCACCGACGGCGGATGCACCACCTGCACGCCGCGCCCGTCGACGGTCTCAAACGTCGTCCGCAACGACTCATGGCGAGCGACCAACCCGGTCAACGCCACCGACAGCGCATCGAGGTCCAACTCGCCACACAATCTCAACGCAAACGCCGAAACATACCCCGACCCACCCGGCGCGAACTCATCTAAAAACCACAACCGCTGCTGAGCAAACGACAACGGCAACTCACCAGCACGATCAGCCACCCCAATAGCCGCCGACCCCGCCACCACAGACCCCGCAACCGCCGCCGCCAACCCGGCAACCGTGGGATCAACAAACAACACCCGCGGCGACAACTCCACCCCACAAACCACCCGCAACCGCGACATCACCTGAATACTCAGAATCGAGTCCCCACCCAACTCGAAGAAATTATCCTCAACCCCCACCCGCTCCACGCCCAACACCTCAACCCACACCTGCGCCAACACCACCTCGGTCTCGGTCCGCGGGGCAATGTATTCCGACACCGGCTGCAGATCCGGTGCAGGTAACGCCCTACGGTCCAGTTTCCCGGTCGG
>JBOHJV010000322.1:0-1693 GCA_050728695.1 Methylocella sp. | reverse complement strand
ACTCGGCGGCACGCATGACCGCGGCCAAGCGGAGATTGAAAAGCCGCAAGGGAATAAACCCCTTCTTTACAACCTAACGTTCTATCACGATAGGGCGCCGATCAGCGATGGCGCGCTTCGAGAATTTCCGCTAACGCTTTGAGAAAAGCCGCCGTTGGCGCCGTGCGGAGCACCGCGTGAACGATCGGGTGGCTATCTCGCGCCAGGGAGAGCGGGCACTATGCACGAGGCGGAGCCTGTAACGATCGAAACCTTTGACATTCTGCGCTTGTTGAAATCCCTGCCGCACCGCTATCCATTTCTGATGATCGACCGCGTGATCGAGGCGCGGGGCGACGAATTTGGCATCGGCATCAAGAATGTCAGCATCAACGAGCCGCAATTCCAGGGGCATTTCCCGGAGCGCCCGGTCATGCCCGGGGTTCTTCTGATCGAGGGCATGGCCCAGACCGCCGGAGTTTTGTGCGTTAACGCGCATATGCCCGGCCGAAAGCCACCGCTTGTTTATTTCACGAGTATCGACAAGGCCAGGTTTCGCAGCCCGGTCACGCCGGGCGACCGGGTTGAGTTTCATATGACCAAGACCAACCGGCGCCGCACCATGTGGCGGTACAAGGGCCGCGCCTTGGTGGACGACCTGCTTGTGTGCGAGGCGGTAATCGCCGCCATGCTGGCCGATGACGATGGATATACCCGCTTCACGTCAGAATCCGAAAATCCCTTGGGTTGATTACGCGGAAGTTGGCGGTGACCGAATTGCGGAAGCTTGCCCAGTTCTTGGCGGCTTGGTCGCGCGAGAAATCGAGCGCTGCGGCCGCGAATTGAGCGCATGTGGCGGTGCATTTGTTGTGTGTGAGACGCTTGTGCATGAGGCCCCATAACCACTCGATCGGGTTGATCGTTCGCAACTCATGACCAGCTTGATCCGGCAACCCGGCCAGGCGAGCCGTTCCCGCGCCAGCTTGGCATGACGATAGCGCGCGTTGGCGCGAAGCACATGGCTAAGCACGCGCATCGCCTTCGAGCGCCGCGCTTCTTTCGACCTGGAATCCGTACGTCGCGGTGGCGATGCAATCGACGCTCGATCTGCAGGAATAATGTGGAGGCAATTTGCTTCGTTGCAAGGCGCGCGCCTTGCGGGGACCGGCCCTCGAGTGACCATTATGAACCAGGTATCGCGAACATTCCATCTCGGCATGGCGTGCCCATGAGTGGCGTGTCGGATTTTCCGGCTGAAGGGCGACGCCTGCCGATGCCCGCTCCCACGCGGCGATTTCGGCGCGTCCCGCATCAAGGGCAGCTATAATTTAGAGCACGTCGCATTTAGGTTTCCGCATATCCTGCCCCGCTGAAGTAGTTTGCGCATTCGTTCGGCGGGATGGTGGCGAGGACGCTGGCGAGCCTGTCATGGGCGGCTTCAACGGTTGGTTCCGTCGCGCGCCGCATCAGGTGTTTGATTTTGGCGAAGACCTCCTGAGCCTGCCGAAGGGTCGATCGGATTCAGGTCAGGGCTGTAGGGCGGCGGAAACATGAGATGCGCGCCCGCGTCACGGATCATCTTGCGCGCTGCCTTTCCCTTGTGGCTTCCGAGATTATCCAGCACGATGATGTCTCCCGGTTTCAGGGTTTTGAGAAGTTCGTTTCTGACATAGGTCTTGAAGGCCTCGCCGTTAATTGGCCCATTGAGCACCCA
>JBOHJV010000321.1:0-1713 GCA_050728695.1 Methylocella sp. | reverse complement strand
TTTGAGACATGCAGGAATCAGGACTCAGGGGTCAGAGGCTGTGAATGTTTCGTTTATTTCAGAACTACGTGACGGTCGCGGCGTTTAACAAGGGGTCTCGGGATGATGGATCGTTAAAGCGGAGCCCAACTCATGGAATCGGACGCGTTGTTTGAGTTGCCGGAAGGACGCCCCGCTGGGTCGCGGGCCCAACCGCCGCGGATTGGTCGCAAGCGGATTCGCTATGCCCAGCGGGAGCAGGTCAAATTTCAATCGTGCTCGCTGGATGAATTGCTGCCGGACGACGATCCCGCGCGGCTGGTGTGGGAGTACGTGTGCGGCTTGGATTTGTCGGAGCTGTATCAATCGATTCAGGCGGTGGAAACGGGTCCCGGTCAGGCTCCGGCCGATCCGAGGATTCTGCTGGCGCTGTGGCTGTACGCCACCTTGAAAGGCGTGGGAGCCGCCCGCGAGCTGGACCGGCTTTGTGAGCGTCATGTCGCCTACCGCTGGCTGTGCGGCGAGGTCTCGATGAACTATCACTCGCTGGCCGATTTTCGCGTGGCTCACGGAGCCTTGTTGAATCGCTTGCTGACGCAGAGCGTGGCGGCGCTGTTGGCCGAGGGACTGGTGACCCTGGAGCGCGTGGCCCAGGACGGCATGAAGGTTCGCGCCAGCGCGGGAGCCGCCTCGTTCCGCCGCCAAGCGACCCTGGAAGAAGCCCTGGGGGAAGCGGAACTGCAAGTGGCCACGTTGCGTGCCGAGTTGGAAGCCGATCCCGCGGCCGCCACCGCGCGACAGCAGGCCGCGCGCCAGCGCGCCGCCCACGAACGAGCCCAGCGGATTGGGGCGGCGCTTGCGCAGCTTCCGCAAATCGCCGCTGCCAAGAAGGCCACAGACCGTGACAAGGCCCGTGCCTCGACCACCGATCCGGAGGCCCGCGTGATGAAAATGGGAGACGGCGGCTTCCGGCCCGCCTTCAACGTGCAACTGGCCACGGCCACCGACTCGCAAATCATCACGGGCGTGGAGGTCACCAATTCCGGCGGCGATCAGGGACAGTTGTTGCCGATGGTTCAGCAACACGCCGAGCGGTACGATCAAGTGCCCGACGAGATGCTGGCGGACGGCGGCTTTGTCAAGAAACACGACATCGACCAGCTCACGCCGCCGCAAGGCGGGACGACCGTCTATGCTCCTGTCATGAAGGCGCACGATCCGAACCGCGATCCGTATACGCCCCGCGACGACGACAGCCCCGCCGTGGCCCCGTGGCGCCGTCGCATGGCCACTCCCCAAGCCCAGGAAATTTACAAACAACGCGCCGCCACGGCCGAATGCGTCAATGCCTTGGCCCGCAACCGGGGGTTGCGACAGTTTGTCGTCCGCGGTTTGCCGAAGGTCAAAGCGGTCGTGTTGTGGTATGTCTTGGCTCATAACCTAATGCGGGCGGTCACCCTGCGCGCGGCGGCCAGGCTGGCAGCCGGTTAGGCGAACAAGGGAGAAACCAGTAAAACCAGGCAACCATTTTCCCCCACCTTCAATCAACACCTTTCTCGGGACAGGGCGCCCCTCAACAAAAAACGCAGTCCACACCGACCCTCACAAATCGCACGCTTCCAACACGGTTCATAGATTCACAGGTTCTCAGGGGTCGTTCTGCTTGCAAATTTTGCCAATTTAGAATCGTCGCCCGCCACGACGAATAGTAGAATTAGATACACACTCTTAACC
>JBOHJV010000320.1:0-1717 GCA_050728695.1 Methylocella sp. | reverse complement strand
GCTTTCCGGCCCGCGGGTCACCTCGAAATGGGCGCGCGCCGCATCCTCGTTGTTGAAAGCCGGTTTCGCAAGACCGCTAGGCTGGGAAAGCGCCCCTGCCCCGAACTTACGTTCAGTGCATGTTGCCGTTTCTGGTTCCAGGCGCCGCCAGCTAGGATTTGGTTAAAATATAAGCGCCCGGCACCGCCGCTCCGGCAAGATCACAGAGCGCCGCCAGGCCGTCCAAGCGGGCGCGCTCCGGCGCGGTCCGGCTTAGGCCGCCGCCGGCCGGCGGACGATCACCTTCCGTCAGCGGGCTGTCGATCTTCCCGCCTTCGCGTTCCTTGCCCAGAGCCTGAAGGAAGTGGGCTGTCCAATCGTGGATGCTGTTCGCGCGAAGCACCGCCATCATGGCCTGCCAGCGGTCCTTGCGTTCCTCGAGCGGCATGGCGTAGGCGCGCGCGATGGCGGCGGCGGTCGCTTCAATATCGTAGGGGTTGACGATCAAGGCGCTTGTTAGCTCATTGGCGGCGCCGGCGAATTGCGACAAGACAAGCACGCCGGGGTTATCAGGCGCTTGCGCCGCGACATATTCCTTCGCAACGAGATTCATGCCATCGCGCAAAGGCGTCACGAGACCAATCCGCGCGATACGATAAAGCCCGGCCAGGGCCGAGCGGCTCATCGTCTTGTTGATATAGCGCAGCGGAGTCCAATCGACATCGCCGAGCTTGCCATTGACGCGGCCGGCTTCTTCCGCCAACTCACGCTGCAACCGGGCATATTCGGGAACCTCCGAGCGCGATTTTGGCGTGATCTGCAACATCGTCACGCGCGCTTGCGCCGCTTGCGGCGAACGCTCGAGGAACATGCAAAACGCCTCGATTCGCTGTTTCAGGCCTTTTGAATAGTCGAGCCGGTCCACGCCAATGATGAGGTCCCTGCCTTCGAGGCTCGCGAGCGTGCGTCTGACCGTGATGTTTTTTTCGGCGGCGCGGGCTTCCGTGGCGAAGGTCTCGGTGTCGATGCCGATGGGAAAAGCGCCGACCTGCGTCCGGCGGCCGTCGATCTCGCACCAATCGCCGCCGGCGGCCCGGCCGGCGTTGGCGCTCACGATGCAATCGCGGAAATTACTGGCGTCGGCCTGGGTCTGAAAACCAACGACATCATAGGCTCCAAACGCGCGAAGGATACGCTGATAGGAAGGCAAGGCGCTGGCCACTTCCGGCCCGGGCCAAGGGATATGCAGGAAAAAGCCGATCCGGTTGGCGCAGCCCATTTGGCGCAGAAAACGCGCCATGGGAATAAAATGATAGTCGTGCACCCAAATCATATCGTCCCGGCGCAGCAGGTTGTGGAGCTGGCGGGCGAATTGCTCGTTCACCCGGAAGTAGGCGGCGGCGTTGGATTCCGATAGATCGGCGAGGTCGAGACGGTAATGGCAGATCGGCCACAGCGTCCGGTTGGCGAAGCCACGGTAATATTGCTCGATATCGCGGCGGGAAAGGCCGGATACCGCAAAGACGACAGATCCATTTGTCGTGTATTGCGGGACGGGATCGCTTTCCTTCGAGACCTCGCCCGACCAGCCGAACCAAAGACCGGCGTGCGCCTTGAGCGCCGCTTTAAGCGCGACCGCAAGCCCTCCCGCCGCCGGCGTCGCCGCAGTCGCGGGCAAAGGCACGCGATTCGAGACGACCACAAGTCCACCCTTCGATCCCTCGGGGAGGAGCGCGGC
>JBOHJV010000319.1:0-1735 GCA_050728695.1 Methylocella sp. | reverse complement strand
GTTACATCAGCGCGATCAGAGCCGGGACATTCGGTTACTCGGGTATGGCGATCCGTGGCCTAATGGCGGCGGCTGTCGAAATTGACACCCGAATCTTTGGCTCGGCAGCACTCCATTCGTGTGCTCGGAGCTTTCGTTGGCATGCGCATTTCCCGTAGCAGCACGATCGGGAATGTCTTTGGGCCCGGCGTAGCCATTCAACGGCGTCTGCTCGGCACCCGCTGTCCCTGACGTCTCATCCAGCGCATCGAGACTTGCCTCATCCGTTGCCACAGGACGAGATCGATACAACAGTTGTCCGTTCGGCAAGGAAGTCCTCGGTATCGTATCAGGAAGTCAGGGAGCAGCGGAATGTTCATTGTAGCTATGTTAAGGAAGGCCGGTTCGGAAGTGAATTTTCGAACGCGCCAAATTGTTGGTATCTTGCGGTTGCGGGAGGTCGTTCCTAAAATCGCTCGGGAAGGCCCAATTAATGCGGCTCGGGCGGCGCTCCGATTCGTCTTTACCCCTCGGCGGCCGATCGGCGAGGAATTCGATGCGCGTTACAGAACAGATACCGCCGGCAACGATCCGCTTTGGCGATACAGGATCGCGTCCAAGAACGCAGTGTTTGGAACGAATTACGGGCCATCCGATGAGGGAGACTTCCTGCGAGCGCTCAAGATGGTCGAAGAGGATTTCAGCACGATGACCTTCATCGATGTCGGCTGCGGCAAAGGAAAACCGCTCCTGCTAGCGTCCGATTTAGGCTTCAAACAGCTGGTGGGCGTTGAATTTGTACTCGAACTTGTTGAAGTTGCAAGAAAGAATCTTATGAATAAAAATATCAGCAACGGCACGATCCTATACGCGGATGCGGCGGAATACGAGTTTCCGGACAGCGACTGCGTCGTGTATTTGGGTAATCCGTTCGAACGGCCAGTCATGACTAAAGTCATTGCAAACCTTGCCAAAATCAAACACCGCAAGATTTACGTAGTCTATTGGAAAGCGGCGCTAGCGGCGGACTTCGACCAATGCGGTTTCCTTGCCCCGATTGCATCAATGCCGGTTACATCAGCGCGATCAGAGCCGAGACAACGTGTTACTCGGGTATGGCGATCCGTGGCCTGATGGCGGCGGTTGTCGAACTTGACACCCGAATCTTTGGCTCGGCAGCGCTCCATTCGTGCGCTCGGAGCTATGTTACGTTGGCATGCGCATTTCCCGTAGCAACCCGATCGAGAATGTCCTCGGGACCGGCGTAGCCATTCAACGGCGTGTGCTCGGCACCCGCTGTCCCTGACGTCTCATCCAGCGGCGTCGAGACTTGCCTCATCCGTTGCCATCGAAATCCTCCACCGCGCGAATCAGAGGCGTTCGGCGGACTCCACTTTCGCCATTTGTCACCCGCTTCTTCACCCGATTGCCCTGGGTATACGGAAATTGCTGCGGCCAAAACTTTGGCGTCTATGCGCTTTGACAGATGGGATTCGGCGACTTCTTTGGTGCCACGGCCAAGCTACCATGTGAGCGGATCAGGACGAGATCGATACAATAATTGTCCGTTCACAAAGTTGTAGCAAGCTGATAGGCGTCTTCGGCTCCGGCGGATTCGGCAAGGAAGTCCTCGGTATCGTATCAGGAAGTCAGGGAGCAGCGGAATGTTCATTGTAGCTATGTTAAGGAAGGCAGGTTCCGAATGGAATTTTCGAACGCGCCAAATTGTTGGTATCTTGCGGTTGCGGAGGATCAT
>JBOHJV010000318.1:0-1739 GCA_050728695.1 Methylocella sp. | reverse complement strand
AACGATCAACGGTCTGACGCAGCTGCTCTTGGAGGACAATGATGTTGTTTTTGCGCAAATCGAGGATGGCGGTATCGCGCAGGACGTTCATATAAGCGGTCGCGCCATCTAGCAGAACACTCTGCTCGGTGTTGCGCATGGTCTCGCGGGCCCCAAAAATATTCGATTCGGCCTGCCGCACGCCGTTCAAAGTGCGGTTGCCGTTGAACAGATTTTGAGTGACCGTGAGGCCGTAACTCGAATTGGCGGTGTTAGCTCTCAAGGGTGCCAGCTTGCCACTCGCGTCGGTGTTATCGAGACGAGTGTAGCCGTATTGCGCGTTCGCGGTGGCCGTCGGCCGCCAGGCCGATGTCGCCCGCGGCAGACTTTCATCGGTGGCCCGAACCCCGGCGCGTTGCTGGTTCAAGTCGGGGTTGCCGGCATAGGCGCGCGCCAACGCGCTCGACATTGTTTCCGCCCGGCTGGGCGAGGCGCCGGACGGCAACGCAATGACAATGAGGGCGCCCGTAATCGCCGCCAAAACCTGCCGCACGTTGAAATGGGGACGCCTTGTGACGGCACGGCGCATCAAAGGAATCCAATCCCTTATTTACCAGCTCGCCGCGGCCGCCTTGCCAACCGGAGCATGGTCCCCATCTCGGCCCGCCGACCGGGACTTCCGGACGGTCCGCTGGCGGGAGATTACACGCTTAAGACGGCTGGGGGGCGGGCTGCCCGCCTTTCTCAACAGAAATTGCAGGTCCGTCGCAATAATGCGACACCTCGCGTAAGCGTCATTCGCGCGGCAATGAAAATCAACAAATATCGCCGTTCTAAGGCAAAACCCGAATATCCTTGGGGTCGATGGCGCAGGGCAATCGGGTGAAGGCTGAATTCCTCCCTTTCATCCGTGGGAGGCCAAAGGCCGTCTCGAAGAATGCGCCGCGCGGCTCGCAGGGCGCCTCTCCAGTCGCCCGCTTCCATTGCGTTCGCTTAGCCGACCGCTGCCTCGCGCCGGACGCACCGCTTTCGACGTTGACGCCGCTCTCGGCTCGCTCGCAATGGAACCTCGGGCTTCCTTTCGCTCGTGCTGGGTATGGGCTGAAGGCGGTGCTCTGGCTCTTGAAACAGGCTCTTAAGGCTGATCCCGACAGACTGCAATTTTTGTAAATTCGCGCGCTAAATATCCTGGCCCTCGATTTCGAGCGTGAGCTTTTCGACGAGCTTTTGTATATTTGGCTCAAGCGGATAAATTCCGAGCGCCTTTTTGAAAATTTTTAAGGCGCTTTTGTCGAGACCTTCCCCTTGCAAGATCATGCCCATGCCGGCGAGCGCGCCAAAATGGCGCGGTTCCAGTTTGACGACTTCGCTGATGTCGGCCATCGCGCCATCCGCGTCGCCGGTGAGAAATCGCATTGTCGCGCGCTGATTCCAGGCTTCGGCCCAATCGGGCTCCCACGCGACGAGCTTGTCGAAAAGCGAAAGCGCCAGCGGATAGTCTCCCGCCTGCATGGAAACGATTGCCCGCTGCATGAGCAGATTTGCGGTATCCGAATACGAGTTCAGCCAGACGCGCTCGATCAATGCAGCGATTCGCCGCGCGTCCCCTTGGTCGCCGGCTTTGCGGAGACGGTCAAATAGGCCATCCAGCAATTGCTTGCGCTTGGCCTCCGGCGCGGGTTTTGGCGCCAAGGCTTGCTTGAGCCGCGCGGATTCGGCATTCCCGGATTTTGGCGCCGCCTCGGGTGCGGGCGCAGGCC
>JBOHJV010000317.1:0-1763 GCA_050728695.1 Methylocella sp. | reverse complement strand
CTCGTCTGTTGCAGCATGATTTCAGAAAGCCAAACCCTGTAGGGGTCGGCGGCCTCGCCCGGCAAGGCGCGCCACGGCAGATCGCGGCGATGGCGGTCATACCAAGCAAGAAGAGCGGCCGCGCGACTGGCTCGCGCGTCAGAACTTGTTTTGAAGACCATAGATGCGCCTCGTTTTTGCCGCTCGATTATGTTACGTCCGAGCAAGGCCAAAGCAAAGGGGCCGAAAAATGAGCGCACCCGTCAAGCCGATACCGGAAGGGCACCAAGGGGCAATACCGTATTTGACCGTAAGCAACGGCAGCGAAGCCATCGCGTTTTACAAAGCCGCGTTCGGCGCGGCGGAGGTGCTTTGCATCAAGCATGGGGGCAAGGTCGGACATGCCGAACTCGCGTTCGGCGAGGCCAGGATCATGCTTTGCGACGAATTTCCAGACCACGATGCCTTGAGTCTGCGAACGATCGGCGGCACGCCAGTCATGATCCACCCCTATGTCGAGGATGTCGATGCGTTCACGGCCCGTGCGGTTGCCGCGGGCCTAAACGTTCTCCGGCCGGTCGCGGATCAGTTCTATGGCGATCGCGGCGACAAATTCGAGGATCCGTTCGGCCATCGATGGTGGATCGCGACTCGCAAGCAGGATATTCCACCCGAGGAACTCAAGAATCGCGCCGCCGCAATGTTTGGCGCCAGCCCGGCCTGAGGACGCCCCGGTTGCCGGTTGTGGAAAGCGGCGGGGAAAACACTTGCAATCAATGAATTTTCGGGTGAAGCGCCGGCCAATATACGATACAATCGAGCATGCGGAACCGTCTCAGAAAAAACCCTTGGTCCCGGCCGCTCGCCGACCTCGTTCAAAGCGCGATCGATCCGATTCTGAGACGGCAAGGTTTTGGCCAGTCGGGTCTCGTGTTGTTTTGGGATGATATTGTTGGCGAAAGACTCGCCACCATGTCGCAACCGGTCAAAGTGCAGTGGCCCGCGAGCAACCGTGACCGCGCGGCGGACAACGGCTCCGCCCCAGCGACGCTCGTTGTCCGCGTCGAAACGGGATTCGCGTTGGAATTGCAGCATCTCGCGCCCATTGTCGTCGAGCGCGTCAACGCCCACTTCGGCTGGCGTTGCATCTCGCGCCTCCTGTTGAAGCAGGGTCCGATTGCCGCGCCGCCTCCCGCCAGGCATGGGGCCCGCCCGCTGGACAAAGATGCCGAGACGGAGGCGGAATCGATCGTTGGCAATGGCGTGGACGAACCATTGCGGCTAGCATTGATCCGGCTTGGCGCGCGCGCTCTCGCCAGGCCTTGAGCAAGCTGGATTGGCTTGCCGGAAATGATCCCACCGGGCAGGAAGCGCGCTGGGCGCGCCCATGACCTTGCCAAAACAATAATTGTCTTGCCTTCCCGCCGGGTAATCAGGCAAATCTGGTCCGAGTTGCCGATGGAGCATAAATTCATGCGCTCGACCAAAATTGGCCAGGCTGCCTTGAGAGGTCGTCGCGGTGTGTTCGAGATGGCGGCAGCCGCCATTCTGACGATCGCTGGTTATTTCGCTGTGCTCGGCGTTTTCGCGTCTCCGGTCCTGGCGCAAGGCGCCGGTGTGGCGTCGGATGAGCTGATGGCCGGCGAGGCCCTGCCAGACATTGCGCTTGGTGCGCGCGAAGCGCCGGTCACGATTGTCGAATATGCTTCGATGACCTGCGCGCATTGCGCGGGCTTCTACGCCGCCACCTTCCCGATCTTAAAAAGCAAATATATCGACACCGG
>JBOHJV010000316.1:0-1763 GCA_050728695.1 Methylocella sp. | reverse complement strand
GTGAGAACGGAAAGAGCCTTTTGCAGCGGCGCTGGCGAGCGATAGGAGCCTCCCTTACGCATAAACAGGATGTGCTCTATATCATTTTTAACAATTGCCCCAGGCTGGTAAGGCTTGCCGTAGAAGCCTGCACCATTTCCATCTGCTTCCGTTACGCCATTCGCGATTTTGTGCCAAAGTATCGGCGTGAGGCAATCCAGCCCGAGCTTCCGACTCCGAACCTGGATGTCGGCATGCAAGGGCATCACATGGTGGCGTCCGGCTTTTTTCCGGGGCACGCACACATCACCAACCACGCAGCATATACGGCCACCCGGCACAAGCACGCGCAAGCATTCGGACCATACTTTGTCGAGCTCATCCAAAAAGTGCTGGTAATCGATGATCGCACCTAATTGGTGATCATTTCCGACGTATTCCTTTAGGGTCCAATAGGGCGGCGACGTCACTACTAAATGAACCGATTCGGCGGAAAGCCAGGATAGGTCTCGAGCATCCCCTTCGTGCAGACGGTGCGTCGTGGCGTCAAACGGTTTTGGCCAAGGGATTTTCCGATAAGCCTCGTTTTCTTCGCGCAATCGGGCGAGGCCCTCTGGCGTCGCGTCGTCTGGGGGAATGGAAAAGGTAGGATGAAGCATGGAAACAATCTATTTCAATTTGGGGTGGAACTGTCAATTGTAAGCACGGCCGGTTGCGGACTGATTGACACCTATCCACTACCAGTCCGTCAGCCGGTTACTATAATTAACATAAGTTCCATGCAATCGCTGCCTTGTCGAGATGCTCACTCTTATCTGCATGCCTTAATACCGGCACTGCGCTTTGGAGGCATGGGGCGCAACGGCGCCCTCACTCATCCATCTTCAACGCCGCGATAAAAGCTGCCTGCGGAATCTCGACCTTGCCGAATTGCCGCATTTTCTTCTTGCCCGCCTTTTGCTTTTCCAGGAGCTTGCGCTTGCGGGTGACGTCGCCGCCATAGCATTTCGCGGTCACATCCTTGCGCAGCGCGCGCACCGTCTCCCGCGCGATGATCTTGCCACCAATCGCCGCCTGGATCGGAATCTGGAACATATGCGGCGGGATCAGCTCCTTCAGCTTTTCCACCATGGCGCGGCCCCGCGCCTCGGCGCGCTCGCGATGGACCAGCATTGAGAGCGCATCGACCGGCTCGCTATTGACCAGAATCGACATCTTCACGAGATCGCCTGGGCGATAATCCGCGAGCGCATAATCGAAACTCGCATAGCCCTTGGAAATCGATTTCAGCCGGTCGTAGAAATCAAATACGACTTCGTTGAGCGGCAAATCGTAGGTTGCCATCGCGCGGCTCCCGGCATAGCTCAAATCGGCCTGCACGCCGCGCCGCTCCTGGCAGAGCTTTAGGACCGCGCCGAGATAATCATCCGGCGTTAGGATCGTCGCGCGAATCCAGGGTTCTTCGATTGCCTCGATCTTCGTGGGATCCGGCATATCGGCCGGATTATGCAATTCAAGCACATCCCCGCCGCGCTTAAGAATCCGGTAGATGACGGAAGGCGCGGTCGCGATGAGATCGAGATTGAACTCGCGCTCCAGCCGCTCCTGAATGATTTCGAGATGCAGGAGCCCCAGAAACCCGCAGCGGAAACCAAAGCCAAGCGCCGCCGAGCTCTCCATCTCGTAGGAAAAGCTCGCGTCGTTCAGACGAAGCCGTCCCATTGCCGCGCGAAGATCGCCGAAATTCGCCGCATCGACCGGAAACAGCCCGCAGAAAACCACCG
>JBOHJV010000315.1:0-1769 GCA_050728695.1 Methylocella sp. | reverse complement strand
AGGTGGCGAACGCCAAAGGCCGCTTTCCGCCACCCTCTCGAAGAAGTGGCGGTCGCGGTTTGCGACGGCTTTGCGTCATACCGGCCCGATGCGGGCGACACCCTCCTTGGCGATTTGGCTGTTCGGATCGAAGGCGAGCGCGCGCTGATAGGATTCGATGGCCTTCGCGCGATTGCCGGATTTTTCATAGGCGAGCCCGAGGCCGGCCCAGGCTTCGGCATTCTTGTTGTCGACGTTGAGCGCTCTGTTGAAATCCTCGATCGCCTTGTCGCTCTTGCCGATGGCGATCAAACTCTGCCCGCGCGCCTGGTAGGGCGCTCCGGCGAAAGGATCGCGGTCGATCGCATTATCGAAATCGGTGATTGCCTGCTCATGCCGGCCTTCCCGCTGATAGATCAACCCACGGGCGTGAAAGGCCTGGGCATTTTCAGGGTTGAGCTTGATCGCCTGGTCGAGATCGGCAAGCGCTTCGTTGAGCTTGCCCTGAACGCGCAGAAGATTGGCGCGGCCAAGATAGGCCGGCGCGTGGTTGGGATTGGCCGCCACAGCGTCGTTAAAGTCGGCCAGCGCCGCTTCGTCGCGGTTGATCTGACGGTAAGCGAGCGCCCGATTGGTCAGCGAGGCCGCATTGCCCGGAGCGAGCTTGATCGATTGGCCGAAATCGGCGATCGCCTCTTGAAACTTGCCGGTCCTCGCGTAAGCCACGCCGCGCGTGTTGTAGGCCTCGGCGCTCGTTGGGTTGCGCCGAATGACGTCGGTTAGGGACGCAAGGTTGGCCTCGGCCTCCTCCGGCGATTGGTGCGCCACTTCGGCGACGCCGGTTCCCTGTTTCCCCATGATGTCGGTTGCCGTTTCGCAGCCGGCTAGTAGGGGCGGGGAGGCGGCCAGCAATAAGAAACAGCCAACAACGCGCCGCCGCGACTGCTTCGAATTTTTGGCCAAGGCCGCGAAAATCATCGTCCGGTGACCCTTGTCCGCCGTCCACGAAGACGGGCGCCGCCGCCTATGGCGAAATTACTATTTCGCTTCGCTCCATGCAACGCAACAAACAGCCCTTGGCTCAACCGGACGCCGACTTAAGCGGCGGAGCGCGGCCTTGCAACACGTGGCTTTGCCCTGGAGCGTACGCATCGGGCTAGTGTTCAGCGCGCCCCCGCCAAGGGCTTCGGCTTCATCGGCAAAAGTCCTTCACGCTGCAGTTTCTTGCGCGCCAGCTTGCGAGCGCGGCGCACCGCCTCCGCCTTCTCGCGGGCGCGCTTTTCCGAGGGCTTTTCATAATGGCCGCGCAGTTTCATCTCGCGAAAAATGCCCTCCCGCTGCATCTTCTTCTTGAGCGCCTTGAGGGCCTGATCAACGTTATTGTCGCGAACGATAACTTGCACGCAGATTCCTTGGGTGAGGCGCCGGCCATCGCATGATGGGACGAACCGAATTTGGAATGTTGAAAGACACAGCCGCCCTGGCGCTGCTAAGCGCCCGAGCGGCGAAGCCATGCCGATAACAGACCCGGCGCTATCTGTCCAGAAATATAGCCGCGCCGACGGATGATTCAGTGAAAACTCGAGAACCGGCGGATGGCGTGTTTATGGTGTCCTGAAAAGGTTCAATGGCTGTCGTTGGCGAGGGTGAAACCGGCTACGGGATTTTGCCCGCGCAGTGTCGGGAGCGAAAGCTGCGGAGGGCATTGCCGGCCCAGTTCGCGGAGCCTCCTCGCCGAGGATCACGTCCTTGTTCCCTTGCCATGCCCCAAGGATTCCCGTTGACTCGCA
>JBOHJV010000314.1:0-1777 GCA_050728695.1 Methylocella sp. | reverse complement strand
CCCGCGTATCGGCGTCTTTTTCAGCGGCGCCGCGCTTGCGTGGTCCCTGCCCCTTGGCGTGAGAGCTTTCCGCCGCGCCCTCCAGCAGCTTTTCGGCGTCCCGGACCGAGAGGTTTTGCGCGACGATATTTTCGGCAAGCGCATCCGGCTCGGCGCAGGACAGCAAGACCCGCGCGTGGCCGGCGGAAATCTTGCCGTCGCGTAGCAGGGTTTTCGTGCGCTCGGGCAGTTTTAGAAGCCGCAAGGAATTGCTGACATGGCTGCGGCTCTTGCCGATCACCTTGGCAAGATCGGCCTGCGTATAGAGGAATTCGTCGCCGAGCCTTTCGTAGCCGGCCGCTTCCTCGAGGGGATCGAGGTCGGCTCGCTGGACGTTTTCGACAATCGCGAGCTCGAGCGCCTGCCGGTCGTCGGCCTCGAAGCTGATAACCGGCACTTCGTGCAGTCCGGCGCGCTGCGCCGCCCGCCAGCGCCGCTCTCCGGCGATGATTTCGTATGCACCCGCAACGCCCGGCACGGGGCGCGCGAGGATCGGCTGAATGATGCCTTTTTCCTTGATCGAGGCGGCCAGCTCGTCGAGGGAGTCTCCGCCGAAATTCCGGCGGGGGTTGCGCGGATTGGGGCGGAGAAATTCGATCGGAATTTTCTGCGTCGCGCGGGCGGCTCTGGCGCCTTGCGCGGCTTCCCCGGCCCCGGCAAGCAACGCGGCAAGACCGCGTCCGAGCCGCGGCGGCGCTTCTTCGGCGGATTTAGCTGGCTTCATGCTGAAATACCCCGGTTAAGAATAATTCTATTTTGTGCCGGCCCTAGAACTCGGTCTGTTTCAAAGGCCCGCATACGACAACCTTCGCCTTCGACCTGAGAAAGCCCGAGGGGCTGTCTCGCCCATCCGCGCCCTCGCCCCCGGCGGCCACGCCATTTCCGCGCTCGCGCTGAATTACTTCCGACGCTAGTTTGATATAGGCTTGGCTGCCGCTGCATTTTAGATCGTAGAGCAGGACCGGCTTGCCATGCGATGGCGCTTCGGACACCCGCACATTGCGCGGGATGACCGTTTCATAGACCTTGTCTCCCATAAACCCCCGCACATCGGCCACCACCTGCGCGGCAAACGTGTTGCGCGAATCAAACATCGTCAGAACGATCCCGTGCATGGTCAGTCCGGGATTGAGGCTGGTTTTGACCTCGTCCACCGTGGTCAACAGCTGCGACAACCCTTCGAGCGCGAAAAACTCGCATTGGAGCGGGACGAGCACGGCATGCGCGGCGGCGAGCGCGTTCATGGTCAAGAGATTGAGGGAGGGCGGGCAATCAATGAGAGCGTAGGTGAAGCGCTCTTCCGTCGGGGCAGCGTTTTGCTCCGCCGCGAAAACGCCAAGCGCCTGCTTGAGGCAAAAGGCGCGATCCGGGCGCGCCGCGATTTCGAGTTCGAAACCGACAAGATCGAGCGTCGAAGGCGCGATGAAGAGGCGGGAAACCCCGGTTTCCCGGAGAACGGCGCCGA
Source organism: Methylocella sp. (assembly GCA_050728695.1). Taxonomy (GTDB): domain Bacteria; phylum Pseudomonadota; class Alphaproteobacteria; order Rhizobiales; family Beijerinckiaceae; genus Methylocapsa. Next base: position 273 of record JBOHJV010000314.1, on the reverse strand, counting down.
GGCGCTCACGTCCGCTCATGACATCGTAGGTGGAAATTTTGCGGCTTTCGCGGGCGATTCCAAGGCCAGTGGAAGCATTGCCTTGCGGATCGAGATCGACGATGAGCACACGTTCTCCGATCGCGGCGAGCGCGGTTCCAAGATTGATGGCGGTCGTGGTTTTGCCGACCCCGCCTTTTTGGTTGGCAAGCACGAGCACACGCATGGCGGCGGCGGGCACCTCGTTCTCCACAAAAGAGACCTAAGTTATTGATTTTGAATGTTTTTTGAACG
>JBOHJV010000313.1:0-1777 GCA_050728695.1 Methylocella sp. | reverse complement strand
CGTGACACCGGCCGCCGGCCCGGCGAGATCACCGCATTGCGCCGCAACTGCCTCGACGCCGACCCCGGCGGCGGGCCCGTGCTGATCTACACCAACTCCAAAGCCGGCCGACTCGACCGACGGCTACCCATCACCGCATCCACAGCGGACGTGATCACCACCTGGCTCGCGAGGATCTCGATCTTGCGACCCGCTCGCGACACCGCCTACCTCTTCCCGCAACTCGATCTGTGTGAACCACAGTCGGACAACCATTTCAAGGCGGCCGCAGTCGGGGTCATCTTCCGCGCCTGGGTCGACTCAATCCACGAGCTGGCGCCGCTGCTGCGGACACCGTCTAGCCACGACGGTGTCATCGACCGCCGCGACGTGGTCGCCTACTCCCTGCGCCACACCTACGCCCAACGACACGCCGACGTCGGCACCCCGGTCGACGTGCTCGCCGCCCTGCTCGATCACCGGAACGTTGCTGTCACCCAGGGGTATTACCGCGTCGGTCCGAAACGGAAACGGGAAGCGATCGAACGCGTCGGGGCGTGGGTGATGGATCGCCGCGGCACACTGCGATCCGCCACCGACCACGTCGAATACGAACGACGGTCGGTCTCGACCATGCTCGGCGGCTGCGTGGAACCGTCGAACGTCAAATCGGGCGGAAAATCCTGTCCGATCAGGTTCCAGTGCGGGGGCTGCGACCACTACCGGCCGGACCCGTCCTACATCCCCGAGATCGAGCAAGAAATCCGCAAGATCAAGGCCGACGTGCTGGAGGCGCAACTGTGCGCCGCCCCGCAGGTGGTCGACAACCTGCGCTACAACCTGGCGATGTTCGAGGGCATCCTCGCCAAGATGACCGCGAACCTGGAGCGGCTCGACGGAGAAGAACGGGCTGGGCTCTATACCGCGATCGGCACCATCCGCCGCGCCCGCGACCTCCACCGAAACGCATTGCCGCTATTCGTCATCGACCGCCCGGCACCCGACAATGCCTGATGCCCGGACGACCAAGCTCATCGCCGCTCGGCAACAGGCGAGCCGGGACAAACACGACCACACGCTGCACACCCTGGACCGGCTCCAGCAGTCCGGGGCCCGGATCAGCTTCACCGCGGTCGCCCGCGAAGCCGGCGTGTCCACCTGGCTGGTCTACAACAACCCGGAACTGAAGCGGGCGATCACCGACGCGATGAAACACCCGCCACGCCACGATGGTCCACCGCCGCGGCCCGCAGAGTCACCGACGTCACAAGCCAGTCTTCGGACCGACCTGGAACTCGCTCGCCACGAAATCACGGCACTGCGCCGATCGGAACGCAAGCTCCGCGAACGGTTGCAACGAACCCTCGGTGCCGAAATCGAACAGATCGACCGATCCGAACTCCTCGCCCGCATCGCCGACCTCGAAACCCTCGTCGCGAACCTGCGCACCGAGAACACCGGCCTCGCCGAGGCCAACACCCGACTCACCCAGCTCACCGCGCAACAACACGACGATCTCGACACCGCGAACACGCTGCTCCGCCGCTACATGAAACAAGCCAGCCGGGCACAAACCGAGTCCAGCTAGACGTGCGGTCGACCCCGGCCGAGACGGTCCTTCAACCAGTGGACGGTAGGAGTCGGTGCCGGCCTCGATGATGTTGCCGCCGAACGTCAGTCGATCAGCGCACCACGGCAATCCAGCCCCCGGCAAAACCCATAACCCGAAATCCGATGACGTCACTCACGTAGCTCACCGTGCCACACGCCGACGACATCCCTATCAACCCATGTCGGA
>JBOHJV010000312.1:0-1783 GCA_050728695.1 Methylocella sp. | reverse complement strand
CGCGCGGCGCATTTCGCGTTCGCGGCGACACCATCGAGCTGTTCCCCGCCCACTACGAAGACCGCGCGTGGCGCATCGGCTTCTTTGGCGATTCGATCGAAACGATCGCCGAATTCGATCCCCTGACAGGCAAGAAGACGCAAGACCTCGAATTCATAAAAGTCTACGCCAATTCGCATTATGTCACGCCGCGCCCGACCCTTCTGCAATCGATCAAGGGCATCAAGATTGAACTAAAGCAGCGTCTCGCCGAGCTTTATGCCGCCGGCCGCCTGCTCGAAGCGCAGAGGCTCGAACAGCGCACCATGTTCGACCTAGAAATGCTGGAGGCGACAGGGTCCTGCGCCGGCATCGAGAATTATTCGCGCTATTTGACCGGCCGGCTTCCCGGCGAGCCGCCGCCAACCCTCTTCGAATATCTGTCCGACAATGCGCTTGTCTTCACCGACGAATCGCATGTCACGATCCCGCAGATCGGCGGCATGTACCGCGGCGACTTCCGGCGCAAGGCCACGCTCGCCGAATACGGGTTCCGGCTGCCGTCCTGCCTCGACAACAGGCCTTTGCGCTTCGAGGAATGGGACGCGATGCGGCCGCAGTCGATCCATGTCTCAGCGACACCAGGCCCCTGGGAAATGGAGCGCACGGGAGGCGTTTTCGTCGAGCAGGTGATCCGCCCGACAGGGCTCATCGACCCGCCAGTGGAGGTTCGGGCCGCCCGCGCGCAGGTCGACGACCTTCTTGGCGAGGTGCGCGAGGTGGCGGCAAAAGGCTACCGCGCCCTCGTCACCGTGCTCACCAAGCGCATGGCGGAGGATTTGACCGAATATCTGCACGAGCATCGCGTGCGGGTACGCTATATGCACTCAGACATAGACACGATCGAGCGAATTGAAATTATCCGCGACTTGCGGCTCGGCGCTTTCGACGTGCTCGTCGGGATCAATCTTTTGCGCGAGGGCCTCGATATCCCGGAATGCGGCTTGGTCGCCATCCTCGACGCCGACAAGGAAGGGTTCTTGCGCAGCGAAACGTCGCTTGTTCAGACGATTGGCCGCGCGGCCCGCAATATCGATGGCAAGGTGATCCTTTATGCCGATCGCGAGACCGGCTCGATCGCGCGCGCGATGGCCGAGACCAGCCGCAGGCGCGAGAAACAACAGGCCTATAATTTCGCGCATGGGATTACGCCGGCCTCGATCAAGCGCGGGATCGCGGATATTTTGGGTTCGATCTATGAGCAGGACCATGTCACCGCCGATGCCGGGCTCGGCGTGCCGGAGCTTCTCGCCGGCCATAATTTCAAGGCGACGATCGCCGATCTCGAAAAGCGCATGCGCGACGCCGCCGCCAATCTCGACTTCGAGGAGGCCGCCCGCTTTCGCGACGAATTGAAACGCCTGCGAGCGGTCGAACTCGCGATCGCCGGCGATCCGCTCGCAAGCCAAAGCGATGTCGAGGCGGCAGCGGGTGTTTTTGCGGGCGAAAGCAAATATGGACGCGCTGCGCACTTTCCGGCCAATCGCCCGCATAAGCCGATCGACGCCGAGATGGGGCCACATAATTTCGGCGGCGGCGAAGCAAAGCCGCGTTCAACGGCGGGGACGGGCGGCACGCGGGCCTTTAAGGGGAAGAGCCGGCCAGCATCATGAAGTCTCACTTTTTGCCTTATTGAGCTAGCCTTATTGAGCCAACCAAAAACTCGGGCGACTCTCAGCAGAGGGTGCGCCGGCGCGATGCCGCGAACAAACCCGCCACCCGCCGTGTTAACCGAGGAACCTGC
>JBOHJV010000311.1:0-1791 GCA_050728695.1 Methylocella sp. | reverse complement strand
CCATAAGAAAGTGGGCGGTCATGTCCGTGCGTGACGAGGTTAAGAAGCTCTGCTTCGACGTCCCGTGGCCTCCCGGGGAAACGTTTGTCGCGGGCGCAACCACCGACCAGATTCGTGATGCGGTAACCGTTCACAGGCCGGGACAGCAGGGGGGACTTGGAGGACTTTGACACCCAGGTGAGATTCGTCGAATTTGCTGAAAAGGCTTGTGCAAGATCGAGGATTTCTTGATTGGAGGATACTGAACAGGCGAACGCCTATTGGTGAACAGGGCGTAGGAATGGCGTGGAACTGCTGAGTACTCGCCATGATCCGAGATTCGCCATGTCGTTGCCCAAGCCGCCGATCACCCCCGAAGAAATGCAGGCGCTGCCGCCCGAAATCCAGGCCCTGGTACGCCGAATCATCGATTACTATGAACGACTGATTGCCGATCTGAATGCCAAGTTGGATGGAATCAAGAAGACACCTCGCAATTCCTCCTTGCCGCCGAGCAGCGAGCATCCGCATGCCAAGCCCAAGCGGGACAAGAAGAAATCGAAGAAGAAACGCGGCGGGCAAAAGGGCCACCCGAAACGGGAACGGCCGTTGATTCCATCGGAGCAGTGCACCGCAGTCATTCCGCTCAAGCCGACCGAATGCCGTCGGTGCGGCGAGAAACTCAGCGGCAGCGACCCTGAACCGCTCCGGCACCAGGTCTGGGAACTTCCAGAAATCAAGCCTGAGGTAACCGAATACCAACGGCACCGGCTGGACTGCCCGTGTTGTCGAGAGACGACTTGTGCATCGCTTCCCGAGGGTGTTCCGACGGGACAGTCGGGGCCGCGGCTGGTGGCCTTCGTTGGTCTCTTGATGGGACACTTCCGACAAAGCAAACGCCGAGCCGCCTTTTTCCTGCAAGACTTTCTCGGCATGCCCTGCTGCCCGTCGCTGACGGTGAAAATGCAGAACCATGTGGCCGCGGCGCTGGAGCGGCCCTATGAAGAGTTGAAGGCGGCGTTGGCCGGTCAAAAGCAGTTGAACATGGACGAATCGCCGACCAAGCAAGGCAATCAAAAGGCCTGGCTGTGGGCGGCGGTGGCCGCGAAATTTGCCGTCTTCGCCATCTTTTCCAGCCGCAAAGGCACCGCCCTGCCGAAGCTGCTCGGAAACGTTTTCAAGGGTGTCATCAATTGCGACCGAGCCAAGATGTACTGGCAGGCCAAACGATTGCAATGGTGCTGGGCCCATTTGAAGCGCGACTTTCAGGCATTGATCGACGAACAAGACCCACAAGTGCGACGCCTGGGCCACGACCTGATGCGACAGGTCCGGCTGATGTTCGACACTTGGTCGCGTTACAAACGGGGCGAAATCTCCTGGGTCGCATTTCGGCGCGAAATGACGCCTATTCGGCATTGCGTCGAGCACTTGTTGCTGCGCGGTGTCTTCACTGGCAACCCGCGTCTGGTCGGCATGTGTAATGAACTCTACAACCATCGCGAATGGCTTTGGACCTTCGTAGACGTTCGTGACATCGAACCCACGAACAACACCGCCGAACGGGCGCTTCGCCCGGCGGTCATTTATCGAAAGCTATCCTTTGGAACACAGAGCGCATTGGGAAGTCGTTTCATCGAGCGGATGCTAACCGTCAGCGAGACGTGCCGCCTGCAAGGCCGCTCGATTTTCGCCTACGTGGTGGCAGCCGTCGAGGCCCACTTCGCAAAGCAACCGGCGCCCTCACTGCTCCCCGACCCGTGAACGATTACGCAGTGCCGGAGGGGCAGTGCCGGAGGGGCAGTGCCGGAG
>JBOHJV010000310.1:0-1803 GCA_050728695.1 Methylocella sp. | reverse complement strand
AGGTAGTCTCGGAAGGGTCGCCGGTGGGGTGGTTCGAAGGTGGTGTCGTGGCGTTGTAACGCGGCGTGGCAGGCGAAGACGTCGGAGAGTACTTGGAAGACGCTCCAGCCGTCGAGTAGCACGTGGTGGAAGGTCCAGACCACTTGGACTTCGGTGTTTGATAGTTGGGCCAGCTGCACTCGCAGCAGCGGGGCTACCGTTAAGTCGAATCCTTGGGCGCGATCAGCGGTGAGTAGCCGCGTGACTTCGTGGTGGCGGTCGGTGGTGGGTAACTGTTGCCAGTCGTGGTATTCGAGGGGTAGCTCAACGCGCCGGTGGACGATTTGTACCGGCTCGGTGACTCCGTCCCAGACCACGCTGCTGCGCAGTACCGGTGTCCGGTCCAGCACCTGCTGCCACGCCGTAGCGAGCAGCTTGACATCACCTACCCCGTCTAACACGAACGCCGCCTGCTCGCAGTAAACCCCCTGCTGCCCCTGCGACAACGCGTGGAACACCATGCCGGCCTGCATCGGGGTCAGTGGGTAAATGTCTTCCACCGACCGGCCATCACCCACCAGACGATCCAGCACAGACTGATCAAGACCAGCCAACGGGAAATCCGACGGAGTACGCCCACCCACACCCGGTCGCCCACAATGAGCGATCACCTCGTGGAGGGCCCCGATCATCGCTTCGGCCAGCCCCGCCACGGTCGCGTCGTCGTGCAGTTCCTGGGAGTAATGCCAGCTCAGTTCCAGGCACTTGTGCTCAACTCGTCCCACGATGTCGAGCAGGTGCGTCCGGGTGGTTTCCGGGCTGATGTCGGAGTCCAGGCCACCACACATTTGGTGATAGAGCCCGTCTCCAGCCGCGGGCCAGTCGAACTGGCCCAGATAGTTGAAACTCACCTGCGGCGCGGCCCCACCGGCTAACCCGCTGGTCTGGGTGAGGTACCGCAACGCCCCATACCCCAGCCCTCGGCCGGGCACGGCACGCAACTGCTCTTTGACCGATTTGAGTGTCGTTTCCCAGTCCCGCTGGTCGGTGAGTTCCAACGCGACCGGGAACATCGTGGTGAACCACCCCACCGTCCGGGACAGATCAACCCCGTCGAACAACTCCTCCCGGCCGTGACCCTCCAAATCCACCAACACCCGCTCACGCCCGGTCCACCCGGCCAACACCACACCCAACGCGGCCAACAACACGTCATTGACCTGTGTGCGATAGACCCCCGGCACGTCCTGCAACAGCGCCTTGGTCTGCTCCGGATCCAGCCGCACACTCACCGACCGCGTCGAGGCAACCGAGTTGACCCCCACCCGATCCACCGGCAACGCCGGATCCGCGGCACCGATGACCCCGGCCCAATAACCGACCTCGTCATCCAACCCACCAGCCGCGGCGTGCTCACTCAGCCGCAACGCCCAATCCCTAAACGAGGTCGTCTTGGCGTCTAACCCGACACGCTCCCCAGACACCGCCTGCCGATAAGCGGTGTCTAAATCCTCCAACAGGATCCGCCACGACACCCCATCCACCACCAAGTGGTGCACCGCCAGGAACAACACCGGTCGCCGACCGACCCCCAAATCGAACAACACTGCCCGCAACAACGAACCACCAGCCAAATCGAAACCCGCGCACACCTGCTCGACGACCTGCTCCATCGCCACCCGCTGACCCGAAGCGGCCACACCAGAAAGATCGTGACAACACAACACATCCACCGGCCCGACCGGCGCATTAACCTGACACCACTCGAACGTTCCAGAACCACCGGACCGGTGCTCAAACCGCATCCGCAACCCATCGTGGTGC
>JBOHJV010000309.1:0-1805 GCA_050728695.1 Methylocella sp. | reverse complement strand
AAGGCCTGTTGACCGTCGATATCGTAAGGCTCGCTCAACAGCGTCACGATGCGTTCGGCCAAGGCGCCGGCCTCGTGTGGTCCGGCGAGCCCCAATTGCAGGACCGCGAATTCGTCGCCGCCAAGTCTGGCGGCCAGGTCGCGGTCACGCACGCAAACACGCAGACGACCCGCCGCCACCACCAAAACCTTGTCGCCGGCCGCGTGCCCCATAGTGTCGTTGACGTTCTTGAACCGATCGAGATCGAGATAAAGTACGGCTAGCGTTTCCTCATACCGGCGCACGCGCAACAGCGCTTCGTCCAGGCGCTCGTGAAACAACAATCGGTTTGGCAAACCGGTCAGCGCGTCGTGATGCGCCATATGGGCGATGCGTGCTTCCGCCTCATAGGCCTCGGTCACGTCCCTGTATGTCCCGATCCAGCGGACCGCCGCGCCATGTTGGTCCAAGACCAATTCGGATTCCTTGTGAATCCATCTCACCGCGCCGCCAGGCTGGACGATGCGAAACCGGACGGAAACGCGCGGCGTGTCAGAAAGCCGGCCCGCGGACGCGGCCTGGTGAGCGAACGCCTGCGTTTCACACGCGGCGCGATCGTCGGGATGAACGAGAGCAAGGAAAGCTTTCCCCACGGGTGCTGGCAAATTCGGATCGAGACCGAAGATCCGGTAGGTTTCGCTGGACCATTCGATGACGCCAGTTTGCAAATCCTGTTCGACGCTGCCGGTTTGGGCGATCCGCTGAGCGCGCGCCAAATGGTCCGCGCTGCGCCGGAGCCGCTCCGCCTCGTGTGCGGCCCTCAACGCCAGATGCTTATCCAGGGTCGTGGACGGTACGAATTCAACGCCGATTTGCGTGGCTTTCCGCCACGCCACGCGGCAGTTGCCGACGGTTGCGTGGTCAATCACAAGATCAAATGAGTCCGGAATTCCGATGGGACTTTCCACCTTGAGGCAGGCGCTTCCGTCCGCCAGGTTGAGGACCGCGCAATCGATCACCGCTCCGCGACCCTTGAAGACGATCTGCGCTTTTTTGAGAACGCGTGCGCGCACTTCGTTTTGGCGCTCTTGCGCCGGGTTTTCCATTGTTCGGTTTTGCGGCGCTGACATTGCGGCCTCTTCCCCTCGTTTCAAGAAGCTATGTCAGAAGTCCATTACGTTTTGTTGTAGCGGGACGCGCGATTTTTACCTTGTTCGTCTGGCGAGCCGCCGCCCGGCGCGATCGGCCTCCCGCGGAGCATTCCGCTTGACTTCCGGCGTCACCGGCACCATGTAAAATTATCTGCTTTAACGTGGACGTTGACGTTTTGGCCGCGTGACGAAGCCGCAAGGGTTTCCTTCCTGGCGTGCAACCTGATTTCCTTCGATCGCCCAGGCCACGCGGGGCGTCGCCTCAAAATTCTGTTGCCGACGCGCCGGATTTCCCGGCTCGCGCCCCGGCTCAAAGAAAGCCAAACAATTGACTGATTTCTCCCGGCTCGGCCTTGCCGCGCCGCTTCTGCATGCCCTGACAAAACTAGGTTACGCGCATCCAACGCCAATCCAGACACAAGCAATTCCACCCATCATGGCGGGCCGCGATCTCATCGGCATAGCCCAGACCGGCACCGGCAAGACAGCGGCCTTCGCGCTGCCAGTCCTGCATTATCTCACAACGCACAAACGCGCCGCGCCGCGCAATGGCTGCCGCGTACTGGTTTTGAGCCCGACGCGCGAATTGGCGAGCCAGATCGCCGATAGCTTCCGGTGCCTTGGCGCGGACCTTCCCCTGTCGATCGGCGTCGTCTTCGGCGGCGTGCCGCATGG
>JBOHJV010000308.1:0-1826 GCA_050728695.1 Methylocella sp. | reverse complement strand
CATGCCCGTGTCCGCGGCAAGCCACAGCACATAAGTCCATGCGAGCGCCGAGAGCGCGGCGAGCGCACCCGCGACAAAGATGCGGTCGCGCCGGAGTAAAACCTCTAGGAGCGGCTCGGTCATGGGCCGTTAGCGGATCACGCCGGTTCCGGCGATATTCAGCATTGCGAAGTGCGCGTGCGAGTCCACAAAATTGAGCTTGATCGGACCCATCGTCTTCGCCCAGCCGCGCCCGACCTCGGCCGACGTAAATTCAAAGCCATTCGGCATGTCGAAGCGCGCGCGGTGCTGCTTCTTCGTCACCGGATTTACGATCGGCTCTCCGCGCGCTTCGACGACGCCCGGAACGATAAAACGCGCCGTCCGCGCGTTCACATCGATGTCGAGGTCGATTTTAGCGAAGACCGGATCGTGGACCTTTTCAAGCATCGATCCGTAGACCTGAAAGAATGTCGCGCCAGGTTCGGTGTCCTGGCCGCTCATGATGCGCAGAACGGCGTCACGCTGCGCCGGGCTCGCGCGCTCATCGACGATGGGGAGGGCTTCGCCGTGGCCCTCATGGATCGGGCCAGGCCAGGCAAACACGCCGGCGAAATTCAGCCCGTCGAGCTTGGTGTCGCCGTGGCGGCCCTCGTCGACGATAATCCCGACAACCGCCGCACAGTTGCCGTGGGTCGGCAGGGCGTTGAACTGGCAAGGGCAACCGTAGGCGCAATTGCAATGGGAAAAATTCCGGCCCTTGAGATGCCATTTCATGTCCGCCATTGCCGCCTCCAAACTCTTGTTGCCGGACCACTGGGATCACGCCGACATTGCCCAGATGAACTCAGGCTGGCCGCTGCCGGCCCACGCCGCGGCGCAAGGGCGCGGAATCTCATAGCCGGCCTTGGATGCGTACCGCCACGGCCATCGATCTCGGCGAGCCATCAGCATTCCCAAGAATCCGTTCCGGACCTGCATATATATTAGCCTTCGGCCGCATCGGCGAAGGATTTCGCCGCGGGCTTCGTGTCGATCGCGCCCGCCTCGGCCTTCGCCTCTTTGGTCGCCGCGTGCAGACACAAAGCGACCGCATCCTTGAAGCTCGTCGCGCAGAAATCCGCTTTCGTCGCGGCGCAAAGCTCGCTTGCTTGTCCGGCACCGCTCCGCCAGAAGCCGCCGACAATCTTGACCTGGCCTAGACGCCGGCGCAGACGCCGAACCGCGAAGCGGGCTCCCGCCGGGCTCAGATCGGCATCGAGATAGGAGAGACACACCATCCGCGCCTCGTCATCGCTCGAAAGGCGCGGAATCTGGCCATTGCTAGGCGGCCTAGCGGGTTCAACCTTGGCCTCGATGCCGTGTCTACCGAGAATCTGCGCAAGCAGCGCCGCGGCGGCTTCATCGAGAAAACTGCGGCCAGCGATGCAGAGAATCGGCTTTTGGCTTTGGCGCCCCGGCGCGAGGTCGGTGCGTCCCATATCGAGCGGCGCTAATTCGACGCTTGCCGTTTCGCTCGGGGACGAGCCGGCTGACTTCAGCACGGCGTTGCTTGGCGGCGCCTGGGGCGCCGGAGCCGATGCAAGCGGCTCATCGTGATCGGAGAGGTCCTCGATGACCTCCTCGATCGTTTCCTTGATTCGCCTTTGCCGAAGCTCGTCTAGCACGCCGCGGCCGAGATCTACCTGCGCCATCAGCAAAGCCTGAAGCGCCACCTGGTCGTAATAGTCGATGAGCGAATTCGTTTTCAAGAATTGTTCGGCTTGGTCGACGACTTCCGAGGCGTCCCCGGCCAGCATGCGCTGGTAGAAATTTTCGACCGGCGTAAGAGGCGGCGCGTCGCCGAA
>JBOHJV010000307.1:0-1833 GCA_050728695.1 Methylocella sp. | reverse complement strand
TGCCGCCGGTGCTGTCCGGGGGCGAAAAGCAGCGCGCCGCCATTGCCCGCGCGCTCATCGTGCGGCCGGAGCTGCTGCTGGCCGACGAGCCGACCGGCAATGTCGATCCAAGCCTCGCGCGCAGGCTGCTTCGGCTCTTCACCGAGCTCCATAAAACGGGGACGTCGGTGGTGATCGCGACACACGACCTCGGCTTGATGGACCAGTTCGACGGCGCCCGGCGGCTGGTTCTGGGCGACGGCCGCCTCCATATTTACGACTGAGGTTGGACTTCATTTTGAGTGAACCCGATTCCTGGCGAGAAGCCGAATGCAGATTGCCAGTCGGCCCGCGCCCTACGTGGGCGAGGCAATCCCGGCCTGGCCGCACCATCGCGCCGCGATTTGGCGAGCCAAGCCATATCGTAACTGTTGAACCCTGGCGCCCGCCGCAAACCCAAGGCGTCGGCACAAGTCTTGCTCGCATCGGCGCCCCATATATGTTCCGAATAAGCAAGGCGGCGCCGAGCAGGCATGGGGGCGGAAAGCAGCCAAATTGCTGCTACCGTCAATTGTTGTTTCGAGTAACTCTAGTCTAAGAAAATATCCCATTCTGGTCTTGCGTAAGAGCAAGCGACGCGCTAGGGAGCCGCTTTCCGGCACATCCATTGGCTTCACGCTCGGTGCATTAATGATCATTTGTTCCTGTAATGTCCTTACCGACTCAGAGATAAGAGCGGCCCTCAAGAGCAGAGCATGCCCGCGCACGCCATTTGCGGTCTACCAATGTCTCGGCTGCGGTCTAAATTGCGGGCGTTGCATCGCCACCGTCCGGACGATCATCAATGAGGCCAACGCCGCGACGGCGACCAGCGGCTCGTCGCGCAAGGCTTGCGAGACGGATGCTAGCGTGTTGTGCCCGGGGTAGGCAATTCGCGTCTTCGCGCCTCGGGCTCGCACCGCCTCTCGCTTTCTCCGCGCCGGCCCTTCTTTCCAGGCGCGGTTTACCCAGCTATATGAAGTCATGGTGGCGTTGCCCCGCGGCCGTCATCGCGGGCTTCGACGGCAAGAGCGCCACGCGTTAAGGAGCTTGGAACAATGAGGGGCGACGACAGAGTCCTCGAGTATCTCAATCGCGGCCTGCGCAGCGAGCTGACATCCGTCAATCAGTATTGGCTGCATTATCGTATTTTCGATAATTGGGGCTATAAGGATCTGGCGAAGAAATGGCGCGAAGAGTCGATCGAGGAAATGCACCATGCCGATCGCTTTACGGCTCGTATTCTTTTTCTAGAGGGGTTCCCTAACCTCCAAGTCCTCGATCCTCTGCGGATAGGACAAACGGTCGAGGAAATTCTTCGCTGCGACCTCGACACCGAGACCGCCGCGCGCGCTCTCTATACGGAAGCTGCTGAATATTGTGTTTCCGCCCATGACCTTGTCTCCAAGGAGCTCTATGACGAGCTGCTTATCGACGAAGAAAAGCACATCGATTTTTTAGAAACGCAATTGGAGCTCATCAAACAACTTGGCGTTCAGCTCTACAGCCAAAGACATATTGGCGGGCTCGAAGACAGCAAATAAAGAACTTTCAGCCGCTGGCCGGGATAGCCCGCAAGGCCTGCGAAAACCGCGCGGTTTGCGCGCCAACGACGCCCGCCAACCCCAACGCTCATGCCGCGCAGCTGGCATTCCCAATATGACATGTCTTGAAATTTGATCGAGAACCAATAGATCACCATCCACGTCGAAGCGGAGCAGGGCATGGGCGCGCGGATCATCCCGTTCTTCGAAAAGGTGACCGAGACGATCAGCTACCTCGTCGCCGATCCTGCGACGAAGGCTTCCGCGATCA
>JBOHJV010000306.1:0-1837 GCA_050728695.1 Methylocella sp. | reverse complement strand
TCGATCTTGAAATGGTGTATGACCTAATGTGTGGCGAGCTTGTACAAGAAGGTGGTCAACGGGAAGCCGTACTGGTACCTGCGGGAGATGGCCCGGGTGGAGGGCAAGCCGAGGATGGTCTCGGAGCGCTACCTGGGGTCGGCGGCCGACATCGCCGCGCTGCTCGACGCCCGGGAGGCCGCGGTGATGCCCGAGCGGACCCGGCACCTGGGGTTCGGCGACGTCGCCGCGGTGTGGGGGATGCTCGAGCGTCTCGACGTGATCGCCACGATCGACGAGGTGGTCGGAGCGCGCCGATCCGACGCGGGTGCGAGCGTGGGCACCTACCTGGCGCTGGCCGCGCTGAACCGGCTGGTGGACCCGTGCTCCAAGCTCGGGTTCGCGGACTGGTGGCGCACCACCGCGGCCGACCGGTTCACCAAGATCCCGGCCGTGGTGCTGGACCACCGCAGGTTCTGGGACGCGATGCACGCGGTCACCGAAGCGGAGCTGGCCGCCATCGAGCACCGGCTGGCGCTGCGCATGATCGAGACCTTCGGCCTGGACATCTCGGCGCTGGCGCTGGACATGACCAACTTCGCCACCTACATCGACTCCACCAACGACCGCGCGCCGATCGCGCAGCGGGGCAAGGCCAAGCAGAAGCGTGCCGACCTGCGCCTGGTCGGACTGGGCCTGGTCGTCACCCGCGACGGCGGTGTCCCGCTGGTGTCCCATGCCTACCCGGGTAACCGGCCCGACGTCACCCAGTTCGCCACCATGATCGACCTGCTGATGAGCCGCTACACCGCAGTCGCCGCCTCCTCTGGTGCCACCGTGGACCGGGCGGTGCCACCGGCGGCGGAGATGACCGTGGTGTTCGACGCCGGCCAGAACTCGGTCGCCAACTTCGCCCACCTGAGCGCCACCGGTCTGCGCTTCGTCGGCTCGGTGCCCCCCTCGGACTGCCCCGACCTGCTCGCCCTGCCCGCCACCGACCGGGCACCGGTCGACGTTGAGCGCTTCGCCGGGCTCACCGCGCTCGACACCCGCCGCGAGGTCTATGACGCCGACCGCCGGGTCGTGCTCACCCACTCACCAACCCTGCACGCCGCCCAAGCCCGCGGGCTCGACCAGACCCTGGCCAAGGCCACCGCCAAGCTCTCCGCGCTGGCCGACACCCTCGCCCGCGGCCACACCCGCCGCCCCCGGAGCAAGGTCGACGCCGAGATCACCAAGCTCCTCAACGACCCCTGGGCCGCCCGCATGATCAGCTACCAGCTCACCGGCGACACCCCCGCCGAGCACCGACTCAGCTTCCACCTCGACCCCACCGCCCGCGACGCACTCGAACAGGAGATCTTCGGCAAACGCGTGCTCATCACCGACCACGACGACTGGCCCATCGCCGAAGTCATCGCCGGCTACCGCTCCCAGTCCGAGGCCGAGTTCTCCTTCCGCCAGCTCAAAGACCCCCACCAAGTGTCGTTTAGCCCGATGCACCACTGGACCGACCACAACATCCGCGTCCACACCTTCACCTGCGTGCTGGCCCTCCAGATCGCGCACCTGATGCGCCGCCACGCCCACCAACACCAACTGACCATGAGCGTCCGCGAACTGCTCGACACCCTCGCCGGCATCGAAGAGACCGTGCTCATCTACCCCTCCACCGGAGGACGCCCCAAAGCCCGCCGGATGCTCACCCAGACCACCCCCACCCAGGACCACCTCACCGAAATCTTCAACCTCACACAGTGGGCGCCCAGCACCTAGGTCATACACCCAACAAACATCAACAACCCCGTGACCAGCTCCAACACACCCATGATCAAAATAGCCCGGAAACTCCCGCTAG
>JBOHJV010000305.1:0-1847 GCA_050728695.1 Methylocella sp. | reverse complement strand
CAGTCAATTTAAATTCTCCTACGACAAAATCGAAATCCTGGCTTGGGTTGTTGATCTGTTTCTTCTTACCGTCGCGAGCACCCTTGGAGGAATCGTTTATCAAAACGTTTGGTTCGCAAACCCCGCCACCGTCGAAGCCTGCTTGGGTATCGGCATCAGCAACGGCTTGGTTTACGTTTCTTTGGTCGGTGCGCGCGACCTGTACCGGCTTCCCGTGCTGCTCGCGCCGCTTTCCTATGTTGGCCAGCTGCTCGCGATCTTTGTCTCCACCGCTCTTTTGGTGGCCGGATCTTTGTTCTTTTTGAAAGGCAACGCCGCGTTTCCGGCGTTGCCCTTGGTTGTGGCTTTATTGCCCCAAATGATTCTCTTGGTCGTTGTCCGGTGGGTTTTCGCCAGGTCAACGCGCGCTCTGCTGGTCTCGGGAACCCTCGACGGACGCTTGGTCGTGACGATAGGGGAAACGGCGGAACTGTTGGGATTGAATACCGGTTTTCTATTGCGGTACTGTGGTTTGCGGGAAGTCTTCCGGTTCGCGGTCGATGGCGGGCGCCCCCCGGGCGAGGTCCTGGCTCGTCTGGACGGCGCCCTCGCTGCGGCGCGCGAACATGGCGCCAAGGAATTTTTGGTGGCGCTGCGCTGGGGCAAAAAGGAGCTTGCCGCCACAATTCGCTCCCACCTTAGCAAGTCTGCGCTTCCGGTCCGGCTTTTGCCTGACCATAACATGAGAACCCTGCTGGAGCGGCAGGGTTTGGCCGCGGACGGGCTGTCACGCACGGCGATTTCCCAAAGGACGCCGATGAGCGCTTTCGAAAGAGCGGTCAAGCGGACCATCGACGTCGTTGGTTCCGTGACGGCAATATTGTTTTTGTGGCCGCTTTGCATGATTGCCGCGATCGCCGTTAAATTCGATAGCCACGGCCCAGTCATATTCCAGCAGCGACGAACCGGATTCAATGCGAAGGAATTTGTCATCTTCAAGTTCCGGACGATGTCGGTTCTCGAGGACGGGCCGTCCATAACTCAAGCGTGCCGTGACGATCCTCGCGCGACACGTATCGGCAAGCTCCTCCGCCGGTCGAGCATCGATGAGCTTCCACAGCTCCTTAATGTGCTAAAAGGGGATATGTCCCTGGTTGGGCCGCGACCGCACGCGGTCGCCCATGACAAGGAGTACGCGGCTCGCATTTCCGATTATGGTTTACGCCACAACGTCAAGCCGGGGATTACCGGCTGGGCGCAGGTAAACGGATTACGCGGCGAAACCCGGTCCGTCGAGGAGATGGCCGAGCGTGTGAAGTTCGATCTATGGTATGTCAATAATAGGTCGCTTGGCTTCGACATCAATATCTTGGTGCGGACGTGTTTCGAGGTTATGCGCGGTTGCGCATATTGATGGCCTGGCGGCGGTTCGCTGGACATGGCGAAATTTGGCCTTCGTCACAAATTGGTCGATGGACCGTTTTCGCTTCGCGCGAGGGCGCCTGTCCTTTTAGCATGGTGCCCCTCCGAATTTTTAACCGGAGCGGAAGGGGTTCGCGCAGATTGAGGGCTATCATCCGTCGCGGCGACCGCAAGCCACTGTCCGGGCTCACGACAAATGAGACGGCGGTGGGTCGCCTTGGTTGAGAGCTTTGAGATGCTCCGCTGGGGTTCGTCCGCCAAGGGCTTCGTGCGGCCGGTGGTGGTTGGGTCTATGGGCGAAGGCGTCGACGATGGGCCAGAATTTGTCGAGATGGGCTGGTAGATCGTAAGTTGCGGAGAACTCGTACCGCCAAGTGGATTGGGCGCGTTCGACGCAGCCGTTGAGGTCGGGCCGCTTGGGCGGCAGCACAAAGAGCTCAAGCCGC
>JBOHJV010000304.1:0-1856 GCA_050728695.1 Methylocella sp. | reverse complement strand
CGGACCTGCCTGAGAATCTGCCGTACGGGCCGTGGCAGGAGCGTGGCTCGGGAGGATAGGCACCGGGCGCACTGGCAGGATGCCCTGCGGGCTGTTACAAGCTCGACCTTCTCAGCGTCGGTGGGACGTGTCCATTCACGGGTTGGGCTGTGATGTCACGCTGTTGTGATTGTGGGCAGCCAGGGGTTGCCGGTGAGGGCGGTGTGGATGGCGTCGATGGCCCGAACGCCGTGTCCGCGGGTGCTGACCAGGTAGGAGCGGACGCGGCAGTATCCAGCGAGGGTGGTCAGCGTGTGCCAGTAGCCGGAGACGGCTTGATGTCGTTTGGGGCCTTTGAGGGCTTGCTCGCTGGCATTGTTTGTCCAGGGCACGGCGAAATTGTGGGTGAAGGTCCAGACTTGGTCGGCCTTGTTGTGGAGGCGTGTGGCGAGGTTGTATCCGGGGTGGTTGCCTTTGGGCCAGTAGCGGTGGCGGTTGGTGGTGATTCCCCATCCGACTGCGTGGTCGTAGCGTTGGCGCAGGTGAGCGAGTAGCTGGGGGTCGAGCTGGTCGCGCTCGTCGGTGATGGCCTCGGTGACCGCGGCGGCGGCCTCGCGGAGCACGGTGATGACGTCTGCGGCCCAGTGCTGTTGGGTGGGGTGCAATTCGAGGACACCTTTGGCGTGGCGGATTAAATGGGCTGCGCATTGCCCGACACCGGCGAGCTGGGCGTCGAACTGGTACCAGCCGGCGTAGTCGTCTCTGACCAGGTAGCCGGTGTAGCCCTCAAGCACGCCGAGGCTCGCGAGAGAAGTCTTGGATCGGGAGCCGATCGGGGCGTAGTAGACCAGCCGCGCATCGGGGGTGCGCACCGTGACCGCGTGAGGGGACCCGGGCACCGGTTGACCGTGCTCGTCGGTGTCCTTGTAGATCACGTTGGTCGGAGTCTCGTCACCGCAGAGGACCTCCTCAGCACGCAGCGCGGCTTTCATGGCGTCATCGAACCCGGCCGCGGCCAACCGCTGGGCGAAGCGCTCCAGGGCCCGGGCGACGAACCCCGTCGACACCGGGGCACCCAGCAACGCCGCCATCAGGTGCGCGGTCCGTTCGATAGGCACATTGCCCTCGCTGGCCAAAAGGATCGCCGCAGCGTTGGTGTTCGGCCCGTAGGTCACGTTTCCCGGGGCCCCCCACGGTGGCGCCGCGGTGGTGGTCTTCCCGCAGCAGCCGCACCGCCGCCGCGGAAGCAGGTAATGCACCTTGGCCATCACGATCGGCGGCAGATCCCACACCTGCGCCCAGCTCATCCCCGCATCCCTGCCCTCGGCCAGATCCGCACCACACCCCGAACACTCGCCCGGCGCGGGCAGTGTCTGGGTCCGATCCGGCGTCACCGTCGGTGCCAGCCCCGAGCCCTTGCGGCCCGGTTGCCCACCGGGCTTGCGATCAGCCGACCGTTCCCGCGACGAGCGATCCGCCCGCCGCTTGGCCTTGGCCGCGATCGAATCCGCCGACGGCGGGCTGGAGGAATTGGTCGAATCCCGTCCCAGCCGGGCCTCCAACTCAGCGATCCGCGCGTGGGCCCGCTCCAGCTCCGAGGCCAAACCCACCACCAACCCAGCCAACTCCTCATAGGAAGGCGACGGCGGCTCGGGCGTGGACACAACCCACATGATCGACGATCAAGCACCCACGATCGAGCCTGACACGCCCACACCGATCACCGACAACCCACCAACATCAACTCATCTGCAACAGCCCAGCTCAACCGGACCCGTGAATGGACACAAGCACGGCGCGACGGCTGATCGGATCGGAGTCCAGATGCCGATCAATATCCGCCCTGCGGACCGCTTGTGGGATGTCGTCAGTAACCT
>JBOHJV010000303.1:0-1857 GCA_050728695.1 Methylocella sp. | reverse complement strand
CGTAATAGTCGATGAGCGAATTCGTTTTCAAGAATTGTTCGGCTTGGTCGACGACTTCCGAGGCGTCCCCGGCCAGCATGCGCTGGTAGAAATTTTCGACCGGCGTAAGAGGCGGCGCGTCGCCGAACATAACGTCGAGAAAAGCCAACCGCTCCACGTGCCGTCCGAGCACGAGAAGACAGACCGTGAGCGGGGTTGACAATAAAAGACCGACAGCGCCCCACAACCACCACCAGAATGTCGCCGAGATCACGACGGCAATCGGCGAGATCCCCGTATTGTGGCCATAAAGCCAAGGCTCGACCGCCTGCCCGATGGTAGGTTCGACCACAAGAAACAAGGCCAAGGTTTCGAGCGCCATGCCCCAGCCTGGATCGATCGCCGCCGCCAAGGCCACGGGAAAAGCAGCGGCGGTGATGGGGCCGAAATAGGGAATGAACCGCAGCAAGAATGCAGCGGCGCCCCAAAAGATCGGGCTCGGAATGCCGATGAAATAGAGCCCAACGGCGACGATGACGCCGAAGGATACGTTCACGAGAGTTTGAATTAAAAAAAAACGGCTGAGGCGCCCCGCCGCCTCATTCATCGCCACGGTCGTGCGGTGCAAATCGTTCGATCCGGCAAGCCTGATGAAGCGGTTCCGCAAATCCTCGCGTTGCAAAAGAATGAAGATGACAAAGATGACGACGATGAACGCGGTCTCCAGAGACGGAAGCGCGGTTTTGGCGATGGTCTCCGCGATCGCGAAAGGCCCCCATGCCGGCGCTTGAACCTGGACCGGAACCGGCCGCTGGGCTTCCTGACCCTCGGCCAGTTGGCTCTGGGCTTGGTCCAAAGGCGCGGACTCGTCCGACGGCGCCGGCGGGCGCCGGGGCATCTTGCCGCCATTTTTCAGCGCCGCCGATGCCTTTGAGCGCGTCCGGGGCTGATTGTGAACCTCGCCCGGGGCCAGCGGCTGGGCTTCTTGAGGCCGATCCGGAGTAATTTCGCCGAAGTTTTTCAGCGCGGCCGAAACTCTTGTAAAGAGGGCGTTGTCGGCAACGGCGTCGCGCAATTTGTCGACTTTGGCATTGATCGTCGCCTGGTATTTCGGCAGATCCGTGGCCAGCTCAGAAATTTGCCCGGTCAAAACGGCGCCGGCCAAGAGTGCAATCACCAGCGCCGCAAGGACGATAATCGAGACGGACGGCACTCGACCCAAACCCCAGCGTCGCAGCAGCAGGACTGGCGGCGACACGACAAAGCTCACCGGAATTGCGATCGCGATCGGGATGAATATGTCGCGCCCGACATCAAGCATCGCCACCACGAGCGCGACCACGAAAACAGTGGCGAGCATTTCGAACGTGCGTGCTTGATCGGGCTCCGGGCGGGGACGAGTGGGTGGACTTCCGAGAAAATCGCTCATTCCGTTGCAAAGGCGGTTTCCGACACCTATTACTCGGCTTATTTTCGTTATTGAGTCTGTGGTTGGCCGTATCCACGGGGCGCGTATCCGGAGCGGCCATTTTGCTGATGTTCCCGATTGTAGACCTGCCGCCGGTGCATGCCATACGCACAGCCAGCGGCCGCGCCCATTCCGCCATGACCCATGAAGTGACCTGCGATCCCGCCGACAATCGCGCCCTTAACGCAGCCGCCCGGCCGTGCATCAGCTGGGAAGGCGAACGTCATGGCGGCGACCCAGAATAGACCTGGAATCAAAAGCACCCTTTTCATGATTTCCTCCGTGTTCAGGCTGTGTAACCGTTGAGGTGCCAATTGGTTCATGTCCGCGCGCGATTTCATTTTTAGCGGTACGGCGTATTCCGGATTGACGTCGGCCCTCGGTCGCGAATGCCGGAACCGGCGTCTCGG
>JBOHJV010000302.1:0-1863 GCA_050728695.1 Methylocella sp. | reverse complement strand
GCCGCGTCCCCGCCGCGTATCGAATCCACATTGCGACAGCCGGACCGGCACGGCAATCGCGCCGGCGCGCGAAAAAGCCGCGGCGAGATCGCGCGCATGCCAATCGTAAAGGTCCACGGCCAAGGCGATTTTGGGTGCGCCTGCGGCTTTGCGGGCCACCCGCTGCCTATCCAAAGGAGACATCGAGCAAGGTATTGTCGATCGCGCCCGCGTGAAAGGTTTCGCCGGTTTCAACGGCGGTCACGATGGCGCGCGCGGGGCTAAACAGCATCGGGTCGATCGCATAAAAATTACCTTTGAAGGCCTTGAACACCTCGGCGAAGGGGCGGCCATAATCGCGCGATGTCGTGCTTGGGAGCTTTTCGGCCAGCGTCTTTGCCTCCGCGGCCGGCCCCGTGACGAAAAGATGCGCTTGGCCGCCGTAGATGATTGCGTCGTTGGTGCGCCCCATGGCTTGGATGAACTCTGGATGCGGGGGGGAAAGCGGCGCCGAAGCCACGCCATCGACGATGCGCGACAGCGGAAATTTGAGTTCGTGCGCCTTATGCATCGCGACTTCCAGCACGCGCGCCACGACCTGAACGCTGCCCGCGAGGCTTTGCGTCGGCGCAAAAATGAAGGTGACGTTTTCGCGCGGGACGCCGCAATCGTTCGCGACTTTTTCGGCGATTTCCCGTGGTGGCGCCCGGCCGGACTCAAGCACGAGAGTCGCGCGGGAAGCGCTGTCGCGATATTCCAATTCCGCAAAAAGGGGCTCCTTGCGGGCGAGCGCCCGGCCGGGACCGGAGCCAAGCGCGAAAAACGCCGATTTCCCCTCGCCATGCGAAAGCGCCCAGCCCGCATATTGGCTGGCAAGACACGCGATCACCGGATCGGTCGATCGCACGCACAGCTCGAAGGGCCATTTCGGATTGGCGCCGGTCGGCGCGATCTCGACGGTTCCCATCCCGCCAAGGCAAATTTCGGCGATCGCTAGGCCTGCTTCAATTCCGCCCCGCGCATTTTGGCCCGCGTCGATAATCGTCTCGTCCGCTTCGCCTTTGCAAACCGCGACCCGCAATCGGGCAGCGTTTGCAATTAAGCGGTCCACCGCTTGTCCGGCCAGGGTGTTGATGCTCAGACCACTCGCGCTCAAGGTGAGGTCCCCTTCCCGAGGTTGCCATTTTTGTCTTGGATATGGTCAAGTCTGTCGAGAATCAACTTCACCCGCGCATCGACGAGCGCGCGCGCGGACGCGGGCTTTGCGGCGTGGGCCTTTATCGTGCACAAAGGGTCGTCCGTCCGCAGAAAACTCCGCGCTTTCTGCCGGTCCGACGTCCAATGTGGCCAGTCGAATTCCGGCATGGAGGAGATTTCGCGCCTCACATAGGCTATTCCCGCGGCCGCGGCGCCAGCAAATTCGAGCGGACGCCGCGGCAGGCGGCCGAGGCAGGCATCAATGTGGGCCTGGAAAAGCGAACCGACGCGAACTTCGAAAATGTCGAGGGTCGCGCCCGGCCGTGGGTTAACTTCGATAAGCGTGTATTCGGCTCCTTCGACGAGAAAATCGATGCTGTTGAGACCGCGGAGCCCGCACAATGCCGTTATGGCTTCTGCCGCGCGCCGCAGCTGGGTTTCCAGTTCGGGAGGTAAACTGGCCGGGCGAAGGCTGCCGCCGAACCGAAAAGGTTCGTCCAGTGCTGGCGCCGCCCATTGACGGCTCGCTCCCACGACAAACGCCTTGGCTCCATCGGCGAGAAACAGGATCGAGACAGGATCGCCCGGCGCGATGCGCTGGAAGTAAATTTTCTCGCCTTTGGCCCGGAGTGCTCCGGCCGGCGCGACATGGCTTCCGCCCGATCCGCCCGCGCTTTTGACAAGCCA
>JBOHJV010000301.1:0-1865 GCA_050728695.1 Methylocella sp. | reverse complement strand
AGCACCTTTCCTTCGACGTGGAGCTCGATCCGCATCTTGGCCGGAACATGGTCACGGACGCCAAGCGCTTGCAGCAAGTGTTGAAAAACCTGCTGTCAAACGCCTTTAAGTTTACCGAACAGGGCGGTGTCCGACTTAAAGCGTCAATAGCTACCGAAGGCTGGAGCCAAGATCACCCGGTCCTCAGACTGGCCGAAAGCGTGGTCGCATTCGAGGTCGCCGATACGGGAATTGGCATCGCGGACAACAAGAAAAACATCATATTCGAGGCGTTCCAACAGGCCGATGCCAGCACGAGCCGCAAGTATGGCGGCACGGGCCTTGGCCTTGCGATCTGCCGCGTATTGTCGAGCCTGGTAGGCGGCGAAATCCGCTTGCATAGCTCATCTGGTGCCGGCAGCACATTCGTCTTGTACCTGCCTGTCAAATATGCCGGCGTTACGGCGCCAGCGCGTAGTTCCTCCTCGGCTCGGCCTTTCGGAATTCACACTGCTCCGCGACCCGAGGCGCCGGCCGAAAGGCTTATTGACGATCGCCAGCTAATTGAGCCCGGCGATGCAATCTTGCTCATTGTCGAAGACGACTCGCACTACCTTCGGTTGATGGCGGACCTCGCCCGCGACCATGGGTTCAAGGTGCTGATCGCAACGCGCGGTACGGACGCGCTGGACCTGGCGCGGCAGTATCAGCCGACCGCGGTATCGCTTGACGTTTATCTACCGGACATGCTTGGCTGGACGGTATTGAACCAGCTCAAGCAGAATCCATTGACGCGGCACATCCCGGTGCAAATCGTCACGATCGATGACGAGCGGCAGCATGGGTTATCGCGGGGAGCGTTTGCGTTCATCGCCAAGCCCGCAACCGTCGATGGTCTGCACGCAGCGTTGGTCCGCATAAAGGAATACGCCAAGCAGCGCCGCAAGCGGCTGGTAATCGTTGAAGACAACGCCGCCGAGCGGCTTGCGCTGGCCGAGCTGCTCGGCCATGACGATATCGAGATCGTCACAGTCGGAACGGGCCGCGATGCGCTCGCAGAATTGTGGCGGCAGCCCTGCGACTGTGTGGTACTCGACCTTCGGCTCCCTGACATGTCGGGCTTCGACGTTCTGCGCGAGATGGGCGCCGACCCGGCTTTGCGGGATGTGCCCGTGGTGGTGTCCACCGGCCGCGAACTCTCGCTGGAAGAAGATGCCGAGCTTCGCACCTTGGCGCGCAGCGTCGTGGTCAAAGGGGTCGAAACGCCAGAGCGACTGCTCGATGCGACTGCCCTGTTCCTTCACCGCGTCATCACCGAGCTGCCACCAGACAAACAGGAGGTGCTCGGCCGGCTGACCAGTTCGGATGCGGACCTAGTCGGTCGCACCGTTTTGCTGGTCGACGACGATACGCGCAATATTTTCGCGCTCAGCAGCGTATTGGAGCGGCGTGGAATGCGCGTTCTTACAGCTACGACCGGCAATGAAGCGGCCCAATTAATCGAGTCCGATCCAAGTATTGCGATTGTGCTCATGGACATCATGATGCCGGAAATGGATGGCTATCAGACGATCGCAATGATACGCACAAAGCCTGAACTGCAGCGTCTGCCGATCGTCGCGCTGACGGCCAAGGCGATGAAAGGCGATCGCGAGAAGTGCCTCGAAGCCGGCGCCTCCGATTATCTCGCAAAGCCTGTCAATACCGACCAGCTGCTGTCGACGTTGCGCATGTGGCTCCACCGATAACGACATGTCCCACGACGTTGACGTCAGACACGACCGAGTGAACATTTTGCTGGTCGACGATCAGGCCGGCAAGCTCTTGACCTATGATGTCATGCTGCGCGACCTCGGGGAAAACTTGATCAGCGCTGACTCTGCAGC
>JBOHJV010000300.1:0-1875 GCA_050728695.1 Methylocella sp. | reverse complement strand
GTTCTCATCAACGCTCGGCTCGGCAAAGTGGGCCTCTTCGATTTTCATCGCGCCGACGAGCTTATCGCGATCGGCCGCGAGGCCACGCGCCGCGTCGTTCACGACATCGCCAAAGACGTCGCGATGACTGCCCCGGAGACCGCAATTTCGCCGCGATGAATTTAGCCTTCGAGAGTCACGCGGTCGCGATATATTCGCGCATCGCCTGATGCTCGTGTTCGATTTGCTCGAGCCGGCGTTTGACCACGCCGCCGATCGACACAAAAGCCGACCATTTTCTCGTCGACGATGGCCGGCAGGTGGCGGCAGCGCCGGACTGTCGTCTTTTTTCCTTGCCACGACCGGCGTCATCATATGTTTTGTGATGGCATCCTCGAGCGCGGCCGGGTCGCCCGTGCCAACCGCATGAAGGATGTCGCGTTGCGATAGCACCCCAAGGACGTGGCGGCCTTTTGCGCCTGCAACCACCGCCGCGCCAAAATTCCGCGCCGATTGAATCGCGGCGCCCTCGGCCAAGGTCCGATAGGTCAGGGTGGTGACCTCGTCCCTTCCCTTACGTCTAATCCGGCATATTGATCGATGGCCGCGGAGCCCGTTCTTGAAAAAACAGGTCAAGCTAAAGCGTTGGGACCGTGGGGGCAGCCACGGACCCGCCCCTCAAGCCGGAAGCGGCGCTTCGCCGCAGTGACCAATGCCGGCTGGCCCCGTGGGATTCCGTCATGTACGATTGATGGCGAGGACGGTCATCACTTGTGCCCATTGGCGTCATGGGCATCGTAGAGCCAATCGTAACGGGCGAGCATTTTTTGCGGGCCGAGCGCGCGCAAAGCCAGATCGCGGAGAAGCGCAGCGGGACCGGCAAAATGGTAGATTTTGGCCTGCCCGCGCGACTCCCGCTGCACCCGCGCCGCGCGATGACACCTCGCCGCTTGATAAGCGCGGAGACTTGTTTCGATATCTTGGCCGCATGTTAAAAATTTTCCTAAGACATCTGCGTCCTCGATGGCCTGGGCGGCGCCCTGGGCCAGGAATGGCAGCATGGGATGCGCCGCGTCGCCGACGAGCGCCACGCGCCCCGCTGTCCAATTTGCGATCGGCTGGCAATCGAAAACCGGCCACTTGCGCCAATCGGGAGCGGCGCGCAGCAACTCTCTCGCTGTTGCATTCCAGCTCGAGAAACGCGCTTTAAGAAACTCTGGCGAGCCAGGGCTCGACCACAAATCCGCTTCACCGGGGCGGAAATCCTCGTCCACGATCGCGACGACATTGATGACTGCGCCGCCGCGCAAGGGATAATGGACGAGATGCGCCTTGCGCCCGAGCCAAAGGGTTGTCTCTTCGCGGCGCATCGCGGGCGGGGCGCGGGCGGCATCGACCGTGGCGCGCCAGGCGGTCTGGCCCGAAAATCTTGCACTATCGGCGCCGAGCCTTAGCCGCACGAAGGAGCGCACTCCGTCGGCGCCGATTAGGCAATCGGCCGCCGCTTTCAGCCGGACCGCGCCTTGCTCGATGGCAATCGCGACGGAGTCTTTGCCGGATGCAAAGCCCGCGACGGCGGCTCCGGTTTGGAGTCTGATCCTGGGTTCGCGCGCGATCGCTTCCAGAAGAGTGCGCTGGAGATCGGCGCGGTGGACGACAAGATAGGGCGCTCCCCAGCGCCGCTCCACCTCATCGAGCGGCATGAGCGCGAGGGTCGCGCCATCCCGCGCGCGGCGGATTCTAATCGCGTTCGGGCGAAGAGCGAAGGATATCAGGCGTTCGATCACGCCGAGCCTTCGCAGTATCGCGCTGGCGTTCGGCGAGAGCTGCACGCCTGCCCCGGCCTCTTCGAGAACTTTCGCTTTTTCGTAGAGGCTAACCCGCCAGCCTCCCCGC
>JBOHJV010000299.1:0-1892 GCA_050728695.1 Methylocella sp. | reverse complement strand
CTTCGGCAAATGGGCCGGACGCTCGCCTTCCTCGCCTGCCTGAACCACCGCGATCGTCTCGGTTTCGTCGGAAACCGAAGCGAGGCAGCCGCCGTGAAGCGTCTTCAGCCGTTCGGCATCGGCGAGCTTGATCCCGAGGCCGCGCGCGACATCCATTGTGACGTGGTGGCCGCCGATGGCAAACGCGTCGACATGGGTCAAGTGGCCGCCCGAAAAGACGCTCACCGACGTTGTCCCCGCGCCCATGTCGATCAAGGCGGCGCCGAGTTCGGCTTCATCGTCGGCCAACACCGCAAGACCCGCCGCGTAAGGCGTGGCGACCAGTGCGTCGACCGTCAGATGGCAGCGTTCGACCGCAAGCATCAAGTTGCCCGCGGCGGCGGCGTCGCAGCTCAGCACGTGCATAAACGCGCCGAGTTCGTCGCCGACCATTCCCCTTGGATCTTGAATGTGATGCGTTTCGCCCAATGCAAAGCCGATTGGCAGGGCGTGCAATACCGCCCTGCCCTCTTGTCCACCGCGCATTGTGCAGGCCTCCAGCACGCGGTGGACATCGGCTTGCGTCACGGCCCGCCCGGGGATCGCGACCTTGGCATCGTAGAGCCGCGAGGAAAGTCTGCCGCCGGTCGCGTTCACGATCACGCTTTCGGCCTGCATCCCAGCCATGCGCTCCGCCGCGTCGACGGCAAAACGGATGGCGCCTTCCGCCGCGTCCATGTCGACGACGGCGCCGCTCTTGATCCCGCGCGAGCGTTGATGTCCGATACCGAGAATGCGGGCCCGATGGGTGCGCCCGCGCAGCGGCTCGGAAGCATCGCTTGGGGTCAGTCGCGCGACAAGACAGACGATTTTCGAGGTTCCGATGTCGAGCACGGAAAGGACCGCGCTTTTGCGGGCCGGCAAGGACGGCAAACGCGGCGGCAATAGCTGCAAATTCATGTCCGGCCGCCTTTCGCCTTGGTCTTGCGCGCGAGAATCGCGGCGCGTTCGGCCGCCGCCTCCTCGCCGAGACGCGCGACAACCCGGGCGGATTGACGAAGGTCGAGCGAAAGGATGTCCTTGTCGAGCACATGCGAGGTTCGCTCGAGATCATCGAGCCTTGCGAGCGCTGCTCCGGGCTCTATTTCCGGCAAGAGAACGTCTATCCCGTTTGCCGTTTTCAACGTCCAGCGGCGTCCCGCGACGAGCACGCCCGCCACGATCCGTTCGCGCAAATCTCCGGCCGTTTCGAGAAGCGCCACATATTGGCCGAGTTTCTCGTTCGCCCCCGTGCCCACGACGAGCGGCAGATGAATAAAGCGCTGATCGCGCATGGCGGCGAGGGGGACGCCGTCGGCGGCCACGATTTGCACTTGCCCGTCGCATTGCCACAAGGCGAAAGGCTGGCGCTCCTCGATCTCGATCAGGAGCCGGTCCGGGTAGAGTTTTGTGACTGCTGCTTCCTTGACCTGCGGAAGCCGTGTCAGCCTCTCCCGTATTTTCGCCACATCGAGAAACAGAAGCGAATTGCGTGGACTTATCCCGGCGATCGCGAGGATGTCTTGCTCCTTGAGTTCGCGCTCGCCCGCGATGGTGACGGCCTTGATGGAGAAACCCAGCGCCTTCGCAAGGATGTCGGCTGGTTGGCCTTGCGCGGCCACGAATGCGGCGTAGTGGCCGCCTGTCACCGCGCCGTAGGCGCCGGCGGCCGCAAATAGCGCCAAGGAAAAGCAAGCCCCCGTGCCCGGCGCGGCCAACCGGGCGAGGATTTTGTGCCGCAAGCCAGGCCTTGATTGGCGCGCGGGCGGCACGTTTTGCCGCGGGGAAAATGGTTCTCGAACAGGCACGGCGCCGGCATAGGCCAACGCCGCCGGGGGAAAGCCAATGGTCACCGCTCTCAACGATCGCAGGAG
>JBOHJV010000298.1:0-1903 GCA_050728695.1 Methylocella sp. | reverse complement strand
TCGGTGCACTGCGTGTGCGCCAGCACGAATAAAAAGACCCCGGCGAGCGGGCCGGGGTCTGCTTAGATCAACAGCGAATCTCAGTTAGGGGGTGACGGCGGTGCTGACTGTTTGAAAAGTGCCCTTGAGATTTTGGCCGAGGCCCTGCACGACGGCGATGATCGCAACCGAGATGCCGGCGGCGATCAGGCCATATTCAATGGCGGTAGCTCCCGACTCGTTCTTCAGGAACGCAACGAACTTCGACATGGCTTCGATTCCTTCAAAAAACCCAAGGCCCCCTGTAAAAACCGTATCAATGGGCTCTGAAAATCATCTTTCGATGATCGGTCTGTTTTGACTAAATTGAAAACAGGCCACTCCCCAATTCAAATCAGGCCACTAGGGGGCAAAACAGGCAGTACCCCTTTTTCTATAGGAACAATTGGAGAACTGAGAACATTGCGCGACGGCAAGTCGCCGTGGCGAATGTCCTCTGTGGATGGCTCCCGTATTGCAAGAGGTAAATTAACGCGCTGGCATTGGTCGGGTGCAGTCTTCTGTTCGGCCTGTTGATGCAGTCGATTGAGACTGCTGGCCCTGATGGAGTACGCGAACAAGGTCCCATTCTGCTTCTCAGGCTGTGACGCCTTGGACATTCGAGGGGTTGTCCCTGTTCCCGGCCTGACCGGTTTGCCATCACGTCGCTTCGCTCTCGCAACCTCGTGAAGCTGACCTCCTCTTCAGCTAAGCCGTATCGTTTTATGCGGCCAGGGCCGGCTGGTGGCCGGCACGATAGGTCTCGCCACGTGCCATGATCGCCCAGATGATCCGGGCGGTTTTGTTCGCCATCGCGACAGTCGCGACCCGCACGGGCTTTCGCGCCAGCAGATCGACCAGACGTGGATCGATCGTCTGAGGATTGTACTTTGCGCGTCGCACGAGTGAAGTCATGCCGACAATAAGTAGCTTGCGAAGGTATTTGTCGCCCATCTTGGTAATGTGCCCGAGCCGCTCTTTGCCGCCGCTCGACTTCTGACGTGGCGTGAGCCCTAACCAGGCAGCAAACTGCCGCCCCGAGCGGAACTGATGCGGGTCGGTGACCGATGCGGCAAGTGCCGTGGCGCCGACCGGTCCGATACCAGGGATCGTCATGAGACGCCGCGCGACATCGTTGCCACGTTGCCAAACGAGCAGATCGCGATCGATTTGGCGAAGCCGAACGTGGACGTCGAGCGCCTGCTGCGACAGCGCGCCGACGATCTTGGCGGCTTCAATCGGAACGTCTGGTGCTTCACCCTCGACGATCCGTTTTGCCATCAGCAGTGCCCGTTCGAGACCTTTGGGGATGTTGATGCCAAACTCGGCGAGCAGCCCGCGGATCATGTTGACCAGTTGTGTACGCTGCTTGACCAGCAAATCGCGCGTCCGGTGCATCGACAGCGCCGCCTGCTGTTCGGGCGACTTCACCGGCACAAACCGCATCGTCGGCCGCCTTACCGCTTCGCAAATCGCCTCCGCATCGGCGGCGTCGGTCTTCCCGCGCTTCACATACGGCTTGACGTAAGCCGGCGGCATCAGGCGCACCTCATGGCCGAGCTTGAGCAGCTCGCGCGCCCAGTAATGCGAGGTGCCGCACGCTTCCATCCCGACCAGGCAGGAGGGCAACCTAGCAAAGAATGGCAGCATCTGCGCTCGTCGCAGCGACCTGCGGACAACAATCTGACCGGTGGCATCAACGCCGTGAACCTGAAAAATGTTCTTGGCCAAATCCAGCCCGATCGTAGTAATCTCCATGACGGATGGCTCCCATGTTGCTCGTGAACGCCTGACGGCCTTCACACCTTGGCACCTAGATGCCGTGAGCGGGAGCCATCCACCTCATCTGCTTTCGGGGGGTAATGCGGACACGAAAACTTACGGG
>JBOHJV010000297.1:0-1920 GCA_050728695.1 Methylocella sp. | reverse complement strand
CCACCTTCGCCCTTGCGTCGTCAGGACGTCGAACCGCGGCGGCTCCGCGGCAATCTCTTCCGGCTTATATCGCTCCCGCGCTATTCCAAATCGTCCGTTGGCCGCAAGAGCCATGCTTTAGGGACAATCGCTTTTCAAGAGGAAAGCTGACGGCCCGGCCGGGGGTCCAAAGTCACTTGGCCCTGCGCCATCCGGGGCAGGTTTAGGCTGATTCCGGCATACATCCAAAGCAACATAAGCGCCTGATATTCCACGAAAGGGTCCATCAAGTCGTTTACCGCCACTCCGCAAAACGCCACCACGAGCGCGCTCGCCACCAACCTGATCTCCAGGTCGGTCGAATGACATGATTGTCGCCAGGCGAGCAACGTCACCCTGGCGAAGAACGCGACGAAAAACAGCGCGCCAAATACCCCGATCTCGGATGCGGTGCTGAGATACACGTTGTGGATCCCCGCCGTAAAGAACTGTGTGTCCGAATCGTAGGGGTTGTATGTGACGTTTACATAGTTTCGCAGCTGTCCGGTTGAGTTGTTCAATCCCACCCCGAGAAAAGGATTGTCGAGGATCATCTTTTCGGCCGCGTCGTATTGAAGGAAACGTATGGACACCGAGTCCTCGCGAACCGTGAACTGCTCGTAGAGCTTGGGACTCGCCGCCCCCAACGCGGCCAAACCGAGCAGCACGACCACGACCACCTCCTCGCGCTTCAGCATGCGGTCTCGTATCATGATCAAAAACGCGAGCACGATCTGAACCGCTGCCGTGATGTAGTACACCCTGGTAAAGGTGAGCACCAGGCCGAGGAGCCCGAAGGACGTCGAAGCCGCGAATGCGAGCCGCATTCTGAACATGGCGTTCGGGACAGAGAGAAACAGCGCAAACGGAATAAACATCATGCATAGGTGCAAGGTCGCACCTGGCGATCCCAAGGTCCCGAAGGCCCGTATCGCGGATCCCTCATCGGTGCGGTCCACGGCCAAGTACTGCTCGATCACCGACAAATCCTGATAGGTTTCGCCGAATGTAATGGGAGTCATGTATCCGGTCTCGAACCGCGTCACGGTCATTGCCGCCTGGGTTACCAGGATTATCACCCCTACGACAGCGAGCACACGGACGGCGCTCTTCGAATCCAGGCAATTGACCGCGAACAAATACGCAATGAAAAACTTGATCTGCCGCGACATCTCGACGAAGCCGAGATAGGGAGACTCTGCGCCCACTAAGGACAGCAAGGAAATGCCAAGATATCCGACGGCCAACCACGTGACAGGTGGAAAGCGCATCTTCTTCCCATGGAACAGGCAGTCGTTAGCCCACAAAGCGAGAAGAACCAGAAGCGCCAAGTCGCTCGCCGTAATTTGAAACGTAAAATTCCAAAAGTCGTAGTCAATCTTCAACTCATTGAGCACCGCGAGGCCATCGTTCAGGTTCTTGCTGAACGTGAACTGCAAGGACAACAGAAAAATAGCAAACCAATATAGACGCTGATTTTTGACAAACACCGTCGCAAGCGCCAGCGCCAAACCTAACGGCAGCAATCCGACGTAAGCCGTCTTCGTCACGTACAACGCAAGCGCGACTATCGTGCCAATGCCACCCCCGACGCAGAGAATGAAAAGGAACCGGTGCGAAACAACTCGGTTCCCGCCTCCGATCCACCGTCGATTGGAGGCGGGCGGCAACGTAGTCATTGGCTGCACACGAGCGGACGTGTCGCCCAACGCCGGTCAAGGATGGTCTCCCCGCAAGCGGGTAATCTGCCGGACCTGGCCAATGCAGTCCGTTCTCGGCCCGGTCTCGGGCGGGGAGAAGTTGATCCGATCGCGCGCATGCGCCGAAGGGACGGTCGCCTGACCGCCGCAGGCGGCGACAACAGACGCTCGATCGCCGCCCATTCGGCGTCGCTCAGGCCGC
>JBOHJV010000296.1:0-1944 GCA_050728695.1 Methylocella sp. | reverse complement strand
GCAGTATACATAAGTGTTAGCCCGGATATCTCACACTATCTTTGCACGATGGGGGCGCATTGTGCGATGGCAAGTCCGCTTTTTGGGGGACGTGCTGGGTCGTTGCGTCCGGGAGGACGCGAGCGGAGCCTGGGATTTTGCTGGGCTGCGGGGAGCAGCGAAGGACGGGTCTCGGTGGGCCTGGGATGATGCCGCAGTTGTTTCGCGCTGCGGCGGCGCGTGTCAGGCCGGCGAGCCGCGAGCGCTGGCGGCGGCGAGACGAACGGCCGCGCAGCCCCAGACCTCCGCCGCCGGACAGCTCGACGCCATCGCGATCTTGATGCGGCGGACGCTGACGCGCACCAGCGCGCCGATCTTGAGCAGCTTGAGACGGATGGTGCCGCAGCTCGCGTTGGCAAACGGTGTGTGATGCAGTCCGATCCGGCGCACGGCGCAGAGCAGGACGTAGGCGAACGAAGCCAACCACAGACGCAGCTGGTTGGCGCGCATCGTGGCGGTCGAGGTGCGATCGGCATAAAGATCGAGCTGGCACTCCTTGATCCGGTTCTCCATATCGCCGCGGGCGCAGTAGAGCTTTTCGTAAAGGTATTTTGCCTTGCATTCGGCTCGCTTGAGTGAGGTCACGACGAAGCGCGGGTTGGCTTCGTCCGCGGTGAACTCGGCCTTGCCGACAACGCGGCGCTCGCGGCTCCAGCTGCGGCGCGTCGTCCAGCGGAAGTCCTTGAAGTACCGCGCCGGCTTGCCGGTCCGCCGGCTCTTCGCCTCGGCCTGGGCGATCTCGCTGGCGATCTCGGCAATCAGGCGGTCGTTCTTCTGCAAGCCCAACAAGAAGTCCACGCCGTTCGCTTCGCACCAAGCCATCAACTCCTCCCGCGCAAACCCGCTGTCGGCGCGAACCAGAATGCGCACGTGCGGCCAGCGGCGGCGAATCTGCGCGACGATACGCGCCAGCTCCTGCGCCGCTCCCGCCGCCGCGTCCATGCTCGCCGGCCGCAGCTTGGCCGCCAGCAGGTGGCGTCCGCAGAACACGTAGAGCGGCAGGTAGCAGTAGCAGTCGTAATAGCCGTGGAAGAACCGTCCCTCCTGCTCCCCGTGCACCGGATCGTCGGTCGCATCGAGATCGAGGATGATCTGTTGCGGAGGGCGCTCATGCGCGTCCACGAACAGCTCGACCAGCAGCCGCGTGATGGCAATCGGATTGTGACTGATTCTATGATAGCGCGTCGGCTGCAACCGGCTCAGTTCCAGCCGGTTCAGCGTCGACTTGCCGGCAACCGGCGCGCAGTCCTCGCGTCTTGCTGCCAGCTTGCCCGCCAGCACCGCCATCATCGGATCGTGGCGCAGTTCATCGTGGTCATTGAGGTCCTCATAGCCAAGCGCGATCCCAAACACCCGCTGCGTCAGCAAGGTTACGACCTCATGTTCGATCAGATGTTGGCGGCGTGTGTCGTGGAAGCACGCGGCAAACCGCTCCGTCAGCTTGATCGCGCGATCTGCCGCCCCAAGAAGCAACCCCCCGGCATCCGAGGTGATCGCCCCTCCGTCGAATCCGCCCACAACTTCGCGTCCTTCAACAGCTGCAAATCCAAACAAATCCGCGCTACACTCTGTCCGCATCGGGGCGCTCCTCGAATCGCTCGAAAGATGTTGCTGCACAACTACTTTCGCTGATTCGGCGTCCCGATGCGCTTATTAAGGTGAGATATCCGGGCTAGTGCCCATTCGTGTCAGTCACACACTTGCTGCCACTGGCAGTTTCCGAATGTGTCGCAAACTCTCGCTTGCCTGCATTGCGAAGTTCCCAGGGGTGGAATTGCAGGAGGCGCGATCGGTGCAATTGACGGCGCCATGATCGGACAAATTGCCGGGGGACAGATCGGCGACAGATCAACGGCATCTTCACATAGCGGCTTCATCTGCCCATCAATGCACTCGCAGTCACAC
>JBOHJV010000295.1:0-1971 GCA_050728695.1 Methylocella sp. | reverse complement strand
AATGCCCATCCAGCCCCATGGCGATCGCCAGAACGCGCCGCGCCTGCTTGGCGTCCGCGCGCCGCCTCCGCCCGCAACCGCGAAACACTCGGATCTTGGCGTGTGATCTCGATTGCCGGCATGCCGCCCGCTCCGCGAATCAACGGCGTGCCGCATCGAGACACGTTCGCGGCTGTTTGGGAATCCCCCAGGAGTCAGGTTCTCGAGCGGCTGGTATCAGGCGGGGTTGCGACCCTGCGCATGGGGAGACAATTGAAAGAGCCGCGACTTTCGCTTCGGGCCCCCAGCGTCTTGAGATCGAGTGCCCGCGCATCGTCATTGGCCATGCCCTCAATGAATCACTTGGGCACCGCGCCGTCAATAAAAATGCGAAAATACTTTTGGACGGATTAATACTGGCTTCAAGGCCCTCTTCGGCAACAGATATGTGGCGGCGGCGCTCAATCATAGCCCGTCGATCATGGTGATCTTCAATGAAACCTCGGGCTTCCTTCCGCCCGGGATTAAAGGATGGTTCAGAAAAATCCGCCATGATCTTGGCGCTTGACAGCGCATGGCTCGCGCAGGTTTCCTCGGCGATCATCGCTTGCGTTCGAGTCTCGATCAAAGAACGGCCATGCCGGGATTGCCAAAGC
Organism: Methylocella sp.; assembly: GCA_050728695.1. GTDB lineage: Bacteria > Pseudomonadota > Alphaproteobacteria > Rhizobiales > Beijerinckiaceae > Methylocapsa. Next base: position 1,336 of record JBOHJV010000295.1, on the reverse strand, counting down.
CCTTTTCGCCGCAAGACGGCCGCCAGTCCGGGACGGCGGTTTTTGTCGCGCGCGGCACGAGGCGGCTGTTGCGGCGGCTCAACTTTTCGACCGTTACCGAATTGCCGCTGCTAACGGGATGCCGCGCCGACATCGTCGCGCTCGCTATGGACGCCACGATTTTTATCGTCGAAATCAAATCCTCTGTCGCCGATTTTCGCGCCGACGCCAAATGGCGGGACTATCGCGCCCATTGCGACAAGCTATTTTTCGCGATCCCCGAAACCGTGCCCATCGAAATCATGCCGGAGGACGCGGGGCTCATCCTGGCCGACGCCTATGGCGGCGAAATTTTGCGGCAAGCGCCGGAACATCGCATCGCCGCCGCCACCCGCCGCGCGGTGCTCATGCGTTTTGCGCACGCGGCGGCGCACCGGCTGCATCGCTTGAGCGACCCCGAGGCGGCCGCGCGGGGCGGCCAGCTGTGAGCTTTCATTAGGTTGTCGATCCGGTCCGGATCGTGGAGACTGGAGTTGCAAAGCTTCAGTGTTCCAGAGGCGAACCGGATGAACATTCACAAGAATGCCCGACAAGAATGCCTGTTTGACGCCGGCCGGTCCTGAGCGAATTGTCATCCAAGTCGAGTGCGGGCAGACGCCGCGGGCCACCGCACGAGCCGCGGGCGTCTGCCCGCGGACGGTGCGAATATGGGTCGCGCGTTATCGCGCGGAAGGCACCGCCGGTCTGGCTGACCGGCCCTCGCGACCGCGCACACTCCATCGCCCGGCCCAACTCCTTATTGTCGATGGTCATCGCCCGGCGCGCCGGCGGTTGCCCGGAAGGCACATCGCCCTGCGCGCCGGCGGTTGCCCGCGACCGTCAGCCGCCTGCTGAAACGCGCCGGTCCGAGCCGCATGAAGGACCTCGAACCGGCCGAACCTGCGCGCCGCTATGAATACGCCGGTCCCGGCGGGTTGATCCACATCGACATCAAGGACATCAAGAAACTCGGGCGTTTTGATCGCATCGGCCGCCGCATCGCCGGCGACCGCAAAGGCCAGAGCGGCGGCCGAGGCGCCGGCTGGGAGTTCGTCCATGTCTCAATTGGTGATGCTTCGCGCACCTCTTTCACGCGGATCAAGCCAGACGAGAAAGCCGCCGCCGCTTATTACAAAAGCCTCGGTGTCAAAGTCGCGCGCGGCATGACCGGCAATGGATCATGCCGCAAATCCTTCGCCATCGCGCCCGCCTGCCGGAGTTGAAGATCAAACATATCCGCACCAAGCCATGTACGCCAAAAACCACCGGCAAGGCCGAACGTTTCATCCAAACGCCGCCGCGCGAATGGACGAAGCCG
>JBOHJV010000294.1:0-1981 GCA_050728695.1 Methylocella sp. | reverse complement strand
GGATATCTACTATGCCGAGAAGCAGCTCGTGAGGGCGTTGCCGGAGATGGCTGAAAAGGCCACCGACAAGCAACTCAAGCAAGGCTTCCTGACTCATCTCGAGGAAACCAGGACCCACGTGCAGCGCCTCGAGGAAGTGTTTCGGATGCATGGCGTTGCCGTGAGGGCGGTCGACTGTCCGGCGATCGACGGCATCATCGAGGAAGCCGATGAGGTCGCCGGCGAGGTCGAGGACAAAAGCGTGCTTGACGCCGCGCTTATCAACGCTGCCCAGGCGGCGGAGCATTACGAGATCGTGCGCTATGGCAGTCTGATCGCCTGGGCCAAGCAGCTCGGCCGCAACGATTGCGCGGGTATCCTGCAGAAGACCCTGGACGAGGAAAAGGCGACCGACAAGAAGCTGAACACGCTGGCGGAGAGCAGGATCAATCTCCGCGCGGCGAGCTGACGGCGGCCATCGTCGAGACGTCGCGCCGGAAACCTCTCGCGCGACGTTTTGCATGGGACGTTCTTGCCTGGCCGGCGCCGCAGCCCTGCATTCACCCTTCGATCTCGCTCGAATCATTTCTGCGAAACGGAAGCGCTAGAGCGCTTTCCGCTTGATTTGAATCGGGAGGGTTATAGGGGTTCCCTCGGGCGTCCAAATCAGATTCGGTTCCTCCGACGACAACGGCGGGGGTGCGCGATGGCGAAGGGATACTCGAAGGACCTGCGGGAGCGGGTCGTCTCGATCGTCGAGGAAGGTGACAGCGCGCGGGAGGCGGCACGTCTGCTCAACGTCGGTGCCTCGACGGCGATCCGCTGGATCGAGCGCTGGACGACGACCGGCAGCGTCGAGGCCAAGCCCGGCACCGGCCATAGCCGCTCGCCGCTGAACAAGCATGAGCAATGGCTGCTCAATCTTATCGCCGCGGAGCCTGACCTGACGCTCGATGACATCCGCTTGCGGCTCAGCGGCGCGAAGAAACTCAAGGTTGGAACGAGCTCGATCTGGCGCTTCTACGATCGTCACGAGATCACGTTCAAAAAAAACTCTGCACGCCGCCGAGCAGGACCGTCCTGATGTTGCGGCTGCGCGCGCCGCGCTGAAAGCCGAGCAGCCTTCTCTTAAGGCGCCGCGTCTGGTGTTCATTGACGAGACCGCGGTCACGACGAAAATGGTCCGTCACTACGGCCGCAGCCCGCGCGGCGAGCGGCTGGTCGCGAGCGTGCCACACGGTCACTGGAAGACGCTGACGTTCATCGCTGCCTTGCGGTTGGATGGCATGACCGCGCCCTATGTCATCGATGGCGCGATGGATGGGCCAACATTTATTGCATATGTCGAGCAGGTTCTCACGCCGACCCTGAAAAAGGGCGATATCGTCTTCATGGACAATTTGCGCACCCACAAGGTTGATGGCGTGCGCCAGGCGATTGAGGCGGTCGGCGCAAGCGTGCGCTATCTACCGGCCTACTCGCCGGACCTCAACCCGATCGAGCAGGCATTCTCCAAACTCAAAACGGCAGTGCGCAAGGGCGCGGCCCGCACCGTCAAGGCACTCTGGAAGCTGATCGGCAGGCTCATCAACACATTTGCGCCAGAGCAGTGCGTCAATTACTTTCGACATGCCGGCTATGGACGTTGATCCGTATCAAGTGGAAAATGCTCTAGCAAGAGCTTCGGTCATGTTGCTTGCCCCTCGTGTCAACCTTCGCCCGCGCATAAGGCTCGCAACCTGCGAAGGTGAATGTTGCGGCGCGGGCGCTGTCCGCCTCAATCACCCGCGCCGGGATTTGGTGAGAAGTATTGGAGTTTGTCCGGCTTCCCCTCCCACTCCTTAGAGTCGGGCGGGGGCGCTTTTTTGACCGTAATATTTGGCCAGATTTTCGCGTATTCCGCATTCAGCGACAGCCATTTCTCAAGCCCCGGCTCGGTGTCAGCTTTGATCGCGTCGAACGGGCATTCCGGCTCGCGGACCCCGCAATCGATGCACTCGTC
>JBOHJV010000293.1:0-1982 GCA_050728695.1 Methylocella sp. | reverse complement strand
CGTGTACGATACCACGACTACCGAAGTACAAGTCGGGAGGAATGATATAGTCACCACAAAAACAAATGCAGCCGAAACCAGTTTCCCGGTGATCGAAAACTGCAAAGAGTTAGCCTTGAAGTAGGTCGATATTTTTCATCTCCTGCTCTGGCGGGCTTGTGTCGGGCATCCAATCTTGGAATCGGCACGTTTGGATGACCGGGCCATGCCCCGCCGGGCCGGCGGAGGCCGATGGGTCTTTCAGTTCGAGGCTTGGTATTTGCCGGCACACGCGAGTCCGCGCGCCGCAGTCCATCGCCCGGGCTCGCGGCGGTGCCTCGAAGGGCGCCGGTTGGTCCCCGCCTTGCGAGTCGTTGGAACATTAATGTGGCGTTGGCTCGGACAGGCCAGCAACTCGGCGTGGGCGCGCCGGCTCATGGATAAAGATGAATACGCTCGGCGCGCTTTCCGATTCGAACAGAATCATTTGATCGAAAAGGACTCGCTCAAAATAATTTGGTCGCAATAGGCGCTAGCCGGAAAAGCCGGGCGACTTATTTAAGGACCTGCTCCGGCTTGCGATCCAACCCAAAATTTTCATGAGATCACTGGCTGGCGTCGAAAGAAAACAAAAACACGCAAAGCGCCCGCCGTGCCGCAACCATCTTGCAATTGACCGCTCGGGGAGGCGAATGTGAAATTGGCACTGCTTGCAACGCTGATCTTGACCTTCGGTTGCGCGCTGCTCGCCGCGGCACCCGAAGAGACGTCGCCCAAGCCGCAATACGACGCGAAGGACCAGCTCGTGCGCCCCGAGGATTACCGCGACTGGGTCTTCCTTTCCTCCGGCTATGGCATGAACTATAGCCCGTCCCCTGGCAGTCGCGAGCTGTTTACGAACGTCTTCGTGCCGCGTTGGGCGTACCAGGAATTCTTGAGTTCCGGCAAATGGCCCGAGCAGACCACATGGGTGGTCGAAGAGAGGGGGGCGGAGAGCAAAGGCTCCATTAACAAGCTCGGGCACTTTCAGACCGACTGGATCGGCTTGGCCGTCGAGGTGAAGGATTCCTCGCGGTTTCCGGACAAGTGGGGCTACTTCAGCTTTGGCGGCAACGACAAGTCCTCGGAAGCAATGCCGATAGGGAACGGCTGCTGGTCTTGCCATGAGGAGCACGCCGCCGTCGAGCACACTTTTGTCCAGTTCTATCCGACGCTGAAGCCGGTGGCGAAAAAGTTCGGTGTTTATAACGAGGCGCGCGAGCAAAGCACCGACTCGAAGTGAAAGCCAAGACCGCCAAGCACCGGCTTGCGAGTACGATTACAAACACAATGCGATGCGAGAATATATCGCGACCGCTTGAGCTACCCGGCTCGTTCCTATCTCAAAAGGAAACTCGATTTGTCGCAACAACGGGGCGCGGATGCCTCTGGTCGAAAGTTTGGCGCCCGCCGGTCTCATATCCGACCTTAAGCCCAAATCGGCCGTCGTTCCGCTTGAAAGCGTTGTTCCATTCCGGGGGGCACAAGCAGTTGAGCTTACGTCTGCTCCTGCCCCGAGCAAGCCTTTGCGTACAATTTTAGGCGACGGAACAAAAGCCGGCGTTGGAAGTTTTAGGCGTAAAAGGCGCGAATAGATGGCGAGAAAGCGGCCTGCAAGCCGCTATGTCGCTATAGGAGCGCGAGATTTCCCGCACGTGTTCACGAATCAAACAATCAGGCTGTAGCCGGGATGAATTTGACTCCGCAGAATGATCGCTTTCAAGGCGGCGCCTTGGCGCCGGACGAGAGCAGATTCGAGAAACCCGAAATTGGGCCGTTCGGGGAAGCGGCGGTGTATGCGCAATTTGGCCGGAAGCTGCAAAAAATCTTCCCCTTGCCGCCCGGCAGTTCCGAGCCGGATGATATCCGCGTCCTCCTGCGGACGATAAATGCAAAGCTCGACAACCCGCCCGTCCCTGGAGACGGGTGAGAGATCGGGAATTGACGCCCGCGGGGATATGGGA
>JBOHJV010000292.1:0-1996 GCA_050728695.1 Methylocella sp. | reverse complement strand
CCCGGTATGTCCCGATCCAGCGGACCGGTGCGCCATGTTGATCCAAAACCAATTCGGATTCGTGATGAACACGTCTCACCGCGCCGCCAGGCTGGACGATGCGAAACCGGAGGGAAACGCCCGGCATCTCACGGAGCGTGCCCGCGGCGGCGGCTTGGTGAGCGAGCCACTGCGTTGTTACCCACGCGGCGCGATCGTCAGGGTGAACGAGAGCGAGGAAAGCTTCCCCCACGGGTGCGGGCAGATTCGGATCGAGACCAAAGAGCCGGTAGGTTTCGCCGGACCATGCGATGGCGCCAGTTTGCAAATCCTGCTCGATGCTGCCGGTATGGGCGGTCTTCTCGGCGCGTGCCAAATGGTCCTCGCTGCGCCGAAGCCGCTCCGCCTCGCGCGCGGTCCGCAACGCCAAATAAGCATCCAAGGCACCAAGCGAGCAGAATCCGGCGATGACAACCACTACCGTACTGATCGCGAGGACGAGGATAATTGGGGCGATGGCATGGCCAGGCACCGCGATCAGCGGATCGGGCACAAGAGTGAGAGCCGCCATGCCCGTGAAATGAAGTCCGACAATCGCCAGGACGAGCAGCACCACGGCCATGCGACGGCGGGGCAAAGCCGATCCCCATGACGTGGCACGAATCCCCGCGGCGGCGAAGGTCATGCCGATTGCGACCGACGCCAGGACATAGCCGGCGTCCAAGTGCTCGTGGGCGGCCGCCCGCAACGCAGCCATCCCAATATAGTGCATCGCGGCGATACCCGCTCCGATCACGCCGCCGCCTAGCGCCAGAGCCGCGTACCGGTGCGCGACAAACATCCCGAGCCCGGCGATCGCTATCGCGGCCAACAACGAAACTAAGGTCAAACCGGCACCGTAGCTTGTCGGCAAACCCGGCTCATAGGCAAACTCGGCAATGACTTGGGTCGCCCACGCGCCACCGCCGAAGACCGCGGCCGCTCCGAACAACCAGGACAGCGCCCGGTCCTTCTCTGTGTTAGCGTGAATGAAAAGTTTCACGGATGTCGAGCAAGCGGCAATGCAAATCAATATGGCGAGGAAGATGATCCGGAGATCGTGTTGGCCGGTAAGGCAGGCATAGACGCGCGGCATCGTTCCTCCTTCCCTGGTCCGGATCGTGGCGCCGGCGCCACCTGCGCCGGTTTCGGGAAGTGTTTTGTCATTGGATCAAGCGAGCCGCCGGCATCCTGGCGCTTCTCGCCTGTTCTCCCCGCAACTGTCTCACACCGCTGTTGCGTTTTGCTATTCCGGAACGTGCAAGTTTTATCTTGTTGGCCGATTGCGCCGCCGGCCGGTGCGAAAAGCCTCAAATGAACCGCATCGCTTGCAACCGCGAAACGGCGAATCCTCGCTGCCTTCAGTTCGAAAATCACTTTTCGTCCTGTTCAAATCGGCCATGCCAACGCTATTTGAAGCACCCAAATTACCATCACTTATCAGCCGTCAGCCCGACTTCCGTCGCGCGGCTTCGTCCCGGCCGCCGCTGGACAATCGGAGCACCGCTCCCCTATAACGCCCATGACTTCGCTAGATTCCGGCGGCGCCCAGGTAGCTCAGTTGGTAGAGCACGTGACTGAAAATCACGGTGTCGGTGGTTCGATTCCGCCCCTGGGCACCAAGCCGCGCAAAAGCAAAAGAGTTTGAGCATGCCGAAAGCGAGAGGGGGGAGCACCTTTTTCTCGCGCGGCGTCCTCGCAAATCCCGGGCATAGGATTTCGCCGTCACTGCCGGCCTCCTTGCCGGGCGTGATGGTTCGCGCTTCGGCCGATTTGCCCGTTCGGATTCTGGCGGTTGGGGCAGGCTCGAGATGGCGGTTCGGCCAGACAAAAAAACCGGCGGCTCACGAAGAAGTCGCCGGTGCCGGAGCGGGATCAAGAACAGTCAGGTCTCTTGTATCCGTCCGGGACATTTCGGCGGCGGGGGAGGGCCGCTCGCCGAAACCTTCGTTAGGATTGGCCGCCCGTCAGCACTGTA
>JBOHJV010000291.1:0-1997 GCA_050728695.1 Methylocella sp. | reverse complement strand
ATATCACCGGCCGAGACACCCGGAATGTTTCCGGCGCGCCGCAAAAGCTCGATAAAATCGACGACATAAATCATCCCGGAAATCATCAAAAATACCGCCGCGATGGTCAGCAGGAAACGCGCGGACAAGTAGCGGCCTAGCGTCCAACCGATCATCGCGGCGATCCAGCGCTGAGTTCGCCGAGGCACGTGCCGGGAAAGGCAAAAAAATCCAGGCCGGCGTCCGTCAACGCCGCGCGGATTTGTGGCGCCGTTTCCAGTGCGCGTCGAGCCGGAAGGCAGGTCCGGCGTTTGGCGGACACGCTTCTATTCCGATCGCGATTGTTTCCATGAAGGATCATGTCCGCCATCTTGCTGGAAACCGGCTCCAAACTGGACTTTTACGAGCATGCCGTCATGACGCGCGGCGGCAATTCGTCCCGTGCGGCGCCGTTGCTAATGGGCGCCATCGCGCTTCTCCCTCGTTCCTCTTGGTTCCGCGCTTGCACGGATTTGCCCATTTGGGAAGCAATTCAAACCATAAGGAGTGGCGATTCTTTGGCGACTGATGAGGTCCTTGGACCGAGATCGGTTATAGTATAGAGACGTTGGTTGCTCTTGACACAGAGCAGACATGAGATGGGTACCGCGAGCGAAGCTATGGTTCCCGAGAAAAATGAAAGTGCAAACGAGGTCGAGTCAACTTCGATCAACGCGCATTCGACAAACGAAACCGGCGCTTTGGTTGATCATGGCGACAGCTTACCGCAAACTGGTCACAGTTTAAAGCGAAGGCGGCGTTTGCTAATCGGGGCGCTCGCCACATTGGTTCTGGCAATTGGCGTCGTGCTCGGTATTCCCTAGATTCAGCAAACTCTCAGCACTGTTTCGACCGATGATGCATACGTGAACGGTCACGTGACGTTCGTGGCGGCCCGGGTGCCGGGTCAGGTGTTAAGGGTTCTGGTGGATGACAATAACCGTGTACACAAAGGAGATTTACTCGTCGAACTCGACAAGGAACCCTATGAGGTCGCAGTCGCCATCAAGAAAGCGGCTGTAGAGACAGCAAAGGCGGATTTGGACGCGGCTAAAGCCATAGTGCGCGGTATCGAAGCAAAGGCTAGAAGTCAGCGCTGGAAACTCCAGCACGCCATGGAAGACGTCGAAAACCAGATCGCACTCCTTCACGCCAAGAATGCCGCCGTAGATAAGAGCAAGGCCGCGCTGAAATTGGCAGAGGCGGAATTTGATAGGACAAAAAGGTTGGTTGCCTCAGCAGTGGCGAGCCGCGAGGAATTCGACCGGCGGGAAGCAGCGTTATCAGTTGCCCGTGCAGAAGTTACCCAGGCCCTGGACGATGTACACCAAATTCGTGTCTCTTTGGGGTTGCCGGCGGAGCCTGAGAATGGTGGAGACTTGGGCTTAGTGCCGCCCGACCTTGATCAGACTTTTTCCTCGGTGCTTCAGGCACAGTCAGATTTGATACAAAGTGCGGCTGAGCTTGGCAGGATCCATTCATACAACCAAACCCCGAAACAGATGCTCGAACAATTCGAGAAACTTGATCCGCAAGGCGACATTGACAAAACTTTTGCCCAACTGGTGCCGAGGGCGCCGGCCGTCAAGCAGGCCGAGGCGAAACTCCAATCCGCCGAACGCGATCTTGATCAAGCTGAATTGAACCTTCGCTATTGCGAGATCATCGCGGAAATTGACGGCGTTGTCACCCGTCGCAATGTCGACCCCGGCAATAATGTTTTGGCGGGCCAAGGTCTGATGGCGATCCGCTCGCTTAACGAAATCTGGATCGACGCCAATTTCAAGGAGACGCAGCTGCGGGAATTGCGCATCGGGCAGGCGGTCGACCTCTATGTCGACATGTACGGCGGCCGGCGCGTATTCCCTGGCCGGATCGTCGGTTTTACGATGGGCACCGGCTCGACGTTGGCGCTGTTGCCGCCCCAGAATGCGACAGGCAATTTCGTCAAAGTGGTGCAACGATTGCCGGTGCGCATC
>JBOHJV010000290.1:0-2007 GCA_050728695.1 Methylocella sp. | reverse complement strand
CTCTATACCTTGCAGGATAACCATGAGGATTCAGCGGCGCCACACAACTGCGTCGAACATCATCCAAAATCTCGCCACGCCGAAACCTTGGCGGATTGGCTGAAGACCGTGGCAAAAATTCAGACTAGCAATGAGGAGTTCTATCGCCTTTTTCGCCGCGCACTTGAGGACATGGCCGCGCTCCGCCTGCCAATCGAGGGCACGGATCATACCGTCTTCCTGCCTGCCGCCGGGCTTCCCTGGTTCATCGCGCCCTTCGGACGCGACAGCTTGATCGTCTCGCTCCAGAACATCTTGATCTATCCGGAATTTGCGCGTGGCTCGTTGGACATACTTGGCTCTCTCCAGGCAAAGCAAGACGATCCTTATCGAGACGCTGAGCCAGGCAAGATATTTCACGAATTACGCTACGGTGAGCTGGCACATTTCAGATTGATCCCGCATACGCCCTATTATGGCACCGCTGACGCCACTCCGCTTTATTTAATCACCTTGCACGCGGCTTGGCGCGCAACGGGCGACCAGATTTTGCTGGAGCGGCATCTAGAGACCATTGAGGGCTGCCTGTCTTGGATCGACAATTATGGGGACCGCGATGGTGATGGCTTCCAAGAATACCAGACGCGATCTCCGGTCGGTTATGAGAACATGGCTTGGAAGGATTCCGGCGACTCCGTGGTCTATCCGGACGGCTCGCTGGTGAAGGGACCGAAGGCACTCTGCGAGCTCCAGGGTTATGTTTACAGCGCCTGGATCCGCATTGCCGAGGTGTTTGACGCGCTCGGCAAATGCGACCGTGCGGGGGAATTGCGCGCTAAGGCAGCCGCTTTGTTTGAACGGTTCAACACGGCATTTTGGGATGACGAACTCGGCTTTTATGCTTATGCGCTCGACGGCGATAAGAAGAAAGTCCTGACCGTCGCCTCGAATGCCGGCCATTGCCTTTGGTCTGGCATCGTGCCTCGCGAGCGGGCCAAGATTGTTGTGGATCGGCTGATGGCACCGGACATGTGGACAGGGTGGGGTATTCGCACGCTTTCGGCGGGCAATCCTGCATTCAATCCGTACAACTATCAGACTGGATCGGTATGGCCGCACGACAATGGGATCATCGCGATGGGGTTCAAACTCTATGGCTTCGGCGCGGAGACAGGGCGGATCGCGCACGATATCAGCTTCGCGGCGAGTCATTTCTCGCTGAACCAATTGCCGGAGCTTTACACTGCCTTTCAACGCGATGAGACGACGTTTCCGGTGCAATATATCGGCGCGAATGTGCCGCAAGCCTGGGCGGCTGGATCGATCTTCATGCTGACGCAGGCCATGCTGGGTTTCCTGCCCGACGCGCCACGGAACAAACTGTATGTCGATCCGTTGCTCCCAGAGTGGTTGCCGGACATAACGATTCGCGATCTTCGCGTCGGTCGACACAAATTCGATATCCGCTTCTGGTGCGAGGGGGAGCGAACCGAGTTCGAAGTGCTCAACGGCAACGCAAAGTTGGTGGAACGTTGTGAGGTGGGAGCCAAAGCTGCCCAGCTAAAGGACCGTTTCGAGCCGATCTAAAGTCAGAACTCATCACTCCATATTCGCTGACAATGAGATAGTCATTCTTTGGCGGGAGGGATTTGAAATAGTGAGTAGGAATTTGTTTTGGCTGAGCGACGAGCAATGGAAGCGGATCGAGCCGTACTTGCCGACGGATGTCCGCGGAGTCGAGCGGGTGCATGACCGCCGCGTCATCAGCGGCATCGCGCAGGTATTGAAAAGCGGCTGTCGCTGGTGCGATTGCCTGCCGGCCTATGGTCCGCCGCCGACGAAATATAACAAATTCGTGCGCTGGGCGCGGCCTAGGGACTGGGAAAATCTGTTTCGGAAACTTGCCGGAATTGGGAGATCGGCAAACACGCGGATGATCGACTCCACGCATGTCAAAGCGCACCGCTCGGCGGCGGGTGGAAAAGGGAGAGCAGAAGCAGGCGATTGGCCGCTCAAGAGATGCCCCTT
>JBOHJV010000289.1:0-2015 GCA_050728695.1 Methylocella sp. | reverse complement strand
CTCAATCCGCTTCCACTGCCCGTCGCTCAGCCAAAACAAATTCCTGCTCACAATTTCAAATCCTTCCCGCCAAAGAATCACTATCTTATTGTAAGCGCAAAAGGATTAATGAGTTCTAACCCTAATCCCCTGTTCACGTCACAACCCGAAAATTCTTTGCGGCGATGCCGCGAAAGTTGCCGGACCGAATCACAAAAGCTTCCCCATTCCCTGGCGATTTTATCGCGCGGAAACCCGAGCGCCGCTTCAATTTGGGCGCATGTTTCATGGCATGCGGTGGGCGTGACGGGTTTATGCATGAGGCCCCCTACCTGCTCGGCTGCTTTCATCATGTCATATGACAGGCTAAATTAGCGGGCGGTCATCGAGGCTTAAATCCCAACACTGGTTTTTTTTGCCTATTCCGGCAAACCACCAACGCGCAGCGTGGAAACATTGCATGCGCGCGGGCGCGCCGCTATAAGCCCTGTGGCGTCCGCGCGGCGCGCCCGCCTCATTGCGATCGCAATCTCAAGGACAGCCAAATGACCGGGATGAGAACTCTAAACGCCACGGTGCGCGAAGGGACAGGCAAGGGGGCCGCCCGCGGCGTGCGCCGCGAAGGCCGGATTCCAGGCGTGATCTACGGCGGCGGTGAAGCCGCCGAGTCGGTCTCGCTCGATTATCGCGAACTGAACAAGTTGATCTACGCCGGGCATTTCCTGACCACGATCTTCGAACTCGACGTGGGCGGCGTCAAGCAACGCGTCATTCCCCGCGATTATCAGCTCGATACCATTAAGGATCAGCCGCTTCATGTCGATTTCCTCCGCCTAAAACCGGGGGCGAGCCTGCGTGTCGCGATTCCCGTGCATTTCATCAATCGAGATACTTGCCCCGGCATCAAGAAGGGCGGCAGCTTGAATATCGTAAGTCACGCAATCGAAATGCGGGTTCCGGCGGATGCCATTCCCGAGGCAGTCGTCGCCGATCTCGCGTCCTTGCAAATCAACGACTCGGTGCACATTGACGCGATTCCCCTGCCGGAAGGTTGCAAGCTGACCCAGCGCGAGCGGGATTTCACGATTGCGACGATCGCGCCTCCGCTTGTTGCCGCGGAAGAGCCAGCGGCAACGGCCCCAGCCGCCACGGCGGCGTCAGCGGCGGCCCCGGCCGCCGCTCCGGCGCCGGACGCGGCCGCCCCCGCCGCCGCTGCCCCGGCCAAAGCCCCGCCAAAAGGCAAGAAATAGCTTCCCGCTTTGTGCCCGGATTTTGCGCGCGAACTTCAGTAAAGCTTCCGAGCGGGCGCCATGTTACTCTTCGCCGGTCTTGGCAATCCGGGAAAGGCCTTCTCCGGCCATCGCCACAATGCCGGCTTCATGGTTCTCGATGCGATCGCGCGCAACTATCATGCGCCGGCGTTTCGCGCGCGCTTGCAGGGCCTCGTCAGCGAGATCGTGCTCGAAGGCGAGCGCGTGATTCTGCTCAAGCCGCAGACCTATGTGAACGAATCCGGCCTCTCCGCCGGCGCGGCGGCGCGTTATTACCAAATCTCTCCGTCTCGCATCGTTGTCGTTCACGACGAGCTCGATCTGCCGCCGGGCAAGGTGAGGGTCAAGACCGGCGGCGGCAACGCCGGCCATAATGGCCTAAGATCCCTCTCCCAGCATCTCGGCAACGAGTACAAGCGCGTGCGGATCGGCATCGGCCATCCCAGCGACAAGGCGCTGGTCCATAATTATGTGCTGAGCGATTTCGCCAAAACTGAGATCCCTTGGGTCGAGGTTTTGTGCGACGCGATTGCGGCCAATGCCGGGCTTTTGGCCAAGGGCGAAGACGAAGCATTTCAGTGCAACATTCACGTGGCCATGGAAACCGCCGGTTTCGGCAAGGCGGCGCCAGGCTAAGCTAGGGTCCAGACTCATTAAATCCACCAAACAAGAGCGGCGGCGATGCAAACAGAGGCCAGGAAGTTACGCGCCAGCCTGTCGTAACGCGTGGCGATTCGCCTAAAGTCCTTCAATCGACCGAAGGCG
>JBOHJV010000288.1:0-2029 GCA_050728695.1 Methylocella sp. | reverse complement strand
TGACCGACGGCGTGAACTCGATGGCGTCGAATTTGACTGGGCAGGTGCGCAATATCGCCGAGGTGACGACCGCGGTGGCGCGCGGCGACCTGTCGCGCAAGATCACCGTCGACGTGAAAGGCGAGATTCTTGAGCTGAAGAACACGATCAACACCATGGTGGACCAGCTCAATGCGTTTGCCTCCGAGGTGACGCGCGTCGCGCGCGAGGTCGGCACCGAGGGCAAGCTGGGCGGCCAGGCCCAGGTTTCTGGCGTGGCCGGCACTTGGAAGGACCTGACCGACAACGTCAATTTCATGGCGTCGAACCTGACCGCGCAGGTGCGCAATATCGCGGAAGTGGCCACCGCGGTCGCCGAGGGCGACTTGTCGCGAAAGATCACGGTTGAGGTGAAGGGCGAGATTCTCGATCTCAAGGAGACCCTCAACACGATGGTCGACCAGCTCAATGCGTTCGCCGCGGAAGTGACGCGCGTGGCGCGCGAGGTTGGCACCGAGGGCAAGCTTGGCGGCCAGGCTTCGGTGCCCGGCGTCGGCGGCACATGGAAAGATTTGACCGACAATGTCAATTTGATGGGCAGCAATCTGACCGCGCAGGTCCGCAACATCGCCGAGGTGTCGACCGCGATCGCGGGCGGCGATTTGTCGAAGAAGATCACCGTGAACGTGAGCGGGGAGATTCTGCAGCTCAAGCAAACCATCAACACGATGGTCGATCAGCTCAACGCCTTCGCCGGCGAGGTGACGCGCGTCGCGCGCGAGGTCGGCACCGAGGGCCGGCTCGGCGGCCAAGCCAATGTGCTTGGCGTCTCTGGCACCTGGAAGGATCTGACCGACAGCGTGAACTCGATGGCGTCGAATTTGACCGGGCAGGTGCGCAATATCGCCGAGGTGACGACCGCGGTGGCGCGCGGCGACCTGTCGCGCAAGATCACCGTCGACGTGAAAGGCGAGATCCTTGAGCTGAAGAACACGATCAACACGATGGTGGACCAGCTGAACGCGTTTGCCTCGGAAGTCACGCGCGTCGCGCGCGAGGTCGGCACCGAGGGCAAGCTTGGCGGCCAGGCTCAGGTTTCTGGCGTGGCCGGCACGTGGAAGGACCTGACCGACAACGTCAATTTCATGGCGTCGAACCTGACCGCGCAGGTCCGCAATATCGCGGAAGTGGCCAGCGCGATTGCCGGCGGCGATTTGTCGAAGAAGATCACCGTCGATGTGCGCGGCGAAATCCTCGAGCTCAAGGAAACTCTCAACACAATGGTCGAACAGCTGCGCTCGTTCGCCGCCGAGGTGACGAGGGTCGCGCGCGAGGTCGGCACCGAAGGCCGGCTCGGCGGCCAGGCGGTGGTTCGGGGGGTTGGCGGCACCTGGAAGGACTTGACCGACAACGTTAACCTCCTCGCCGCAAATCTCACGACACAAGTGCGCAACATCGCCGAGGTAACGACCGCGGTCGCGCGCGGCGACCTGTCGCGCAAGATTAGCGTCGACGTGAAGGGCGAAATCCTCGAGCTGAAGAACACGATCAACACGATGGTGGACCAGCTCAACGCATTTGCCTCCGAGGTCACCCGCGTCGCGCGCGAGGTCGGCACCGAGGGGCGGCTCGGCGGCCAGGCGCAGGTTCCGGGAGTCGCCGGCACGTGGAAGGACCTCACCGACACCGTCAACTTCATGGCGGCGAACCTAACCGAGCAGGTGCGCGGCATCGTCAAGGTCGTGACCGCGGTTGCCAACGGCGACCTCAAGCAGAACCTCACGGTGCAATCCAAAGGCGAGGTTGCGGCGCTCGCCGAGACGATCAACAACATGATGGAGACGCTCGCGACGTTCGCGGACCAGGTGACCACGGTTGCCCGCGAGGTCGGCGTCGAAGGCCGTCTAGGTGGACAGGCGGAAGTTCCGGGCGCCGCCGGCACTTGGAAGGACTTGACCGGCAACGTCAACCTGCTGGCCGCCAATCTGACCACCCAGGTGCGCGCGATCGCCGAGGTCGCAACCGCGGTGACCAAGGGCGACCTCACCCG
>JBOHJV010000287.1:0-2062 GCA_050728695.1 Methylocella sp. | reverse complement strand
CCGACTACGAGAGCTATTGGGCCTATATCCCGCATTTCGTCCATTCGCCCTTTTATGTCTACGCCTATGCATTCGGCGATTGTCTCGTGAATTCCCTCTATGGCGTCTATCAGGGCGCGCGCGAAGGTTTTGCCGAACACTATCTCGCGATGCTTTCGGCGGGGGGCACGAAACATCATTCCGAATTGCTCGCGCCGTTTGGGCTTGACGCGCGCGAACCCGCCTTCTGGCAGATCGGTCTGAACATGATCGAGGGAATGATCAGTGACCTCGAAAGTTTGAATGGGAAGGGCTGAAAGGCGTCCCGTCTCATGTATAGGACGCTCTCCTTCAAATGCTCAGATGTTTGATTCCTTAATATACCAGGTATTGAATTCAATGTATTGAATGACGCTGGCGTTAAATCAAGCTTAGATACAGTTCAACAGGTCGATGATGGAATCAAAGCTCTGGGCGGGCACGAGCGCGCCGATTGCGATTACGATTGCGGCGCTGGCGAAACCATCGAACGAGCCTGGAAACGGGGCTTTGAGGAAGGCTGGCACGATATAGTTGTAATTCCGCAGCTTCGAGCCAGCGGCATGTCCGATGAAGACCTAAAGAGGGCGGCAAGAGCACGCCCCCATGTAATATGGAACTATGGCGAACCCGTTCTTCACCATCGGACATTCGACTCGGTCGATCGACTCGTTCGTCGGCTTGCTGAACGGCGCGGAGGTCCGCCTCGTTGTTGACGTGCGGACCGTTCCACGCTCGCGCGCTAATCCACAATTCAACCGCGATGTGCTCGCCGGCTCTCTGACCCCATTCCGGATCGCATACGAACACATCGCGGCGCTCGGAGGTCTGCGTGGAAGGCAGTGGAACGTGCCGCTGGCCGTGAATGCGTTCTGGGAGAACCAGAGCTTTCATAATTATGCGGACTACGCCATGAGCGAGGGCTTTCATTCCAGCCTCGCCAGGCTGCGCGAACTGGGATACGCCAAGCGGTGCGCAATCATGTGCGCGGAGACCGTATGGTGGCGATGTCACCGGCGGATCATCTCCGACTATCTGATCGCCGCGGGCGAGTCGGTATTTCACATACTTGGGCCGGATCACATCGCGCAGGCGCGCATGACGGGCGCGGCTAAGGTTGGGTCGTCCGAAACGCTGATCTATCCCGCCAATGTTTGAAAACCCGCGAATGTGGCCGTCATCCGGGGAAGGTGGACTAAAGGCCCCTACTCGACGACAATCTTATAGCTTTCGCCGCGGTGCAAGGGCTCGCCGCGGGCAAGCTCGTTGATGAGCAGGAAATAGTCGAGCGCATGGTCTGGAACGGCCATTTGCGCGGCGAGCGCCTCGGCCGTTTCGCCAGGCTTGGCTACACTCAGTGCGAGGCGCAAAGGCCGCACGGCGTTGACCTCGTCCGCCGAGACATGATGAAAGGAATCGATCGACGCCTGGAAGCGTTGCTTGGCTTCCTCGGTCAGCACGCGCGTCGCGAAAATCAGCCGGTACACGCGATCGGGTTCGAAGCGGACCACCGCGAGACGGAATTTCCATTCGCCGGCGCTCGCGGTGGCGGTCGCCGCCGGCATGGCGTTGACTTCGGCGGTTTCGATCGAGCTGTCGATCAGGCCGTCGATCCAGCCGGTGGCCATATAGGCCGCGAGCGGCGTCGTCGACGGCACGTTGACGCTGTCGAGACGCAAGGCCTCAGTGCCGCCGGCCTTGACGCCGAGAAGGGCCTGGGATGCGTTTTCGAGAACAAACCCTTCGGGGGCAGTAAAGGCAAAACCGAGCCGCCCGTGCAAGAACTTGCGGCCGCGGATCGCTCCCTCGGCGGGATCGTCGCCAAAAGTCATGCCGTCGATCGCGGCGAGATAGGACGCCCGGCCGGTCGTGCCGATGCCCGGGGCGCCGATCTGACGCGCGGCGTTGATCGCCTGGGCGACCCGCTCCGGGGTGGAGGGATGCGTCGCCAGAAGATCCGGCGTGCCGGCGCCCGCATAGCGGCCCATGAGCGAGCCGCGCAGCGCCGCCGAGCGCCCGAGCGCGTTAAGGAAGCGGACGGCGC
>JBOHJV010000286.1:0-2069 GCA_050728695.1 Methylocella sp. | reverse complement strand
CTTCTCCGAGCGCGGCCTGCCCCAGGCCATCCGCTCCGACAATGGCGTGCCTTTCGCCAGCCCCAATGCTTTGTTTAACCTCTCCAAACTCTCCGTCTGGTGGCTCAGGCTCGGCATTGATATCGAGGGTATTTGGATCGTCAGCTTCATGCCCTACGACCTCGGATATATCGATCTGGAGCAGAAGACCTTGCAACCTCTCGACACCCCTTCGGCCCGAGGTTGTCACCCATGTCCTAAGTACGATCCGTTACCCATGTCTCCGGTCTGTACATTTGGCCATCTGGTCGGAGTGGCGGGATTCGAACCCGCGACCCCTAGTCCCCCAGACTAGTGCGCTAACCGGGCTGCGCTACACTCCGACGCCGGCCCTTATAGAGAAAGCCCTCGTTAGGCGCAACGCGCCGGCGATCGCAAGGAGGGATCGGACCGGGTTCCGCTATGCTGGGCCATGCTCGTCGTGCATCGCCCAATCCTATCGGCGGCGCGCGGCATCAAGGATGTCTTTGCACGCCGAAAGTTCGGCCAAGGCCGCCCGCAGCCGCATGATCTCTTCGGACGTTAAGGCCAAAGGCGACATGGGACCCTCGCTGGTTATTAAGGCGGAATCGTCTCGATCCGTGCCGGCGCGCAGTTCGGCCGGTGATTCCAATTCGGCGGAGCAGACCGTGCTGTTCAAAGCCGTCTCGTCTTGCCGGGGCGGCGAGACCTTGGGCAGCGGCAATTCTCGCGCCACCGGAAAAGAAAGCTCCGAACGGCTTTCGTTCGCGGCAGACTTCGCGGCGGCGAGCGCGCCCGCACCCCGCTCCTTCAAGACACGCTGCACGCCCTTTATCGTATACCCTTGCACATAGAGGAGATGTTTGATCGCGCTCAGAATCTCTATATCGCGGGGACGGTAGTAGCGGCGGCCTCCCGCGCGCTTAAGCGGCTTGATTTGCGGAAAGCGGGTCTCCCAGAACCGCAGCACATGCCGCGGCAGATCAAGCTCCCCAGCGACCTCGCTGATCGTGCGAAACGCATCGGCGTTTTTATCCATCCGCCGCTAGCTCCTTGTCTCAAGCTCCAAGCTCGCCGTCTCGAGAGCGGGTTCTTTGCCGAGTCGCGCTGGCGCTATTCTCGCGACAACAAATTTTCACTACAGGGAACCGCAAGTTTGTTCAGTCGTCCTCCGCATCGGCAACCGCCAGACCATTAGTCCGGGCCTTGAGCGCGTTCGATGGCTTAAATACCATGACGCGGCGCCGGGTTATCGGAACTTCAATCCCGGTCTTGGGATTTCGCCCAATGCGCTCCGACTTGGCGCGCACGAAAAACCGCCCAAACGAAGATAATTTGACGGACTCGCCTCCGGTCAAGGCATCGGCTAGCTCATCCAACACTGACTCCACCAGAATAGCCGACTCCTTGCGCGACAAGCCGACACAACGGTACACGGCTTCCGCGAGATCGACTCGCGTAACGGTCCGCTGCGCGGTCCGTTGGGAAGCATCGGCCGCGTGTTCCGCGACAGACAATCCATGTTCCGCGCCAGCATCCATGGGTACGGATTTTGTCATCCCTTAACCCCGATAAACCGTTTCAGTCACGCGGAAAAGAACCTGTGGGCAACCGCCTGCCAAGCTATATCTAGCTAAACAAACGACTACATCAGCCCCCGGCGCGGTCCACAGTACTGGCCAAACTTGAAATCTGATGGCAGCGTTCAATCGTCGAGGGCCTGTGCTAGTTCGATAAGCCGGAGCGTGTCCTGCTCGAAACAGCCGGCAATCCGTGGACATCTGCTCGCTCTAGGTTTTTTCATCACCGATATTTTGACCAAAATTTCGTGGACTCGACGCCTTCCTCGCACCCGAGGTCAGGTCCCGATGTACCGCTTACGGCGTTCCCGTGCCAAGTCATCCGGTCGGCCTGAAATTTTGGAACAAAAATTGCGCCAAATCAAGCCACTGTCCGGGCTCACGACAAATGAGACGGCGGTGGGTCGCCTTGGCTGAGAGCTTTGAGATGCTCCGCTGGGGTTCGTCCGCCAAGGGCTTCGTGCGGCCGGTGGTGGTTGGGTCTATTTG
>JBOHJV010000285.1:0-2098 GCA_050728695.1 Methylocella sp. | reverse complement strand
TCGGCTTTCCGGAAGGCAATTATCATATTGTGTCGACGCTGCAGGACGCGGCAGCCAACGGTCAAGCGAGCCCGACGAATTCGGTGATCAGCGCGGATCTCAAGGTGCAGGCTGGGAAGTTGACCGATGCGACGCTGCGCCACCGCGCCGCCGTCATGACGCTAAAACTCGTGAACAGCGCCGGCGGCGAAGCCCTCGCGAATACGGCGTTCACGATCCTGACGCCAGGCGGCGACGTCATCCGCGAGATGATCGGCGCGTTTCCTGCCGCCACGCTGGCCGAAGGCGAATATGTCGCGATCGCAAGGCACGCTAGCAAAACCTATCAAACGACATTCAAGGTTGTGTCCGGCGTCGACAAGGATGTCGAATTTCTCGCGCAGGAGGCCCCGCCGCCGGCGGCGCCGTGATCGCGCGGCCTGCGGAAGCAACCCTGGTCGCTTGTGCGCTCACCCGGCTCTCGGCAAATCCCAAACGAATCGTGCGGCGAGCGATTGAACCCTCTTGCGATGCGAGCGCTTAAGAGGTGCTTCGGATCGAGGAATTTCATTTGTCGACGTTTAGAGGTGTGTTATCCTCGAAGTGCGAGCGGCCCAACGTTTGTTGTGGTAAGCGAGACTCGATTGGGGAGGGGGGCTCCCAATGTTCCAATTTTTGCTCGGTCTATTGCTGCTTGTTTCGAATTTCCTGCTGGTTTCACGGGCACTTGCGGAAACGGACGCCGGCTCCGGTCCGGGCGACATGACCACGCCAATTCGTGGCCGGGCCCGCTGCGCCGCTCTCATGCTGGTCCTCGCGCTGCTACCGGCAGGCGCAAACGCCCAGAATGCTTACATCCCGAACGATGGCGACGACACTGTTTCGGTGATCGACACGGCGACGAATACCGTCACCACCACGATCTCCGTCGGTCACGGCCCTTATGGCGTTGCGGTCACGCCGGATGGCACCAAGGCTTATGTCAATAATCAAACCGATGGCACGGTCTCGGTGATCGACACGGCCACCAATAGAGTCACCACCACGATCCCCGTTGGCCTCACACCGTTTGGCGTAGCGATCACGCCGGATGGCATTAAGGCTTATGTCGCTAATGGCAATGATGGCACGGTCTTGGTGATCGACACGGCGACGAATACCGTCACCACCACGATCTCCGTCGGCGGCGGCCCATTTGGCGTAGCGATCACGCCGGATGGCACCAAGGCTTATGTCGCTAATGCCGCGAATACGGTCTCGGTGATCGCCACGGCGACCAACACTGTCGTCGCCACGGTCCCGTCGGTGCCCGAGGGGCATGGCGTAGCGATCACGCCCGATGGCACCAAAGCTTATGTCGCTAATGGCGCGGGAAACACGGTCTCGGTGATCGACACGGCGACCAATACTGTCATCGCCACCATTCCAGTCGTCGGGAACTTCCCGGAAGGCGTAGCGGTTACGCCGGATGGCACCAGGGCCTATGTCGCTAATTTGGGGCTGAGAGCGCTCTCGGTGATTGACACGGCGACCAATAAAGTCACCACCACGATCCCCGTCGGTCGTGACCCGTATGGCGTAGCGGTTACCCCGGATGGCACCAAGGCCTATGTCGCTAATCTTAATGATAACACGGTCTCGATAATCGACACGGCGACCGATACCGTCACCACCACGATCGCCGTTGGACATGGTCCCTACGCGTTTGGGAATTTCATTGGCGGTCCATCGCACGGTTCGCGCCCCGTCGCGGTGAACGAAACAAAGACGACACCTGCCAATACCGCAATCACGATCGACCTAACTGCCGGCGCGACCGGCAAGCCAACGTCCGCCGCCCTCGTCGGCACGCCCATCGGAGGGGCGGTCAGCGGCTTTCCCGCCACGACGGTCACCTTCACACCAACAAAGGACTTCACCGGCACGGCAAGCTTCCAATTCACGCTCGCCAACGCCTTCGGCACGTCCAACACGGCAACCGCCACAATCACAGTCACGCCGTCGCCCCTGGCACCTGTCGCGGTGGACGAGACCGCGACCACCCCCGCGGGCGTCCCCGTCCCGATTGACTTAACTGCCGGCGCGACGGGCAAGCCGACTTCTGCCGCCCTTGTTGGCA
>JBOHJV010000284.1:0-2100 GCA_050728695.1 Methylocella sp. | reverse complement strand
CTCCCTCTCCGCCACGACGTCTCAGGTCAATATACCCCTCCGCCTTGCCTCAGCCATTCCGCGGTTCGCGATATCAAAACGAGCCGCTGGCCAGGTCAGGCCGCGTCCACGGCGGCTGAAGAACCAATCAATCGTTTCCGGCTGTGTTCGTGGCTCGCGGGGATCACCAGAGGAGTTTCAACCCCCCCAACGATGGCAAGGAATGTCAGAATCCACATAAAAACTTGCCCAGCAGCCCCTTTGAGTTTGAATCCGAGCCCTTCGAACTCGATCGGCCCGTCGGTTTGCCGGAGGAACACGACGATGGCGACTGCAATTCCTGCAGCCTCAGGCAACATCATTATAGCCTCGCCATGTTCTCTCAAGACATCCTTAAAATACCATTCTTGATGCGCCGTCCAATATAAGTTCAGGATCACATCGATAACGACCATGGCCACCGCCAAGACCGCAATGGCAAATCCAACTTGGCCAATTCTGCGATCTTCGTTGGGACCGTCCGCGTTCGTCATCTCGTATCCTGCCTTCTCAAAAAGTCTCGCGAATTTTCGCGCGAATCCCAAATCGCGCCGCTTGCAGGCTTCAGCGCGCCAAGCTGATAATCCCTACCCCGCCGGGCCGCGCATAGCTGCGCACTTTCGCGCCGCGCCATTGAATAACGCAAAACCTCTCAGGTCAAGGCTCCGGCGAAATCGTCGGAGACGATAAGCGAGCCGTCGGCGAGCTCGGCCACGTCCACGGGGCGCCCGTCATAGGTGCCTTGGTCGTTGAGCCAGCCCTCCGCAAAAAGTTCCGCCTTGTCGCCCGTGCCGTCGGGTTTCAGCGACGCGAAACTGATCCGCGCTCCGATGGGCACAGTGCGGTTCCATGATCCGTGCTGGGCGAAAAAATCCCGCCGAGCAAGTAAGCACACGTCGGACATGACTCTTGAAAAAATTTCCGGCACGCGAAACTAACCGGGGCCCCCCGATGTACTTGTGATTGCGCAAACATACCCACCACGTGGGAGTCGCACAATAACGCTGGAGAACAAACCATGACGCTTGCAGAACGAACCATATCTCGCCTCAGCCTTTCAGGAAAAGGCCGCCGGGAGTTTCTGCGCGGAACTGCCGCTGCCGCTGCGGGGATCGGCGCCCTGACGGCGCTGACAGAGAGTGCAGCACAGGCAACCGAAAACGCCGATATGCGGATACTAAAATCCGCTCAGATAGCCGAGGCGATAGCAGTCACGACTTACACGAACATTATCAATACGGCGCCATTCTTCACACGCCTTCCGGTTGATGACCAAGGCTATTTGATAGCTGCCAGGCAGGAGGAGATGTCGCATTATCTGCTCGAAAGATCGGTGACCAAAGTGGACAGCGCATTCACAACCTTTTTTTATCCGGTAAACATGTTCACGAACGCGCAGGTTACGTTGAACACGCTTGTGAAGCTTGAAGAAGCCTTCATTGCGGCTTACCTGGTCGGGGTGCGAAACTTCAGCACCAACGACCTGAAGGTAACAGCGGCGCGCATCATGGGCATTGAGAGCGATCACCGGACGCTGGCACGAGTCATCGCCAATGACGTTGCGGTGCAAGACGGCGGTCCGATCTTGAATGTCACCGGCATCCAGAGCGTTTCCGAGAGTGTCGCTCCGCCGAATAACAATGGCTATGAGCGCACGCTCTTGCTGACCGGCATTCAGCAGGCCGTGAACGCATTGCTACCGTTCGTGGATAAGACCTCGGCGGCAACGGTCGGGTTCGACACAACGAAGACCTTTGCGTTCGTGCCATTTCCACCAGTGTTGCCGACGCCCCTCGGGGAATTCCATTCGTTCGCCGGCTGACCAGAAGCGCGCCTGACTCTGGTGGCGCAATAGGCACCCTTCTTACGGCGAAGCGTTGCCGAATGGGGCGATGTTAGTGTTTAACCTGGCCAGCGGCGGTTGCCGTCCGGAGCGAGAAGCGACTGATCAGAGCGGCCGGCATGCGCCGATGCCGGCCGCTCACGCCGCCGTGCCCCGAGCACTTGCCAGAACGGTGTTCACTGAAACTCCTTTCTCAGTCGCGGCAAATGACCATGACGATTACGGTCATGATGCTCGCC
>JBOHJV010000283.1:0-2124 GCA_050728695.1 Methylocella sp. | reverse complement strand
GGCGAGAACGCGCGACAAGAGATCGCCGGTTCCATGAGCTTGCGCGATGGCGAGCGCCCGCGCCTCGCCCAGTGTGTCGAGCCGGCCGCGCCAAGGTCGCCCAAGCACGGAACGCTCGACCCCGAGAAACGCGCGGGCGGAGCGAAACAGATGCCCCTGTTGAGCGGAGGGGGCGGAAAGCGATTCGTTCATGCCCGATGATAGCCGGACGTTTTTCGGATAGCGAGTGCCTTCAACTCAAATTCCGCTGAGATTTTGGTTGGCGCGCGTGCGGTGGGCTGGCAGTGAATTTCCAGCCCGTTTTTCATCGCGGATGTTGGCCGAGAGCTGTCGGCGTACGCAGTGGGAGGCACCGCTGAAAGCTCGTTTGTTTGCACTAGAGTGGGAAACTGAAGGACGCGTAGATCAAGTCGCCTCCGATCCGGTTTTGGACAGCGAACTCGTGAAACCACCGGGCGCTGAAGTCGACCTCTTGGGCCCCGGCCCTGAGCGCGTAACTGAGCAACGGCCCGACCGCTGCCACGCGCCCCCTGAAAGCGCCGAATTGGTCGCCCGAGCCGTGGTCATTCGTCACCTGCTGATAGAAGTAGCCGCCTACGCCGGCGGCAAGGCCAAAGGGCAGGTGCTCATTCACTGCCCATTCAAAGTGGAGCTCTTCGCCGCTCTGGTAATTGGTCTCCGTGTTAAGCGCGTTGAGCGTCAGGCCAAGCGCGCCCGTGACTTCGAGGCCAGTTTGTAGACTGAGGTAGGTATAAGCCCCCTTGAGATCGAGGGCGGGCCGGTTCAGCCCGGTCACCATCAATCGGTTGGGTTCAAAGATTCCCGTCGGGGCGAAGCCGGTCAGGATCACGTTCCAATGGTGCTCGCCCGCATCCCAGCCGAGGATGGCGCTGTATTCGGTATCCGCGAGGGCGAAGATTTCGCCGGCGAGGCTGAACCGTTGGGCTGGGCCCATGGGGGCGGCGACCGTGAAATTGTCTGTACTCCGAACCGAGCCAAAAGGAACCGTTACGGCGAAGCCCGGGTCGGCACCAAATAGCTTAAAATCCGGAAACCAGCCGACGATCGCGATGTTGGCGACGATATCACGGGTGACCCTCTGGCTGCTCGTGGCCCCGGTGGCGGGGAAGAGATTACCGCTGGGCTGAAAAAGAACAAACGTGTCCAAGAAATAAACGCCCGGTGGCGGCGTGTATCCCGACATTGGGATGGTAAGGCCAAGAAGATATTCGCTGGCGCCAAGCTCCGTGGCTTTTGCCGGCTCGCCCATGGGCAGGCTTACGGCGAGACAAATCGCGCCGCAAGCAGTACGCATGGTGGTCCATGTCGGCATCGGGCTGGACCTCTTGCAGCCGCTCTCTTGGCGCCAGTCAAGGCGCGCCTGCGCCGATAAAAGAAACGACGCAACGCGTCTTGCTAGTACTTTTTGCGCGAACCTTCGAGCCGCCTGATGTAAGATTCCAAGGGCGTCACAATTATGCCACAGCGATCGCTCGCAAGAAGCCGGTCGGCGCGCGTCAAACCCGAGAGCTTCGAGGTCGGGCTAGCTCGTTTTCGCGGTGAGAATCCGAGCTTCCAAGGCGCTCGACTCCGCCCGCCTCACATCCGGCGGCGTCGCCTCCTCCGCGAGCAGCTTTAAGGCCGCGTCCAGGGCCATTTCGGTCTGCTCATGCGAACCGAGCTGCCGGATCGAAACGGTGTGTCCGGCCGCCTCTTTCTTGCCGGCGACCAAGAGGACCGGCACCTTGGCGAGCGAATGCTCGCGCACCTTATAGGCGATTTTCTCGTTGCGGAAATCGCCCTCGACGCGAAGTCCGAGTTTTCGCGCCGCCGCCAACACTTCATTGGCGTAATCGTCGGCCTCCTTCGTGATCGTCGCGACGACGATTTGCAAGGGCGACAGCCACAACGGCAGATGTCCGGCAAAATGCTCGATGAGGATACCGGTGAAGCGTTCGAGCGAGCCAAGCACGGCGCGATGAATCATCACCGGCGTTGTCTTCTCGCTATCCGGCCCGATAAAGAAGGCGCCGAAGCGGCCAGGCAAATTGAAATCGACTTGCGTCGTGCCGCACTGCCATTCGCGCCCGATCGCATCGCGAAGAGTGTATTCGAGCTTTGGGC
>JBOHJV010000282.1:0-2135 GCA_050728695.1 Methylocella sp. | reverse complement strand
AACACCGCGCCTCAAACTATCTCGCCATGCGCTATCCCGCCATCTACGCCAAGGCAGCGGAAGAATTTGCGCGAGACTGTTCGCTGACCGGAGTGGAAGTGCGCCCCTCGCCTCTGAGCAGCACGCGGCGGCTTGTGGATTGCATCTTCTCCTACACCAACCGCAACACCGATTTCACGGAAAAGTTCTTTGTGCGTGTGGACGTGACCGAGGAGTTTCCGTTCCTGGTCACCAAGATGTCGCCGTACTATGACCGCTGATCTAGCTATCTGAGAGGAGAGACGAAATGAACAAGCCGCCAGGATTCACTGCAGAGACTTCGCTCAACAGAACGACCAGGAATTACTTCAAAATAGCGTTTGACGCGTCTTCGACGGGCGGGAACCTGGTCGTGCCGCAGTCATTTTATTGTTATGGATGGCCAGGGCATCAGATGTGTTGCTGATGCGATTCTTGGGGGTGTTGGTGCAGGGAGCCTGGGTCTCCTCCGTTGCCCGAGTGACCGAGGAGTTCCGTTACTGGGACTATGCTGTCACCGTACTATGACCGCTAAGCCTAAACAACCGATAGGAAACGTGAAATGAACACCATGAATATGCCTGGATTTACCGCCGACCAGTCGCTGCATGCTACGCGCGGGCATTATCGCAGCAACCGGCCATCCGCGTCCCACACGGATGCTGTTGTCCCTGCGATTCCCCCGTGCCGCAACTGCGACTACATCCTCGACCTTTGTGCGCGCAACGGCGGGCGTCCGCGCGCAGCATGCAATGCGTGCCTCCACGGCATTTGTTCTGACGAGCCGCCCGGTTTCTGACCCGTTCCCGGGTCCGTTCGGTTCGCTGCCCCGGTTCTAACTCGCGTAGGGCGGAATAGCGATGGCGCAGTCCGACGCATGTAGAACGCCCCATTCGGCTACGAACTACCGATTGTTGGATCTGACCGCGGAGTTTCCGTTCCTAGTGACAAAAGTGTCGCCGTATTACGATCGTTGAAGTCAAGAAAACAGGAGGATAAAATGAATATGCCAGGATTTACTGCGGAATCATCGCTTGGCCCAACCATGGGCGTATACCGGCGGAAGGCCGATTTCGGCAGATTTCCTTCAGATGGCAGCGGAGGAGTTATGCCACAACTTGGTTTCGGGGGGGATCCGGATGTGGGCGCGTACTTGAGATGCATTGCCAATGGGGGGGACGATCTCATTTGCCGTTTCTTTGGCGGGCTTCCTCCCTTCACAATCGGGTGGCCTATTTTTGCGCGCTGAAGCGAGCGTAGCCCGGATAGAACAGAGTGGAACCCGAGAAATATATCACTAGAACCTACCTATAAATGTGGAGAGGCGTGAAATGAACATGCCAGGTTTTAACGCAGAAGCTTCGCTTTCCAAGTCGAACGAACATTATGAGCTTATAACAGACAAGGCTGAGTACCTAAAAACGCCGGGGGTTATCCCACAGCGCAGAATTGTTTCCGGTGGATGCTTATACGAATGCGACTGGTTTCGACGCTGCCGTCTAATTGGCTGTTATGCATAGCTAGCGTAGATACCGTCTTTTCTGTCAAGCGGAGAGATGTGCACGCAGATTACGCTACGCTGCATCCGGGCTACTTGCTACGAGCGTTGCCGGAAATGTTAGGTGGTAATCCAAATTCTTCTTGAAATTTGTGAAACTGGCCGAAGCGGAATAGCCGCGCCCTCGCATCATGCGCCCTTCGGTCTTGCCGCCGCCGCCGTGGCGATCCGCGAGGGCCTTGTCATGGCTTCGAGCCGCAAACACTCGCTGAGCCGCGCCTCGGTCAACAATCCTTGTTCGAGGACGACCCCGGCAATCGTGCGCCGCTCGTCGAGCGCCCGGCGGGCGATGCGCGAGCACACCTCGTAGCCAAGCACAGGGCCAAGCGCGGTCACGAGGCCAATCGAGTTTTCGACGAGTCCGAGGCATCGCTCGCGATCCGCCTCGATGCTACTGACGCAGCGCCGCGTCAAAGTGTCGATCGCCGCGCCAAGCATCCGCAAGGATTTTAGGACGGAAAAGCCGATCGTCGGCTCGAACGCATTGAGCTGGAGCTGGCCGCCCTCGGCGCACATCGTCACCGTGAGATCATGGCCGATGACGAGATAGGCGACCTGG
>JBOHJV010000281.1:0-2135 GCA_050728695.1 Methylocella sp. | reverse complement strand
CGGAAATCGTCTCCACCGCGATCGAAAAAGCGGTGCGCAACGCCATCGCGGGGGCATGGGGCAAGCGGCCCGCGGTCCATGTTCTGGTCGTCGAGGTGTGATCGCGTGCGGGAGAAATTCGAGTGATCGGGCGATTGAATCACGTCGCCATCGCGGTCCAGGATCTCGCGGCCGCGAGCGCCATTTATCGCGACACGCTTGGCGTCAGGGTGAGCGGGCCGTTGGCCTTGCCGGAACATGGCGTGACCGTGGCTTTCGTCGCGCTCGAAAATACGAAAATCGAGCTGATGGAACCGCTCGGAGAGCGTTCTCCAATAGCCAAATTCCTGGCGGAAAACCCTGGCGGGGCGATTCATCATCTTTGTTTCGAGGTCGCGGACATTTTTGCCGCGCGTGAACGGCTGACCCGCGAAGGCGCGCGCATCCTTGGCGGTGGCACCCCCGAAATCGGGGCGCATGGCAAGCCAGTCCTTTTTTTGAACCCAAAGGATTTTGCCGGAACCTTGATCGAACTCGAACAGATTTGAACGCCCGGTCGCTTGCTCCCCCGCGGCTCCCGGCTTCCGCCCGTGCGTTTTGCGCCGGAAAAACCGGGTTGGCTCAATCCCTTGTTGTTGGTAGCGCCAGTCGCGGGCGAAAAGGCATGGCCTAGCTCAAGGCGAATCACGTCGCGAACAATTTTTGCCGGTCCCGCTAAAATCTTGCGCGTTTTTGTATTATGTGCTTGCTTTGTTCCCTATATGAGTTCATATTGTGCTCATCCTGGTTATGTGGAGGTTGGCCATGTGTCTTGAATTGTTGCGGCGCCACGCCGAATGGAAAGCGGCCATCGCGGCCGACGCCCGCCGCCTCATCGAATGTTTCGACGAGTCCGCCTATTTCGAGGCGCGCGAACGAGTCCGGGGCCGCTGCGTCGATGGCGCCCGCCCGGCGCGCCATTGGACCGCGGTGAAGCTCGAGATCGCCAGATTGCAGGGGATCGCGATCGGCCTCGCCGGCGCCGACATGCGCGCATGAATTTGCGCTAGCGCACGATCCTCGGAAATGTCGTGGACTGTTCGGATAAGGTCAAGCGATAAAATACCAGCTCTATCGACGCAAGGCCAATCGCCGTCATCTCAATTGCTGTCGGCGCAGCGGTGGCGTCCGTCCTCCTCGAACTGAACACGCCCGCAATTCACCGACCTCAGACGCGACGCGCGGATGAGCCATGGCCTTTCGCCTAGCGGCGAGCGTCATCATTTTTGAAGCGATTTTCCGCTGATGTCGCAGAGCATATCCGAATGGATGTTCAGGCCGATATTGGTCACATTGTAAAAGTGTTCGCTGGCAACGAGCCAGACGATTTCGCAGATTTGGCGTTCGGAATAAAAGCGGGACATGCGAGCAAAAGTGTCCGGGCTGACCCTCTTGTCTTTTGTCAGCTCCGTCGCGTAGTCCAGCGCCGCGCGTTCCGCGTCGGTAAAAAGATGGCTCGTGCCATATTGCTCCAGTGCATCGAACTTGGCTTCAGTCATCGACTCTTTGATCGCGGCCCATCTGCCGATATCTATGCAGAAGAGACAAACGTTAATTCGCGCTACCTGTTCGCGAATAAGAAAAGCAGTCTCCGGAGATAGCTGCAGCTTCTTATCCAACTTATTGATCTTGCCGGTGAACAAACCGAACGCCAGCGGCAACCGCGCGGAAACCACCATTACCGGCGTGAGCACTTTTCCAAACTGCTTACGTGTGAAGTAGTACACCAGCTTCATCATCAGCCCTTTGGGCTTTTCGATGGGAGGCAGAAATGTATCCATTTTCATGTTTTTCTTTTCACGCAGGCATCACTTCGCTTGCCTTCTTGAGTTAGGTCGTCACAGGCGGCGCACCCACTGATCTGGCTCGCGTGCAGCCGGACAAGGCCGAGCGTCCGAGACGGCACGCCGTCAATCGAGCCTAGCGGCCACCCGCTCAAGGCCGGCGACGAACCGCTGCCAGCCGCCCTTGGCGCCCTGGTAGTACTGCGGCTGATCCGGCCGGAAGCCCGACTGCTCCATGCGCAGGTGGGTCCCCGTGCTCGTCGGGGTGAGAGTCCAAGTGACGACGCTCTCGAGACCATAGGCCGCCCACGTGTAAGACAGCGTTTTGTTCGG
>JBOHJV010000280.1:0-2183 GCA_050728695.1 Methylocella sp. | reverse complement strand
GGGCGCTAATCGCTGGAGAGGAGACGCGTAACTGCTCGCTCGCTTTGCTGATGCTGCCTTCACGAACCACGGTCCAAAAGTAAAGCAAATGGTGGTAGTTCATCCATTCCATGAAAGCGTCCTCCACGTTTCGCTTAATCATAACCTAAGAGTCGTCAGGCGACTGCCATCTTCTACTTAATCGACCAGTGAGGCCGACTTCGTCGGGATCAGACAAATCGGAAGAATCTGAATGCATTGTTACGGGCAGGCACCCTATTCCGGTTGTGCTTATTCGGCTGTCGGGGGGGTGTAAATAGAACTGTGTAAACGGCTATGGGAGGGAGAAAATGGAAGACCCCATGGCAATCGACAACAAGCTGATCGATCAACTGCTGACTGACTACAAGAAGCCCGAGGATATCATCGGGAAGAACGGTCTGCTGAAACAGCTGACCAAAGCCATACTGGAACGAGCGCTGCAGGCCGAGATGACCGATCATCTAGGCTACGAGAAGCACGACCCGGCGGGCCACCGCCGGGGAAACACGCGCAACGGAAAAAGCCAAAAAACCTTAACCGGCGAGTTCGGCGAGTTAGAACTGGAAACCCCGCGCGACCGCAAGGCCACGTTCGATCCCAAGATCGTGGCCAAGGGACAGACGCGCTGGACGGGCTTTGATGACAAGATCATCTCGATGTACGCGCGCGGGATGACGACGCGCGAGATCCAGGGCCACCTGGAGGAGATGTACGGCATCGAGGTGTCGCCGACGCTGATTTCCAACGTGACCGATGCGGTGATCGAGGAGGTCAAAGCCTGGCAGAGTCGGCCGCTGGAAGAACTGTATCCGATCGTGTACCTGGACGCGCTGATGGTGAAGGTGCGGGACGAGGGCCACATCCAGAACAAGGCGATCTACGTGGTGCTGGGCGTGAACCTGGAGGGCCAGAAGGAAGTACTGGGACTGTGGGTGGCGCAGACGGAAGGCGCAAAGTTTTGGCTGCAGGTGCTGACGGAGTTGCAGAACCGTGGCGTGAAGGACATCTTCATCGCCTGCGTGGATGGGCTGAAAGGGTTTCCGGAAGCCATCGAGGCGGTGTATCCGCGCACCGAGGTGCAATTATGCATTGTGCATCTGGTGCGGGCCTCGCTGAATTACGTGCCCTGGAAAGCGCGCAAACCAGTGGCAGCTGATCTGCAGTTGATCTACCGCGCGAGCACGGCGGCCGAGGCGGAACAATATCTGGCGCAGCTGGAGGGCAAGTGGAAAGCCTATCCCAGCGTGAGCCAGGTGTGGCGGCGGAACTGGGCGCGCATCACGCCTTTTTTCAACTACCCGTCCGAGATCCGCAAGGCGATCTACACCACCAACAGCGTGGAATCACTGAACCGGTCGCTGCGTAAGATCATCAAAACCCGCGGCGGATTCCCCAACGAAGAAGCGGCGCTGAAGTTGCTGTTTCTTGCCCTTCGGCAGGCGGCGAAGAAATGGACCATGCCGATCCATCACTGGCGGGAAGCCCTGAACCACTTCACGATTCTCTGGCCGGAACGGATGCCGGCACTGGAGAGAATTACGCAATGAACGCGCATCCCACTTCTACAGAGATGAGCTGGGGAAGGGGAACTGCACCCCTTCCCCAGACCCCATCCCCAAAACAAAAACCTGGTCGTTTACACAAAAGTCTGGACACACCTACTCCCTGGCATTGTTTTGATCAACTCGACGGTAAAGCCGGAGTTGATGTTGGCCGTTTGGCTTCCGGTGCCTAGCGTATG
Source organism: Methylocella sp. (assembly GCA_050728695.1). GTDB lineage: Bacteria > Pseudomonadota > Alphaproteobacteria > Rhizobiales > Beijerinckiaceae > Methylocapsa. Next base: position 421 of record JBOHJV010000280.1, on the reverse strand, counting down.
GACAAGTGAGGGATCCCTCACCATCCAGGTCAGCCTGCATCATCGTGTCGCAATTCGTGATCGGCCACCCGTGGACTGCGTAAACCTCCAGCCCTCGGGTGCCGGGTCTCTTTGCTCATCGGTTTCGACAGTCTCCACTCCCAGTAGCGCACGAGGATGGTGTGTCGGTAGCACGAGGATGGTGTAGACCATTAACCCGATCTCGCGTACGCTCTGAGCCGAGCGACCAACGGGGGACCTTTTTGAGCTTTGATGCTCTTCGCATCACCTCCATCAGGATCCACTTAAAGAAACCAAGTATGAACACAGGTGAGAACGGAAGGTCTTTCCTCGAGAATCCTCCCCGAGCTTTTCGTTGCATGCCAGTACTGGCCGCAGCATCTGCGAGCCCGGCGGCTCAGGTTGAGCATTGATTTTAAAT
>JBOHJV010000279.1:0-2184 GCA_050728695.1 Methylocella sp. | reverse complement strand
TCGGTCACATCCCGGTATGTCCCGATCCAGCGGACCGCCGCGCCATGATGATCCAAAATCAATTCGGATTCGTGATGAACGCGTCTCACCGCGCCCGAAGGCCGGACGATGCGAAACCGTAAGGAAACACGCGGCAGGTCGGAAAGCTGGCCCGCGCTGGCGGTTTGGTGTGCCGGTCCCTGCGTTTCACACGCGGCGCAATCGTCGGGATGAATGAGATCGACGAACGCTTTCCCCACCGGTGCGGGCAAATTCGGATTGAGACCGAAGATCCGGTAAGTTTCGCCGGACCATGCGATGACGCCAGTCCGCAAATCCTGTTCGATGCTGCCGGTATGGGCGATCTTCTGAGCGCGCGCCAAATGGTCCTCGCTGCGCCGAAGCCGCTCCGCCTCGCGCGCGGCCTTCAACGCCAAATGGTTATTCACGATCATGCCGAGGAGGCCGAGACCGGCGATGAGAACCGTTACCGTAGCGATCAGGACCGCGAAAATGCTTGGGGCGACAGCATGTCCGGGCACCGCGATCAGCGGATCGGGCACAAGAGTGACAGCCGCCATGGCCGTGAAATGAAGCCCGCAAATCGCCAGGACGAGCAGCACCACGGCCCCGAAGCGGCCCGGCAAGGCCGGTTCCCGTGACAAGACCCGCATCGCGGCGGCGGCGGCGGTCACGCCGATTGCGACCGACGCCAGGACATAGAAGGCGTCCCAGTGCAGTTGGGCGGGCGCCCGCAATCCGGCCATCCCTATATAGTGCTCCGCGGCGATGGCCGCCCCGATCATCGCGCCGCCAAGCATCGGAGCTGCGTACCGGTGCACGACAAACATCGCGAGGCAGACTGCACCTATCGCGGACAGGAACGAAATCGCGGCAAAACCGGCATCGTAACTTATCGGAAAACCAGGCTCATAGGCCAACGCGGCGATGAAATGGGTTGCCCACACGCCCCCGCCTAAGACGGTGGCCGCTACGAGCAACCATGGAAGGGGCCGATTTTTCTCCGCTTCACTGTCGCGAATGAAAAGATTCACCGATATCAAGCAGGCGGCAATGCAAATCAATCCGGCGACGAAAACGAGCCGGAGATCATATTGTCCGGTAAGAGAGGCAAATGCGCGCTGCATCGTTCAACATTCCTCGGTCCGGATTGTTGTCCCGGCGCCGCCCGCGCCGGATCCGGGAAGTGTTTTGTAAAAGCATTAAGCGAGCCGGCATCGCGGCGCTTCTCGCCTGTTCTCCCCGCAACTGTCTCACACGGCTGTTGCGTTTTGCTATTCCGGAATGTGCAAGTTTTACGTTTGTTGGCCGATAGCGCCGCGGCTGGCCCTGGCCAGGGCTCGAACCCGAATTAACAACGATTAACGTTAGTCGGAAAATCTGATTGGGCGTTCGATTTCCGTATCGAACAAGGCGCGGTCGAAAGGAGCCGGGAAAATCGCTAGGTGAACGCAACGCCGATTTGCGTGGCTTTCCGCCAAGTCACGCGGCAATGGCGGACGGATGCGTCGTCAAGCAAAAGATCAAATGAATCCGGAATTCCAATCGGACTTTCCACGTTGAGGCAGGCGCCCCGGTCCGAAAGGTTGCGGACCACGCAATCCATCGTCGTGGCGTGATCCTTGAAGGCGATGCGCGCTCCCTTGAGAACGCGGCGGCGCACTTCAGTTTGGCGCTTTTGCGTCGGCATCTCCAGGGTTCGATCTTGCGGCGCTGACATTGCGGCCTCTTCCCCTCGTTTCAAGTGACATTGCCAGAGGACCGTTACGTTTTGGTGTTCCGGGACGCGAGATTTTTATCGTGTTGGCCAGAGGAGGCGCCGGCCGCCGCGATCCGCCTTGCGTTAACCGAATTCGCCGGCCGCGAGGGCGCTGCGCGAATCGCGTTCCGGCGCGCGGTGATTGCGAGCGCGGATGCCCATGCCGGGTTCGAAAAAGCGGAAAGTGCGCCGGCCCTCTTCCTTGGCCCGGTAGAGCGCCATGTCGGCGTTCCCCAGAAGTTGCTCGGCGGTCTCGCCATCGGCCGGCGCGAGCGCGATGCCGGCGCTGGCTCCGATCAAGGCCTGTTGACCGTCGATATCGTAAGGCTCGCTCAACAGCGTCACGATGCGTTCGGCCAAGGCGCCGGCCTCGTGTGGTCCGGCGAGCCCCAATTGCAGGACCGCGAATTCGTCGCCGCCAAGTC
>JBOHJV010000278.1:0-2190 GCA_050728695.1 Methylocella sp. | reverse complement strand
GGCTAAGGCGGCTGGCGAAACGTGCCGTTTGGGCGTATTTGATTGTCATGCCCTCAATGCCGAGACCTCCCTTGGGGCTCCATTGCGCTGGCAAAAAGGGGCCAGGGTCTATTGTTACACTCGCACCTTCTCGGGACTGGCGCCTATTGTCCGAAACGGATTTTGACGAACCAAGATCTTGAAAAGCTGGTCGACACGACCGATGCCTGGATCAGCGAGCGCACGGGCATTAAGGAGCGCCGGATCGCGGCGGAAGGAGAAGTCACTTCGGATATGGCTGTTGTCGCGGCGCGGCACGCGCTTGCGATGGCGAGCACAAGAGCCGAAGATCTCGACATGATCATTGTCGCCACGGTCTCGGCCGACATGCCGATGCCTTCCTGTGCGGTCATCGTGCAAGCCAAGCTCGGCGCGGCGCGCGCCTGCGCCTTCGATGTTTCCGCTGCTTGCGCCGGCTCCCTTTATGCGTTGAGCATCGCCGACCAATTCGTAAAGAGCGGCAAAGCCCAGCGGGTGCTCGTCGTCGGCGCCGAGCTCTTGAGCCGTCTCGTCGATTGGAGCGATCGCAACACGTCCGTGCTGTTCGGCGATGCGGCGGGCGCGATGGTTGTCGGGCCGGCGCGCGATCCCGGAAGCGGCCTCCTGTCGACGCACCTGCATTCGGACGGAACCGCCGCCGGACTGCTGTCGATACCGGGCGGCGGCAGCCAGCATCCGCAGTCCGCGGAAGTACTTGCCAAGAACATGCACAGGATCGCGATGAACGGGCGGGAGATATATAAGTTCGCCGTCCGCGTGCTGCCGCAAGCGCTGCTTGAAGCGCTTGCCGCGAACGGGCTGACAGCCGGCGACATCGACCACATTGTCTCGCATCAGGCCAACGCCCGGATTGTCGAATCGGTGCTTGGGCGACTCGGCATTCCGCTCGAAAAATGTTGGCTGAACCTCGAGCGTTACGGCAATACGTCGAGCGCGTCGTTGCCGATTTCGCTCGACGAGGCCAACCGGGGGGGCCGACTCAAGCCGGGCGACCTCATCGCGATGATGGCTATCGGCGCCGGAATGACATGGGGCAGCGCCTTGATGCGATGGTAGACAGGAGCCAAAGCGCGGAAGACGGGACGTCCAACGAGAGCCCGGCCACATAAAACGGCGGCCGGCTTTTCGCCCGCCACGCGACTTTATTTGGCGACGACGACCTTACTGGCGGCGGAAATGACGGCTCTCTTGAAAGCCCCTTCCATGGTCACGGCGAAATTATAATGGGATCGCGAAAACGGCGCCGAGCGAAACGGTTTGTTGCTGCGCCAGCCGACCAAAATCGCGCCGATCGCTGGTTTGTTTGTTCCTATGACGAGCGCGCCGCCGGAGGCTCCGTCCCCGGTCTCGCAATCGAACGAAAATTCCCTTGTTCCTTCCGCGCCGGCCGACAATTGGTCGTGCAGGAGGCATTTTTCCATCGAAAGCCTACGCCCATCGCCCCAGTCGATGTGGCCGCGCGCGACGAACTCGACCGGCGAGTTGGAGCGCGCCGCATCGGCAAGGCCATAAGGGGTTACCCCTTCGATTGGATGCGTCAAACGCGCGACAGCCCAGTCATGAACCGCGGCGACCGCGTAAGGATTGGTGCTGCCCGCAACGATCGAACTGAGATCGATCGGCACCCTTACTTCCTTGCCGCGAGTCTCGATGGAAAAAAAGCAGGTCTTTGCGCGAGGGGCGCCCTTTTCGTCGAAAAATACATGGGCCGCGGTTGTTACGAGGTCATTGGCGAGCGTGAGCTGGCCCGCGCCATGCGCCTCGCCGCATAGGATGAGGCCGGAGCCCGCAAATCGGGTGCGAAGCTCGGCGGCGTCAAGCTTTTGCTCGGCCGCGAATTCCTCCACGCTGCGCCGGCTGTTCTTGCCGAAGACGACAACCGGCACGACTTGGAGCGGCGTGGCCTCCGGGACAACATGTGAGAAGATTGGAACAGCGGAAGCTTGAACGGAAATTCCAAAAAGGAAGATGCAAATGGCGACGGCGTGCAATCCACCTTTTTGAAACATCTTGTTTTCTCCTGCCGAACTGGCGCGGCGCGAACTTCGATCCGCGCCAATGCTCTATCAAGCTGAACCGTCCTCGTATTTTGCTAATGCGAAAACAAAAAGGCAGGAATCCGGCGGAAGCGCTTTTAGGCCAAATGGTTCG
>JBOHJV010000277.1:0-2210 GCA_050728695.1 Methylocella sp. | reverse complement strand
AGACCCCCTCGCCGAAGGGTTCACCCTTGCATCGCCTTGCGGCGGCCCGCGGCCGCGACAGAGCGTGGCGTAACGTTAAATTTAGCGAGCCCCCGAGACCATACGCAAATACCTACGTTCCAAAAAACATCGCAAACGACGCTCCCTCGAGCTAATGTGCGCTGGCCAGGCCGACCTTTTCCCGAACGCCTACGCAAAGCTCAGCTTTAGCTTGGAGCGAATAACCTGATCTTTCCATATCAGGAAAAATGCACGGCTGAAATAAGGCAGCTTTGGATGCCTCTCCGCAATGTCCAGTTTTTTTCCAAATAGACGTTTCTCCTCAATGCGGCGCCGGTTGCGGCGAAGCCTAGGCCAAAATTAAGCAAAACTATAAAAAACAATAATCGGCAAAAAGGCGCGCCGTCCATGGTGCTCGGTTCATCCGCCACGCTCGATTCAGTAAAGAGGCGTAGATACGCCGAAACATGAGGCGCGCTCGGGAAGCGTGAGTTCTCCGGAGAAATTCGTCTTTAGACGCAACTTGCCGAGGCGCGATCGCTCAAAGCCAAGCCGGTCGGGGAGGCGGGCGGGTTCGATCGGCCGGACTTGGGATGCCAATCCCAAAACGCCGGCAACATACAGGCACGATACCGGAAGAGCCGGTTGGAAAGTCTGTTCGGACCTAATCCTGGCAAATTAGTCCGCGCGACACATAGACCCGACCGTCGGGACCGACTATGCGGGTGACCCTCACGCAATCCTCGTCCTCGCCTGGAGCGGCGCGGCCAAGCTGAAACGCCGGACCCTTACCAAGGGGCGCATAGACCGTTCTTGTCTCGCTCATCTTCTGCGCGGGACCAAAAACCCTCCCTTTCGGGGTGATCGTCATCGGGGCCGCGAACACCGCCGCCCCGAGACAGGAAACCGCAACTCCCGCCATGGCGTATTTCAGTGCCTGCTTTCCGATAGCTTTGCGCGACTTGATCATGGGTCCTATTCCCTCCCGCCTGGCGAACTCGAGGCCGGGGCGGGCATAATCTTCCAAAAAATCTGGCCGGTTCATGCCAAATCCGTAAGCTTAACGCGGGCCACCTGAAAAGGTTGCGCTCGTTCAGACAGAAATTGAAAAAAAATTAAAGCCCCGCATTTTGGCGGGGCTTTTACGCCACCGGCCCAAAATCAATAGCAGACTTGGACCGGTTGATAGCCCACAAAATTGCCCCAGCCGTCATAGGCCGCTTGGTTTTGCACATAGCACCCACCATAATAGCCCGGCCCGTAAGCGTAGGCCGATCCGGCGACCGCGCCGAGCGCGAGGCCCCCGAGGACACCCGCCGCGACCGGCCCGCCCCAGCCGCCGCCCCAGTATCCGCCGCGCCAGCCTCCCCCGTGCCAACCGCCGCCGTGCCAACCGTGGCCGTGCCAGCCCTGTGCCGCGGATGGGGTGGCGGTCGCCGTGACGCCGGCCCCCAAGGTCAGAGCGGCGACGGTGCTTATGGCGACCTTCCTCAACATACCGGTCATCTTAAATCTCCTTGACGCTGCCGCGCCGGGGCCGTCAGGACTGCGAGCCCGGCGCTTGTCATTTTCACATTGCATCCGTGAGGTGAACTTACCATGAACGAGAAAGCCGCGGTTTGGTTCGATGCCGGCGACTGATTGCGCAGCGAAATTGTGACAGACCGGCGCGAACAACCGCTAAGCGGTAAGGAGATATTCATCGGCCTGCCGGGAGTTGGGGTGAGCAAGCATTCCGGCGATTTCGCTCGCCGGAACCGGCCGCCGGAACAAAAAGCCTTGCATTTCCGTGCAGCCGACTTCGCGCAACCTTTCGAATTGCGTTTCCGTCTCGACGCCTTCGGCCAGCGTGGGAATGCCGAGGCTCGAGCCAAGATTGGTGATCGCCCGCATGATCGCCCTGCAATCCCCGCTCTCGCCAAGCTCGGAAATGAACGACTGGTCGATCTTGATCTTGTCGAAGGGAAAGGCGCGCAGATAGCTAAGGCTCGAATAGCCGGTGCCGAAATCATCCATCGCAATGCCGACCCCGAGCGCGCGCAAGCTATGCAAAGTGGCGAGGTTGGTTTTGCTTTCCTCCAGAATAACAGTTTCCGTGATCTCGAGTTCGAGCCGCGCCGCCGGCAGTCCCGTGCTTTCGAGCGTCGCGACAACCACCTGCGGCAAATTGCCTCTCTTGAACTGAACCGGCGAAAGATTCACCGCGACTT
>JBOHJV010000276.1:0-2256 GCA_050728695.1 Methylocella sp. | reverse complement strand
CGAAATCTCGTCCTCGCAATCATCCGCCGAGCCGGGCTAAGCGTGCCCGAAGCCCGCGAAAATTTCCGCGAAGACCGCCCCGCCGCAATCGCCGCCGTAACCGGAAAGATTCTTTGCATGACCCTAGGACGGACACTAAGGAACATGCATACTTCTTTCGGCGGATCGGGAAAGACGGCGCGATCTTTTAGGAGTGATGAGAAATAGTATAGATCATCTAATTTTTAGGGGGTATCATGCAATGCAACAACAGTAATCGAAGCCGCGCCTTTTGGGCACGGGGATTTGCGGCCCTTTGGGCCGTGCTGATGGTGGCGGCGGGCGGCGGCGCCTTGGCCGCTCCAGCCGAGGCGGTACTCCACTCCTTTACGGGCGGCAGCGACGGAAGTGGCCCCGTAGGTGGCCTGATCGCCGACAGCAGCGGCAATCTCTATGGCACGACAGAAGGTGGCGGCGCGTCGGACTCTGGCACGGTATTCAAGCTGACGCCGGGCGGGACCGAGACGGTGCTCTACTCCTTCTGTAGTGTGCCTAGCTGCAGCGACGGGCGTTTTCCCTCTGCCGGCCTGATTGCCGGCAGCAATGGCAATCTCTTTGGCACGACAGCAGCTGGCGGCGCGTCGGACTTTGGCACGGTATTCAAGGTGACGCCGGGCGGGACCGAGACGGTGCTCTACTCCTTTACGGGCGGCGGCGACGGGGGTGTTCCCGAAGCCGGCCTGATTGCCGACAGCAGCGTCAATCTCTATGGCACGACATACGCTGGCGGCGCGTCGTTTTCGGGATTTTGCGGTGGGGGCGGATGCGGCGTGGTGTTCAAGCTCTCGCCGGGCGGGACCTATACGGTGCTCTACCGCTTTACCGGTGGCAACGACGGGGGTACTCCCTTCGCCGGCCTGATTGCCGACACCAGCGGCAATCTCTACGGCACGGCATCAAGTGGCGGCGCGTCGAATGACGGCGTGGTGTTCAAGCTGACGCCGGGCGGGACCGAGACGGTGCTGTACTCCTTTAAGGCGGGCCCCAGCGACGGGGCTTTTCCCTTGGCCGGCCTGATTGCCGACAGCAGCGGCAATCTCTACGGCACGACAGAAAGTGGCGGGACGGGATGCATCGCCGAGTTCGGATGCGGCACGGTGTTCAAGCTCTCGCCGGGCGGGACCGAGACGGTGCTGTACTCCTTCAAGGCGAGCCCCAGCGACGGGGCTCAACCCTTTGCTGGCCTCTATGCCGACAGCAGTGGCAATCTCTATGGGACGACAAGCGGTGGCGGCGCGTCGAGATGGGGGACAGTGTTCAAGCTCTCGCCGGGCGGGACCGAGACGGTATACTCCTTTACGGGGGGCAGCAACGGGGGTCAGCCCGTAGCCGGCCTGATTGCCGACAGCAGTGGCAATCTCTACGGCACGACAGAATTCGGCGGCGGGTCGGGATGCCGCGGGTCGGGATGCGGCGTGGTGTTCAAGCTGACCGGTACGGGGTTCGTCCCGCCGCCGGCCTATGTGACCAATACTGGCTCCAACACTGTCTCGGTGCTCGACACAGTCACCAACACCGTGGCGGCCACGGTCACGGTGGGGGTGAACCCCAAGGGGGTCGCGGTCACCCCAGACGGGCAACACGCCTATGTGACGAACTTGAGCGGCGGCACTGTCTCGGTGCTCGCCACGCCCACCAACACGGTGGCGGCCACGGTCCCGGTGGGGCTTAAGCCGAAAGGGGTCGCCGTCACGCCGAACGGGACACACGCCTATGTCACAAATTCCGGTTCCGGCACTGTCTCGGTGATTAAGACATCCACCAACACCGTGGTGGCCACGGTCGGGGTGGGGACTACCCCCTTTGGGGTCGCCGTCACCCCGGAAGGGACACACGCCTATGTCGCAAATAAGGGCTCCAACACTGTCTCGGTAATCGCTACGGCCAGCAAAGCGGTGGCGGCCACGGTCACCGTGGGGCTTAAGCCCGAGGAGGTCGCTATTACTCCGGACGGGAAACGCGCCTATGTCACGAATTCCGGCTCCAACAATGTCTCGGTGATCAACACGGCCGCCAACACGGTGGTGAAGACGGTCACGGTGGGGCTTAAACCGAGCGGGATCGCCATCACCGCGGATGGGACGCAGGCTTATGTCGCGAACAGCAGCGATGGCACCGTCTCGGTGATCGATACATCCACCAAGACCGTGGTGGCCACGATCCCGGTGGGGACTTTGCCCCTTGGGGTCGCCTTCAGCTTGGACGGGAAACACGCCT
>JBOHJV010000275.1:0-2259 GCA_050728695.1 Methylocella sp. | reverse complement strand
ATCCGAGCTCGACCGGATGGTTGCCGCCGGTTACACGTTCATCGGTCCAGAACAGCTTATGGGACGCGGTTTCGTCGGAGACGAAGTCGTGCACCGGATCCCAGTGCGGGCCCGCGTCGAGGATCACCACGGAGAAACCGGCCTCGGCGAGCTTGGCGCCAACAACCCCGCCGCTGGCGCCGGCGCCGACCACGCAGAAATCGACCTCGTCGCGCGACCAGTCGCGCATCGGCACGGCCTCGCCGTGTATCCCTGGCGCCAACAGCGGCCATGCGCCGTTGGCGCCGGCGGCTCTGATGTCGCTGCCGTTGCCGTTGCCATGAGTCATCGTTCGGTAACTCTAGCCCTATTCGAGGGCGACATTGCGGCGGCGCCCGGTGGCTCGCGAGCTTCCCACGGGTCAACGCCGTTTTCCCAGATCCGCATGTGCCCTCGCGGCGATGACGGGCCGTTGTAGCCGACTTCACTCCACGCCGCTGGATGGGCGTAGTACGTCTTGACGATTGACAGGCAGAGCACGCTGGTGAAGAAGCGTCCCGCGGGCAACGTCGCCCACGTTGCGCCCGGTGGATCACCGTGCTCGATGCGCAAGAGCACCTCGTCCTGCGCGGGTCCGTCGAGTTCCGCGAAGCGCTTGCCGTCGAAGATCGCGCTCGCGGTGTCATCGATGCCGGCAAGACCGCGCCGCCAAGCCTCGCGTTGCGCCGGCATGCCGTCGTACCGGTACCCATCGCGCCGATCCTCGTGCAGCTTTTCGTCGATCCAAGGCACGATCGGAATCCTTTCGTCCTGGCGCCGGTCCGGCTGCGGCACGATCCGCTCGGCGATTGCCTCGAGCGTCTGCTTTTCGCTCTCGGTGAAGAAGCGGATCTCCGGCACGTTGAGCAAGCGCCTTCTGACTACGTCGCGGGTCTGGTCGTCCCAATCCAGCGACGACCATTTGTCGAGCACGTCATAGTCCGGGTAAGGCGAGTGCAAAGGATGTTCCACCGCCAGCCTCCAAGGTTAGCGCATCGCTTGGCCGCGCCAAACAAACACGTGGGTCGCGGCGAAAATCGCCATTCCAGTCATAGCAATCTCATCGTGACGAGGCCGATCGCGGCAAGGCCGGAAAACACTGCTGGAGCCGCGGCGGGTGGTCCTTGAAGCCAGTTGAACAGCGGGACGTACAAGCCGGCCATCTGCCGGTCGAAGCCGCGCAGATGCATGCCGATGCCGACGAAGCCGGTGAGTAGCGTCAGCCAAAGCAGTGCGCTAAGCGCCATGGCGGCGGCGGAACCCGGTGCCATCATCATCCAAATGCCGGCGAGCGCGGTAAGAACTGGCGTGGTCAACGGCGCATACATGAGGGGGTTGTTGAACGCTCCGCGGAAGTGGAGGAGGCCGGCCTGCAAGATCGCTCCGAGCAGACAAACGACGATCGCGGCCAGCAAGGCGGTACGGATGGGAACGCCCGCGATGTCAACGCCGCCCGCCAGTCCTTTTGCGGATATCAGCGCGAACACGCCCATTGCCGAAAGCCCCAGAGGCGCCAGAGGAGGCGCGCCGTACATCAGGTAGTTGAGAAGCAGCTTGTAGCCGCCGGGCTTGCGGATGATCCCGTAATAGTGGTGAAGGCAGAAGCCAGCCAGTCCGGCCGCGGCCGCCAGCCAACCGGCCACGCGCAACGCGGCCTCGATCCAACCAATGCGTGGGGCGATGACAGCCGCGATCGCGAAAATCACGAGCAAGCCGCCACTGAGAAAAGGCGCGTATTGCGCGCGATGAATGAACCCCCGCCGGTAGTGACCGGCCCAGGCATCCACCAGCAGCAGCAGCGTGAGGAGCGCGGCGAGCATCGCTATCCACTGGAAGGCATCAAGGCCGATGAAGCGCGGGTCCGGCATTGCTATTCCCTCTGCCTCGGCGCTTCATCGTCCGGCCGTCGCTGCTCGGCTTCACCTATGTCGAGATTTCTCGCAAAGCCTTGCCTGCGGCCGGGCAATTCGCGATACCGGAACTTCACCGCGGCACCGTACCGGTACACGAGTTCGCCGCCGAGGTAGCCTTGGACAGCCATCACCGACATGACACCGATCATCGCCGCCACGTACCACAACGTCACGACCGCCCCGGCCTGCCAAAGCTCGCCGCGCCAGATGCCCAACGCAACGAGCAGGCCGAAAAAGCTCGGACCCAAAGCCATGTGGAAGCGCAGAAACGATCGTGCCTCTCCCTCTTCGATCGGCAATCGGAGCCGCGACTTAACGCCAGTTGCGA
>JBOHJV010000274.1:0-2264 GCA_050728695.1 Methylocella sp. | reverse complement strand
GAGTGGCAATATGCCTATAGCGGCAACTATATGTCGAGCGAAACTGACCCCGACGGCAACACGACAGCCTACCTTCCGCAGGTCGTTGGGTGAATTTCCGGCGAGTTTCCGCGGCGGTCGTAAGCGGCCGAGGCTCTGGGCCGCGGCCGGTCGGGCCGCGTCCATCTCGTCAACTTCAGCCCCACGATTGTCGCATGGCTACGAGAACCGGCAAGCTGTCCAGTTCCGGCCGGCGCGCGAGAAAAAAAGTTGCGACGAAGCCCTTTGACGTAAGTCGCGCGCCGCAAGACTTACGTCAAAGACATCTTACATAAGTGTTGATCACTGCTTTTACGCGGCTTGACTGGACACTTCGTCTCGGCAATCCTTGGCCAACGGTTTCCCCGTTTCCGCCCTCGCACAAGGAGTGTCCGATCTTGTCACGGAAAGATTTCTCACGCGCGACGCCGCGTGAGCCAGGACGGTTTGCCCAAGTCGGCAACGTCGAGCTGCACAGCTACGATGTCGGCGCTCTGCCTCTCATCAACCACATCTTGGACAAGATGGGGTTGGAGCAATTCCTCAGCGAACGCCTGCCGCCGGACGACCCCCGCGCCGAACTGCCCACCGCGCAAGGATTGATGGTCATGGTCCGCAACGTGCTCCTCTCACGCCAGCCTATCTATGGCGTGGGCGAATGGGCCGCGCGTTTCGCCCCCGACCTGTTCAATCTCTGGGACAAAGAGGTGGCCTTGCTGGGCGACGACCGCTTGGGCCGCAACATGGTCCGCGCCCATGTGGGCGTGACGCCGCAACTGGTCATCGATTTCACCCACCAAGTGTCGGCGACGTTTCAGCTCCGCGCGGACGAGTTCCACAACGACTCCACGACGGTCTCTTTCTACGGCGCGTATGCCAGCGCCGCGGAGGAAGGTGAGCGCGGTGGACGCCCCACGCCGGCCATCACCTTCGGACACAGCAAGGCCCGTCGCCCCGATCTCAAACAACTGCTCTACACGCTGACCATCAACGAAGACGGCGGCGTGCCCGTGTTTTTCACCACCTCCAGCGGCAACGTGACGGACGACACCACGCACGTGGAGACCTGGGAGCGCGTCTGCCAGTTGACGGGCAAACGCGACTTTCTGTACGTGGCGGACTGCAAGCTGGCCAGCAAGGAGAATCTGGCCCACCTCGCGGCACGCGGTGGGCGCTTCGTGACGGTGTTGCCGCGCAGTCGCAAGGAAGACGAATCGTTCCGTGCTCGTTTGCGAGAAGGCGCCGCCGTCGCCTGGCAGACCGTCTATGACGTGACCGACGAGAAGGGTGAAGTGCTCGACCGGCTCTCGGTGTGCGGCGAGGAGAGCGTGACCAGCGATGGTTATCGCTTATGGTGGTATCACAGCACGCGGAAGGCGGCGCTGGACGCCTCGATGCGGGCGCGGCGACTGCAGCGGGTCCTGGCGGAGCTGGACGAGTTGCGTAGCCGGCTGGCCGGGCCACGCACGCGATGGCGCGAGCGTGTGAAGGTCGAGGAAGCGGTCGGGCGAATTCTTTCCGAACAGGAGTTGGCGGGCATCGTGGTCGTGCGGATCGACGAGCGGGAGGAAGCGGACTATCGACAGGCGAAGCCGGGGCGGCCTAACAAAGAGACGCAGTATGTGAAAGAGACGCGGCTACGTTTTGAACTTGGTTGGGAGTTAGACCAAAGCGCCTTGATGCAAGCGGAGGAAGAAGACGGCCTGTTTCCGCTGATCAGCAACGACCGCACGCTGAGTGCGGAGCAAGTCTTGCGGGCCTACAAACGGCAGCCTTTGGTGGAAAAGCGATTTTCGCAATTCAAGACGGACTTCGCAGTGGCGCCGGTGTACTTGCAAGACGTGGCGCGAATCAGCGGGCTGTTGGCGGTCTACTTCTTCGCCTTGATGGCTCAAACGCTGCTGGAGCGTGAGTTGCGACGGGCGATGTCCAAGCGGGGCGTCAAGACATTGTCCCTGTACCCTGAGGGGCGACCATGTGCGCGTCCCACGGCGCACCGAATGATTGAATTATTTGAGCCGGTGCAACGTCACGTGCTGCAAATGGGCGAGGCTGAGCCGCAAGTGATGGTCACGGAACTGACCCGAGTGCAGCGGCAGGTGCTTGAGCTGCTTGGTCTATCGCCGGAATCGTACGGCCACTGATTCGCGGCCTTGACCGGCTACGAAAACTCCGCGAAATTCATCGAATGACCTGCGGAAGGTAGGTTCTCGTTCCTTCTTCACCGCCAATTATCTGGCACTTAT
>JBOHJV010000273.1:0-2279 GCA_050728695.1 Methylocella sp. | reverse complement strand
ACAAAAGCCAGAGCCAGCGGGAACGTTCGCTTGAAGCGTTTCGCGCCGGCCGCGTCCGTGCCCTCGTCGCAACCGACATCGCGGCGCGCGGCATTGACATCGACGGCATCTCGCATGTCGTCAATTTTGAGCTTCCCGAAGTGGCGGAGGCCTATGTTCACCGGATCGGCCGCACCGCGCGAGCCGGCGCCGCGGGCAGCGCGATTTCTCTCTGCGACGGCGCTGAGCGGGCGCTGTTGCGCAACATCGAAAAGTTGACCCGCCTGCAATTGCCGACGCTCGACCGGCGCGGGGCTCCCCCAACAGCGGCGCGGCGGGTTGAACCGCCCGCGCCGCCGGTGGCGTCAAACCGCCGCCCCGGCAAAAGCGAGCATTTTCAGTCGCGGGAAACCGGGACCGGCCCAAGGGCCAAGGCGGCTTCGAGCGCCGGTGAGTTAAGGATACCTCTGTTTCTGGCGAAAGGGAGCCGGCGGGGCAACGCCGGAGTCCCGCAACGGCCGGTCCAATTCGGCTCCTCCGCAAGATCCAATTCGGCTCCTCCGCAAGAACGGAAAAACGGCGTCCCGCACCCAGCGCGGCACACCTAAGGTAATGTCCGAGCGGGGCGGCGGCGCGCGCCGTCTGTCGCCTTGGGATGTCCTCCCGATAGATCCGCGGATCGGCGGCGGCGCGACGCGCGAATTCATCGTGCTCCCAACGAGACTTGATTGAAGCCTGCCTCGCAGAGCGCAACCTCAACCCCAAACCCTATCGCCGGAAAGCCAAAGTCCGCGAGATACTTGAAAAAATCTGCCTTGCCCGCCAAACTTTAAGTGCATCCTACTTATTCTCATCCATTTTCATGCCATGACACGAGTGGACCTTGATCGTTGTTCGTTGCCTCGACGGGCCGGGGAGGCAGGGGCATGAGTAAGCCAAATGGTCTTTTCCTTGCCTATCGCGTTGCGGCCGAACACGGCGGCCTCCGGCTCGACCGTTTTCTTGCGACGGCGAGTTCGGCGGCGAATTTATCGCGCACGAGAGTGAAGAGCCTAATCGAAGCGGGCCACGCTTCAATCGACGGCGCGCCGGTGAAAGACCCTAGTCTTCTGCTTCGTGCCGGGCAGACCGCTGGCTTGCGCCTTCCCCCGCCCGCCGATCCCACGCCTTTGGGCGAAGACATCGCGCTCGAAATCGTCTTCGAGGACGAATATCTACTCGTCATCGACAAGCCGGCCGGGCTCGTGGCGCATCCGGCCGCCGGACATGAATCGGGAACGCTTGTTAATGCGCTTCTCGCCCATTGCGGCGGAAGCCTTTCAGGCATCGGAGGCGTGAGGCGGCCCGGAATCGTGCACCGGCTCGACAAGGATACGTCGGGGCTTCTGGTGGTCGCGAAGACGGATGCGGCGCATCAGGGCCTCGCCAAGCTCTTTGCCGATCACGGGAAGACCTTACCGCTCGTCCGCGCCTATCTGGCCGTCGTTTGGGGCACCCCGGCGCGGCCTAGCGGCACCATCGACGCGCCGCTCACCCGTCATGGCCGCCAAAAGATCGCCGTCGTGCCGGCTGGGCGCGGCCGCCGCGCCCTGACCCATTGGCGGCTCATCGAGAGCTTTGCTGGCGAAGCAAGCCTTATTTCATGCCGACTGGAGACGGGGCGAACCCATCAGATCCGCGCCCATATGGCGCATATCGGCCATCCCGTTCTCGGCGACCCCATCTACGCAACGGGTTTTAAGAGCAAAGCCTCGCGGCTCCCGCCCGACGCCCAGGCCTGCCTCGCGTCTCTCTCCCGGCAAGCCCTGCACGCGGCGGTGCTCGATTTCCCACATCCAGTGACGGGTGTCCAAATGCGCTTTGCCCGCGCCCTGCCGCGGGAGCTGCGAAGACTGCGCGACGCACTCGCCGGCGCGGATCAGGCGAGACCTGGGCGAGAGATTTGATCCCCGCCCCGCGGCGCCAGTCTGGCGCAAGGAAATGGCGATAAGTTGCGTGTTTCACGCAAGGTTTCACACTTAATTTACCGGTAATTTAGCGGACGATGTAACGCCGCGCCGAAAGCCGACGTAATTTAACGTTGTGGTAAGTGGCGGCGAGCGTCCCTTGTATCGTGCGGCTTGAACCCTTTGCGTTGCGCAATATTGCCAATCTTTAATCCGAATGCCTTGCAGGACCCCCTTTCGGACACGGTCGCGGCATTCTATATTGTCGAATCGCCCGGCCGGCAGAGGATGCGGCCAACGGGGGGCTCGCTGAACAGGGGTCCCCAAGGAGAAAGTGCAATGAGTGCTGCCTTG
>JBOHJV010000272.1:0-2285 GCA_050728695.1 Methylocella sp. | reverse complement strand
AGGCCGGGGCACAGGCCGTCAAGCTCACCGCCGCGCTCGCGGCAAGCGCCACTGGCGCGCCGGCAGCGGAAATTTTCCTCGCCTCGACCGGGGTGATCGGCGAGCCGCTCGATGCCGCGAAATTCGACGGAGTGCTGGAAACGCTTTTCGCAAGCGCGTCCCCCGATGGTCTCCTTGCGGCCGCCAGGGCGATCATGACGACCGACACTTTTCCGAAAGTCGCAACCGCGAGCGCAACGCTCGGCGGCGTGGAGATCGCTCTCACTGGCATGGCGAAGGGCGCGGGCATGATCGCCCCCGACATGGCGACGATGCTGGCATTCGCCTTTACCGACGCGCCGATTGCCGCGACGGCCTTGCAGTATATGCTGGCCAAAAGCGTGGCTCGGTCGTTCAATGCGATCACGGTCGACAGCGATACCTCGACCTCCGACACTTTGATGTTGTTCGCGACCGGGGCCGCCGCCAAACGCGGTGCGCCCAAAATCGTCGCCGCCAACGACCGCCGCCTCGCTCCGTTCAAAGGCGCGCTCGACAGTCTCCTTCTCGATCTCGCGCATCAGGTCGTGAGGGACGGGGAGGGCGCGCGCAAATTCGTCGAGGTGCAGGTTATCCGCGCGGCCACCCGCGCTGCTGCCAAAAAAATCGCTTTCTCGATCGCCAATTCGCCCCTGGTCAAAACCGCGATCGCCGGCGAGGATGCCAATTGGGGCCGCGTCGTGATGGCGATCGGCAAGGCCGGCGAACGGGCCGAACGCGACAAGCTGCAGATCTGGTTCAACGACGTTCGTGTCGCCGACAACGGCCAGCGCGATCCGGACTATGACGAGGCCAGGGTCTCCAAGCTCATGCGCAGCACGGAAATAAAAATTCGCGTGGATTTGGGCATGGGCAAGGGCGAAACAACGGTTTGGACTTGCGATCTCACCAAGGAATATGTCGCGATCAACGGCGATTATCGCTCGTGAGCGGCGAGCCTGCTCCGTGAAACTTCTGCTCGCCGCCGCCGTAGCGCTTATCGACCAGGATTGCCGCGTGCTGATCGCGCAACGTCCGCAAGGCAAGTCTTTTGCGGGCCTTTGGGAATTTCCCGGCGGCAAGTTGGAACTGGACGAGCGGCCGGAAGCGGCCTTGACCCGCGAACTGCGCGAAGAACTAGGCATCGCGGTCGAAGAGGCGAGCCTTGTGCCGCTCACCTTCGCGAGTTTTGCCTATCCAGACTTTCACCTGCTCATGCCGCTTTATATTTGCCGGCGCTGGACCGGTTTTGTCGCTGCACGCGAAAACCAGACATTAAAATGGGTGCGGCCAAAGGATCTGCAGGCCTACCCTATGTTGCCGGCCGATGCGCCCTTGATCCCTGCGCTCATTGATCTTCTTGGCTGACATCGGTCGAGGATCGTCGCCGCAACCACCTCGGCGGGCCCGCGGGCGACATTGCGGCCGAGCACTTCCTTGTCGGGCGGGGTGCCTCGGCCTTTGCGGCCCGGCGTCATCCAGCGCAAGGTCAACTGGCTATCGCGTCATGCGGGCCACCGAATATGAAACGGCCGTGGTGGCACCGCCGATAGCGCGCGCCTCGCGGGCGCAGGTTCATTCCGGACCATCCTTCAATTCATAGTTTGATTACTGCGCCGAGAATACCTCGCGACAAAAGGGGGGCAAATACGTCATTGGCAGCCACATGTGCTGTGCTCCGAGGCGGAGGTGTCCGGCAGATAGCCCCCTAACCCTTGTGATGTCAGTGCATTGCTGAGCAGTTGTAATGTGCTACCGTATATTGAGGAGAGCTTATCACCAAATATCTTTGCCACAGATGCAGTTTTCCCTAGATCCCCCGCTGCTAGCCTAAATAGCGGTGTCGAAGCATTGGCCGCGCCGCTGACTAGAGCGCTCAGCACGAATTGTGCGGCCGCCTCCTGCCGATTCAGGCAGAACTTCTCACCCTTTGAATTGGCGACTGTTATCTGCCCAATGACATCACCAATCAGCCCACCAAGTAATCCCGCAAAGATGCTTTCTGGCAGTTTGAAACCTATAAGGGCTCCCTGACCTGCGCCCAGACCTATAGCTTCAACATAGTCCCAGAACGATGCGTTTGGATTGCTACTGTGCAACCCAAATCCGCCGGAGAGACCCCCGCCAATACCACCGATTAACGCACACCAAGGACAACCCTCACCATTAGGATCAATTCCACTAACCGGATTCCCGCCGGCATACGCATAGGTATTGAGACCCCCCGCGAGGCCGATCGGATCGCTTTCGATGTAGCGGCCGGTGTT
>JBOHJV010000271.1:0-2289 GCA_050728695.1 Methylocella sp. | reverse complement strand
GGCCCGGCATTTCGTCAAAATTTCGACGACATCATGCCCGGCGTATAATGATGAGCTGGTGTGGGACTGGCGCAACACTTCGGGGCGCCGAGAGGGTAACGCGGCCGGAGCCGTGGACGCCCTCGCAGCGTGGGGTTCGCGGGAATTTTCAGAAATACAAGTGAACTTGAACATGTCGGTGCGGCAAGAGGCGCCCGCCTTTCCCTCCTCGGCCCGCGCCAAAGCCCTCATCCTGAGGAGGGCTCGAAGAGCCCGTCTCGAGGGAGGAGGGCGCGAAACAAATGCGGCAAAGCCCTCATCCTGAGCTAATGTCGCAAAGCTCTCATCCTGAGGAGTTTGCGAAGCGAGCGTCTCGAAGGATGAGGGGCAGGAGGAGGCGTGGAGAGGACGAGGGCTTTGACGCAGGGCGCCAGCATCTACATCTTGCGTTGCGCCGACGGTAGCTATTACACCGGCATCACGCGAAGGTCCGTCGAAGAGCGCGTAAGCGAGCATGCGCAAGGTAAAGGCCGCTATATTGGAACCCGCTTGCCCGTCGAACTTGTGTTTAGCGAATATCACGAGCGCGCCGATGAGGCGGTCGCGGCGGAGCGCCGTATCAAGGGCTGGTCGCGCGCCAAAAAGGAAGCCATGATGCGAGGTGACTTTGTGGCACTATCCGCGCTCGCGAAGCGGAAAGGAAAGCCGCGAAAGCCGGCGCGCGATCCCTCGTCTTTCGAGACGGCCGCTTGGCGGCCTCCTCAGGATGAGGGATCTTGAACATCCGGCTAGCGCACCCCAAAGCCCTCATCCTGAGGAGCTTGCAAAGCAAGCGTCTCGAAGGATCAGGGCGCGCGCGAAACCTTGAACCGGATCTGGTCCGATGCTGAAAACACCCGCCCGCAACACCCTCTTTTATGGCGACAATCTCGCCATTCTGCGCGCGCACGTCGAGGACGAGAGCGTCGATTTGATCTATCTCGATCCGCCGTTCAATTCCAACGCCAGTTACAATCTGTTGTTCAAGGCGCCGGACGGGCACCAGAGCCAGGCGCAGATCGAGGCTTTTGATGACACCTGGCATTGGAACGAGCCGGCCGAGCGCGCCTTCGACGAGGTGATGCAATCGGGGAATTCCGACGCCGCCGAAATGCTGCGCGCCATGCGGTCGTTTTTGAAGGAAAACGACATGATGGCCTATCTCGCGATGATGGCCGTGCGGCTCTTGGAACTGCATCGGGTGTTGAAGCCAACGGGCTCGCTCTATCTGCACTGCGATCCGACTGCGAGCCATTACTTGAAAATTCTGCTCGATGCAGTGTTTGGGAAGGCGAATTTCAAGAATGAAATCGTTTGGAGGCGAAGTCATCCGAAAGGCCACGCATTTACACGCTTCGCGACGACCCACGATGTCATCCTGTCTTTCGCGAAAGATGCCTCGAAATGGCGCTGGAATCAGACTTATTTGCCTCATGATCCAGATCGGGTCGATGAGCAATATAGTCTCAAAGATTCTGATGGTCGCCGTTATCAACTAACATCTCTTCTCAACCCTAATCCGAACCGTCCGAACCTTACATATGAATTCAAAGGCGTGAGGAAGGTTTGGCGCTGGACGCGAGAACGAATGGAAGTGGCTGACCGTGAAGGCAAGATCGTTGTACCGCGTGGTGGTGAGGGCATTCCCCGGTACAAGAGATACCTCGATGAACAGGAAGGTATCCCGATTGGCGACTTCTGGAGCGACATAGAAATTGCGTCGGGTGAAGAACGCCTCGGCTACCCCACCCAAAAACCTCTCGCCCTGCTGGAACGAATTATTTCTGCCTCTTCCAACGAAGGTGATCTCGTCCTCGATCCATTTTGCGGTTGCGGCACCACCGTCCATGCCGCGCAAAAGCTCAATCGCCGTTGGATCGGCATCGACATCACCCATCTCGCCATTCATCTCATCCAGCGGCGGCTCAAAGACGCGTTTCCCGGCATCCGTTTCGACATTGTTGGCGTGCCAAAAGACCTCGACGGCGCCCGCGCGCTCGCCCTTCAAGACAAATACGAGTTTCAGAAATGGACGCTCGCGATGATCGACGCGCAACCTTTCAAGGGCGGCAAGAAGGGCGGCGACGGCGGCGTGGACGGCTTTCTCTATATCAAGCCCGACGGGAAGAAGACCGAGAAAGTCATCGTCTCGGTCAAGGGCGGCCAAAGCCTCAATCCGGCGATGGTGAAGGATCTCATCGTTACCGTCGATCAGGAAGCCGCCAGGATGGGCGTCTTCTTGACGCTGGAGCCGCCGACCAAGGGCATGGT
>JBOHJV010000270.1:0-2295 GCA_050728695.1 Methylocella sp. | reverse complement strand
CTCAATCCGCTTCCACTGCCCGTCGCTCAGCCAAAACAAATTCCTGCTCACAATTTCAAATCCTTCCCGCCAAAGAATCACTATCTTATTGTAAGCGCAAAAGGATTAATGAGTTCTAACCCTAATCAGGCGAATGCCGATCGCGCCGTCCTTGATGATCCCTATCTGCGGCAGTGGTTCACCGCTTCGCGCTCGGCCGCCGGATAGCTGTAATGAACCGTAATCATCTTTCTTGGAAGTTGCTGGAAGCGTCTCCTGCCCCGCCAGGTTCACGCATCCCTCCGGATCGTCTTATCTCCCGTCGGAGATTGTGCGGCCTTTTCCGGCGCCACTTGCGCTGGGACTTATATTAGCCGCCGAACAGCTGCTCGAAAAAGTTTTGCTTTCCGGACTGTGGCCGGTGCTTTTGTCCCGGAACCCGGGCGTTGGGGATGTCCGCGGGTGGCACCGGGGCGCCGGGGGCGTCGACCGCGCGCGGGGCGTTGCGCTGAACCGGCAAGTTTGCCGGCGGCACGGCAGAGGGTGCCGCAACTTGCCGCATTTGACTGGGGGGTGCCGCGCCAAACAAGCCGGGGAAGGTCCAGCCATTGTTTTCCGCCACGGGCACGGAGTTATCGCGCCAAGTCCCGCCGGGAAGCGGCTGCGGCGGCACACCATTATGCGCGCCCCGCATAAAACGCGACCAGATTTGCACGGGAAGATTGCCGCCTGAAACTTTTTTTGTCGGCGAATTATCGTCGTTGCCGAGCCAGACGCCGGCGACGAGATGGCTCGTGTAGCCGATGAACCACGCATCGCGGAACTCCTGGCTCGTGCCGGTTTTCCCCGCCGCCTGCCAACCCGACAACGAGGCCTTGCGCGCCGTGCCCGTCAACAGGGTTTCCTCCATCATGGTATTCATCATCGCCAGGTAATTTGGATCGATGACCCGGCCATTGCTCGCGCCCTTGCGTTGATAGAGGAGTTTTCCAGAGGCGGTTTTTACGCGCGAAATGATCTGCGGCTGCACGCCAAATCCGCCATTGGCAAAAGCTGCGTAAGCGCTCACGATTTCTAGCGGCGTAACCTCGGATGTGCCAAGCGCGATCGACGGGTTGACGGAAAGATCGGACGCAATGCCGAGACGATGCGCGACCCTCGCGATCGCTTTTGGACCGACCTCGAGGCCAAGGCGGACCGCCACCGTATTCAACGACAGCGATAGCGCCTTGGTGAGCGTGACGGGGCCGAAATACTCATGCGCGTAATTTTCCGGCTGCCAACCCTTGACATTGATCGGAGCGTCTTCGCGCACCGAGTCCGGGGTTAAGCCGGCTTCGAGCGCGGCGAGGTAAACGAACGGCTTGAAAGCCGACCCAGGCTGGCGTTTGGCCGAAGCCGCGCGGTCGAACTGGCTATCGGCGTAGTTGCGGCCGCCGACCAGCGCCTTGATCGCACCATCTGGGGCGAGCGCGACAAGGGCGCCCTGGCCGACCCCAAAGGCCGCGCCTTTGCGATCGAGCGCATCGGCAAGCGCTGCTTCCGCCAGCGCCTGCAGGCCGCCGTCGAGCGTCGTCGAGACCACGATGTCTTCGTCGATCGCGCCGACCGTATCGTCGAGCGTGTCCATCACGAAATCCGCGGCGTAATTGATCGCGCTCGCGCTTTGGTCGCGGACGGTTTTCGCCGGGTGGGCAGCAACGAGCGAGGCCATCGCATCGGTGATGAAACCTTCTTGGCGCATCGCCTCGATGACTTGGCTCGCGCGCTCGGCGGCGCCGGACGGATTGCGATTCGGCGCGAGCCGCGTCGGCGCCTTCATGAGTCCGGCAAGGATCGCCGCCTCCGGCAAGGTCACGTCGCGGGCGCCATGGCCAAAATATTTCCGCGCCGCGGCTTCGACGCCATAAGCGCCGGAGCCGAAATAGACGCGGTTCAGATACAATTCGAGAATCTGATTCTTCGAATATTTATGTTCGAGCCAGAGCGCGAGAATCGTTTCCTGGATCTTTCGCGAAACGGTCCGCTCCTGGGTCAGAAAGAGGTTTTTGGCGAGCTGCTGCGTCAGGGTTGAACCGCCCTGCACCATGCCGCCGCCTGCTACATTTCGAATGAGCGCGCGCAACATTCCTTGGGGATCGATGCCGAAATGCGAATAAAAGCGGCGATCCTCGATTGCGATAAAGGCTTTCGGTAGGTAGTGTGGCAGGTCGGCGACCCGGACCGCGGCCCCTCCGGTGTCGCCGCGATTGGCGAGCAAAACTCCGTTCTCGTCGAGAACGGCAATATTCGGCGGCCGTTTCGGCACGGCAAGCG
>JBOHJV010000269.1:0-2350 GCA_050728695.1 Methylocella sp. | reverse complement strand
GACGATATGTCAGACCGCCGCGCCATCCAGCCTTCACCCGTTTCAACGTCTTCCTTCGCGACCGTTTCAGCTGTCAATACTGCGGCTCCCGCGAGGATCTGACCTTCGACCATCTCGTCCCCCGCTCAAAAGGGGGCACGACCACCTGGAAAAATGTCGTCGCCGCCTGTTCCAACTGCAATCTGCGCAAGGGCGATCTCCGTCCCGGCGAGGCGCGCATGTGGCCGGGGCGGATGCCCTATCAACCAACCGTCAACGATCTGCACCAGAATGGCCGCCGGTTTCCGCCCAATTACCTGCACGAAAGCTGGTTGGATTATCTCTATTGGGATTCGGTATTAGAACCTTGATCCAGGCAGCTGCAAAGCCGCAGAGGATTGCCATGGCGGGGATGGTCCGCTAGCTCCGCATCCCGCCAAACCGGCATGAATTTGGGGCGGTGATAGGCCATAGCCCGGCCCCCCGCCTAGGCTAGGGTTCTTGCCGCGCGAGCCCGAAGGTCGGCACCGCCCCTCCGCCCCTCCTTTGCGCAATGTCAGACACCCGTTCACGATTTTGTGAATTAGCGAAGTTAGGTATTATTGCCTGTTTCTGGTATGCTCTCGACCAGAAACGTCTACTTTCGAAACGGAGCGTTGGGTGCGGCAGGGACAGGAGCTTTTGGAAAAATAGGAAGCGCGGGTTGCCCGCCTCCATGCGCGTATGGAAATAACCGGCGAGGGGCTTACACTCGGCGCCGGAACGGTATTTGCCGGAGTTGCGGGGGATGGACGCGGGGGGATAAAGGTCGCGCTAGACGACGAGCCGCGCGCCATGGCGTTGCTCGCGACGGCCTATGAGCGGCCCGTGGAAGCTTATATCCTCGGAAAATGCGGCGGGCCCGCGACCTTTAGAATGATGGCGAAAAGGCCCTTGCGCATATTCACCTCGCCTACGCTAGCCTGCCGCCGTGCGGCCAAGGGGAGGCCTTGCGGTTATTCGTGGCGGACGAACTCATCGAGGCCGGGGTCGCGCCGGCGGCCTTGATGAATGCGCAAGGTTTTGATCCGGAGCCGCTCGAATTATTGACGGCCAATTTCAATCCGGCGCGGCCGCGCAGGCCGGCGGGTAGTGAGCCGATTTTTAAGTGGCGAATGGTTTGGTGGCAGCGCTAATTTCACCCTCGTAGCCTTCCTGCCGCAGAAAATATTTGCCCCCACATGGCCCGTTAGGGTCTTGTTGCACATCGACGACAGAATCCCAAAGCCAGGATTCATAGCCAGACATTTAGCCGCCGCGACGGGACAACCTATCGACCCAAGGCATCAGACAATCCGTGGCTAAACAGCGATCACACCCGTAAACAAGGTAAAAATCGCCCCTTCCGGAACATCGAAACGCAACAGCCGTGTGACACATGTGTGGGAGAACAGGCGAAAAGCGCCGGAGGCGGGCGCTCGCTCGGTCCATCGCCGCAATAATCTCCCGGACCCGGCGCTTGACGGCAACGGAACCACGATCCGAACCGAGCAAGGATGAACGATGCTGCGCATAGCTGACTGTCTTACCGGACAGCATGATCTCCGGCTCGTCTTCCTCGCCGTAATGATTTGCATTGCTGCTTGCACGACATCCGTGAAACTCTTCATTCGCGCCCATGACGCGGAGAAGGACCGGGCCCTTGCATGGTTATTTGGGGCGGCCACGATCTTCGGGGCGGGCGTGTGGGCGACCCATTTCATTGCCGAGCTGGCTTATGACCAGGGTTTTCTGGTAAACTACGATGTCGGCTTGACCGGACTTTCGTTCGTGGCCGCGATAGGGGCCGCCTGGCTCGGGATGTTCGTCGCGCACCGGTATGCGGCTCTGGCCCGAGGCGGCGCCATCATCGGGGCGGGCATCGCCGCAGTGCACTATATAGGGATGGCCGCTTTGCGGGCACCCGCCCCACAGCACTGGGACGCCGGCTATGTCCTGGCGTCGGTCGCAATTGGCATGACCTTCGCCGCCGCTGGGATGCGTGTCACGTCATGGGCACCGGTGTTGCCGGGACGCTTCGCGGCCGTGGTGCTGCTCGTCTTGGCGATTTGCGGACTTCATTTCACCGCCATGGCGGCTGCTACTCTTGTGCCCGATCCGCTGATCGCGGTGCCCGATCGTGCCGTCACCCCAACCATCCTCGCCCTCGCGATCGGTACGGTGATGATTCTCATCGCCGGACTCGGCGTGCTGGGCGCCGTGGATGATTATCTGGCGTTGCGGGCCGCGCGCGAGGCGGAGCGGATCCGGCGCAGCGAGGATCATTTGGCGCGCGCTCAGAAGATCGCCCATACCGGCAGCATCGAACAGGATTTGCGAACTGGCGCCATCG
>JBOHJV010000268.1:0-2380 GCA_050728695.1 Methylocella sp. | reverse complement strand
CAGAGCTTCTTTCCGTTGATGCGACGCTCGGCTTTTTCGGCAAGTTTGCGGGCTGCGCGGGGGGCGTGACGACCACCGTCTTCCCTAACAAGGATCCCCGCGACGGTACCCGTGCTTACCTCGATAAACTGAACAATTGCGGAGTCCCGGTCGAAGCAGTCCGGATCGAAAGGAGCGCTCACGCGCTGCGTGGCCTTGCGAGCGAAGCCAGACCTGGGCGTGGCCTCGCCAATGGCGATGTCAATAGCGCGAAGCTGGTTTGGGATTTTTTCCGACACCTTGGCGGCTGAGCCCGTGCTCCCCTAGCGCGCGCGAGCTTTCCTTTCGCGGATGAATTCCCAGATGAGTCGTCCATCGTTGTCCATCGACGCGGCGTTTCAGGAAAGGCGCGCGCATCTAGCCGGTCTCTGGGAACGGCGCGTAAAAGCGCTTTGTTGCCGCAAAAATCCACAGAGTCGAGTTGAGGATCGATCCTCCTTCATAGTATTACAATGACCGTGCATTCAGTTGTCGGTGCCGTCCGATTGCACCATCTTGCATGCGTCGCATCAGGCGAAGCAGCGAGGCGATGGTCGCCAACCGAAGGGGAGAGATTGCCATGGCGAGGTTACAGTCCATAGAGCATTTCGTCGTTCTGATGCTGGAAAATCGCTCGTTCGACAATCTGCTCGGGAGTCTCTACCCGAAATCGAAGGATTTCGATGGCGTGGACGGAAGCGAATCCAACAAGGACCGTTCGGGCAATGTCTGGCCTCTGACCGAGACGGCGGGCGGCGACGTGGCCGGTTTATCCGTCCCCAATCCCGATCCCGGAGAACTCTGGCAGGACATCAATGTGCAGATTTTCGGTTCCGGCCAGCTAGACGCGGACGTACCCTATCCGCCGCGAGACGGCGCCGTCGCCGATATGAGCGGCTTCGTCGATAGTTATACCGACCCCAATGGGCGGCCCTCGCGTGCCGGGTACGATCCCCGGCAGGTCATGAGCCGATATAAGCCCGATCGGGATGTGCCGGCGCTGGCTACGCTGGCGCGAGAATTCGCGGTCTGCGATTCTTGGTTCTCCTCCGCGCCCAACCAGACGTGGCCGAACCGATTTTTCGTGCATACGGGAACGGCCGGTGGTTACGAAAACAATAACCCCAAAGCGCTGTTTTTCAAGATGCCGACGGTGTTCGACTCCTTCGACGCGGCGCCGTCGAAGCCCAGCTGGGCCATTTACCACCACGGCCTCTCCCACACGCTGACACTGTCGGAGCTTATGCGAAAAGCACAGAATTTCCACCTGATCGACACTTTCCTGCGCCATGCGCGCGAAGGCGTCTTGCCGAATTACTCCTTCATCGAGCCGCGATACTATTCGGACATTGGCATGCGGCCGCTGCATATCAATTTGCCCAACGATATGCATCCGCCGCATGTCGTTTGCTTTGGCGACCAGCTCGTCGCCACCATCTACAATGCGTTGCGCGGCAACGTGGACGCGTGGAAGAAGACGATGCTCGTCATCATTTTCGACGAACATGGCGGCTGTTACGATCATGCGCCGCCGCCCAAGGCGCTGCCGCCGGGGCCGGTGCACGGCGACAATCTCCAACCGCATTTCGCCTTTGATCGATACGGTGTTCGCGTTCCCGCGGTGATCGCGTCGCCATATATTCGACCCAACACGATTCTGCGGCCGAGTGACAATTACCCCGTGGACGGCGCGACGCCTTTCGACCACGCTTCGGTAATCAGTACGTTGCGCCACCGCTTCGGCCTTGGCGATCCTTTGACCGCGCGGGTGGAGGCGGCGCCCACGCTGGAGCGCGTCCTGACCTTGGACGCGCCTGAGAATCTGGGGCCGGAGACGATCGCCGCCTTGGATTGCAAGGTCGGTCTGGCTTACAAGATCAAGTGCCTGTTCGAATTGTGGAACGATCTCCAGGTGAGCCTGCACGACATGGCGCGCAAATTGCCGACCACTGACCATGGCCGCGCCCAAAAATTCGTCGAACGTCATGTCACGCCGACCGACAAAGACCAGCCCGACGGCGTGAACAGTGATTTCGGTGCGATGTGGTGGCACGGGATGTACCTCGGCCTGAAGCCTTTCGGATGGAGGCGCTGACTTTCGCTCGGCCGTGCTTGACGACGGCGCGCCGGCGGCGGAGGCGTTGAAGCAACCCTAGGACAAACTTGCGAAGTGCAACCCCCATCGCCGAAGCCCTGGCCCTGGAGGCGGATAATTCCCCGCGGCGGTGATGCACACGACGAATTCCAGGGACACGAAAGCTTGCAAGCTGCGCGGCGCGAATGTGTCCCGCAAAGCCCGGCCGACCGGTAACGCCTCAGTTTGAAATTTGAAAATCAAGAGCAGCAAGGCTGACGCCGTTTC
>JBOHJV010000267.1:0-2389 GCA_050728695.1 Methylocella sp. | reverse complement strand
ACCCTCGCTTGCTGTCAGGGGGCCACCTCCAGCCGTCCTTTCATGCCCGGATGGAAACGGCAAAAATAGTCCACGACGCCGGCCCGTTTCAAAATCGTCCGGCCCTTCGCGCCAGCCGGGAGATCGACGTCGAAGCTCCCATCCGCGGCGGTCGCCGTATGCTGGAAGATGTCGGCATTCATCCACTCGACGATGTCGTTCACATGCAGCCCCGCGGGCGCGGGTCCAATCGCCAGGTTGGCGACTTCGATCTCGTGAACCCGGGGCTCGCCGCCGGGCGAGGGGGAACCAAGCGCAAGAACCGAGAGCGCCAGCGCTCCTCCCGCCAGAATATTCAACCGAACCGTCATAAGAGGCTATTTCAGCGCGCTGACGAGGTTCTCGGCGTGCTGTTCATGCTCCTTGAAGAGCTTGAGACCGGTTTCCAGCAAGCTCTTGAGCTCGCCGTTCTGGGCGTCGGGAATCAGCGTCTTTTCGAGCGCCCCATTGACGGTTTGATGGTAGGCCACCTCGTTCTCGGCATAAGCCTTGTCGAAGGCCGCTCCGCTCAACTTCGACAGCTCCTCCCGCTTTTTGGACGCCGCACCGGCCAACGATTTGCTGGTCGCGTTATCCTCCGGCTTTACCTTCAGCTTGTCGAGCAACGCCAGGGCCTGCTTGTTTACCGCTTCGTGATCCCGGACCATCTCATCGGCGAAGGCCTTGACATCCTTGTTATCGCTTTTGCTCAGCGCCTGCTTGGCGGCTTTAATGTCGATCTGCCCGGCCGTATAGGCGATATGGGCAATCTGAGGATCGGTTGGTTGCCCCGTGCCCTGAGCCATGGCGCTCGAGCAGGCGAAGCACAAGATTGAAACAACGAGCGAAGTGCCGCAGCGTAGCATGATTGAATCCTCCCTGGCTAAAAATCCGGTTGCCTTGGGCCCTGACGATCATTGGATGCGCCAGGGAATAAGCCCGCTCCCCGCATGACCGGGGATTGGACGTTCAGATTGGCTCGATTTG
Source organism: Methylocella sp. (assembly GCA_050728695.1). Taxonomy (GTDB): domain Bacteria; phylum Pseudomonadota; class Alphaproteobacteria; order Rhizobiales; family Beijerinckiaceae; genus Methylocapsa. The sequence goes on along the minus strand of JBOHJV010000267.1, from coordinate 1,384 downwards.
GCGTTTTTGGCAAGGCTAAGCGCCCGCGGCCATTCGCAAGGCCACTGCGTGAGCTACCCTCATTCCGCCACGGCCCGCGCGTCGGCTTGCTCGGCGAGCCAGCGCTCGGCCTCCATCGCCGCCATGCAGCCGAGCCCGGCCGCGGTCACCGCCTGGCGGTAAATGTCGTCGGCGACATCGCCCGCCGCGAATACGCCGGGCACGCTCGTCGCGGTCGAGAAAGGCGCCGTCTCGATGTAGCCATTCGGCTTGATCGCGAGCTGACCTTTGAATGGACCGGAAGCCGGCTCGTGTCCGATCGCAACGAAAACGCCATCGGCCTCAAGCTCGCGCAAGCTCTCCGTTTTAACATCCCTCAAACGAATGTGGGTGACGCCCGGAGGATTGTCCGCGCCGTGGATTTCATCGACGACGTGATCGAAGATCAGTTCGACATTCGGCTGCTTGAATAGTCGTTCCTGGAGAATGCGCTCGGCGCGAAATGTATCGCGCCTGTGCACGAGCGTGACTTTCGAGGCGATGTGGCTCAGATACAAAGCTTCCTCGACCGCCGTATTGCCGCCGCCGATGACGACGACGGGCTTGCCGCGAAAAAAAAATCCATCGCAGGTCGCGCAGGCGGACACGCCATACCCTTTAAACTTCGTTTCCGAGGGGATGCCGAGCCATCTCGCCTTGGCGCCGGTCGCAATGACCAGAGTGTCGCAAGTGTACCTGGCGCCGCTGTCGCCTTGAAGCCGGAACGGGCGCCGGCCAAGCTCGACTTCGACGATATGATCGGCGACCATGCGCGCGCCCACATGTTCGGCCTGCGCCTTCATCTGGTCCATGAGCCAAGGACCTTGGACCGCTGCGGCAAAGCCAGGATAATTCTCGACGTCGGTGGTGACCGCCAGCTGGCCGCCGGGCTCGAAGCCAGAGATCAGAATCGGCTCCAGCATCGCGCGCGCGGCGTAGATCGCGGCGGTATAACCGGCGGGTCCCGATCCAATGATGATGATTTTGACATGTGAAGTGTCCGCGGACCGAAGAGTTGCCAACATGGAGCTCCTTGCGCGATGGAGAGCGCGGCACCCATTTGCGCCTGCCCAATCCATATAATGCCGCTACGCCTTGCGAACCCGAAAATCAGCCGATTGACGATGAGGGAGTTGGCGGAGATTGAAGCGGAGCGGAGATGCCCGCTTTTCGGGACTTCTCCGCATTTGACACGGCGCATTACAAATCACTGAATCCGGAGTCACTTCGGTTGTGAGTAACGTCTTTATACATCATGCATCGCGGCCTTCAACGCGCGCCGATCAATTTGGACAGTAAGCCGGGTTCATTGTTTGGCAACTCTCCGCGATCCCTTACCAGCATCGCTTCGCTCACGAGCAGTCCG
>JBOHJV010000266.1:0-2403 GCA_050728695.1 Methylocella sp. | reverse complement strand
GCGCCGGTTTCGATGACACCGCCGTCGGGGGCGCACTTTGGGAGTCCCCGCCCGGCGCGCGTGAAGGTCAAATGATGGTTGTCCCCGTCGCCTACGACATCACGAGGCTCGCGACCCGCGTTTTGAACCTTACGCCGAACGGAATCGACCGGATTGACTTTTCCTTCGCCCGCCACTTTCTCGACCCCGCGCGGCAAGACCAACTCGCCATCATGATGACCCCGCGCGGACCGCGCGTGATCGGCGCCGCGGCCGCGCGCGACGTGGTCGACGGGATCTTTATTCATTGGGGCGAACAAGAAGAACCTGAACAGGATGAGAGCTATCGCGAGATTGCCGCTTTTATCCGGGGCGAGGCCGCGCCTTCTTCCGGCGTTCGCCAGATCGCGCAGGGGCGTCGCCATCGCGCGGGGGGCGTCTTGCGATGGATCTGGCGGCACGGCCTGCTCGGCCGCTCGCCCGCCGCCGCCCTGCCACGGCGCGCGCGCTATCTCAACGTCAGTCAATTCCCGCTCTGGATCGCGGCTTATTTTTCCTGGCTGCAGCAGCGCCCCGACGTCAAAGCCGTCTTCTTCATTCACGATTTGCTGCCGCTCGAGACCCCTGAGTATTTCCGCAAGGCCGAATACGAACGGCATCGGCGCCGGCTGACCAATCTCGCCCGTTTCGGCGCCGGGGCGATCGTCACGACAAAGGTCGTGCAAGCCGCGCTCACCCGCCATTTGGCCGAGCTCGGCCGCGCCGGCATGCCGATTCTTGTTCTGCCCCCTCCCGCCGCGCCGGTGTTTTGGCGGCGCGATCTTGTCGACCCGGCATTGGCGGACACGCCTTATTTCGTGGCCTGCGGCACCATCGAGCCGCGCAAGAACCATCTCATGCTTTTGCAGGTGTGGCGGGAACTAGTGCGCCGCGACGGCGCCGCGGCGCCAAAACTTGTCTTGATCGGCAGCCGCGGATGGGAAACCGAAAACGCCGTCGATCTGCTCCAACGCTGCCCTTCGATCGCCAATCATGTCATCGAGGCCGCGGGCCTGCCGACGCCTTGCTTAAAGCGGCTGCTCGACGGCGCCCGCGCCTTGCTCATGCCGTCCTTCGCCGAAGGCTACGGGCTGCCGGTCGCCGAGGCCTTGGCGGCGGGCGCGCCGGTGATCGCCTCGGATATCGCGGTGTTTCGGGAAACCGGCGGCGGCCGCATCATCAAGCTGAGCCCGATCGACGGCGAAGGCTGGCTTGCGGCGATTCGCGCCTTCTCGCGTTCGAATCGCCCGGAACGCCAGACATTCGAGGCCGCAAGCGATGGAGATGAAGCCATGGCGGGCGCGAATTATTTCGCTAAGGCGAGCGGCTTTCTCGAAGCCCTATAAAAATGCGAAAGTTTGGATTTGATGACTCGGTCAATGGCATGTTACGCTATTCATCTCACGGCAGGCATGATGGGCGAGGCGGACTCGCCGCCATGAGATAGAAGGCGGGGCGCGATTTCAAGCGACCGTGACTGAAATCTCAAATCCCGACTTTTACACCTATAAAGGCGGCCTCTTGCCTATCCCCGCCGGCTTTGCGCGGTCTCCTCGACCCGGAGCTTCCGCGCCACCTTGAAAACATTGATGGCGAAGAGACAAACAAAAATTGTTCCCGCGCCGCACAGCACGAGATCGTAGGGCGAGAACGTCGCGCTGCCTAACGCGATCTTCACATCGCCGGCAAAATACATCCAGCCATTGAGGCCGATCAAGCCGACCCTAAGCTCGGTCGGTCCGAGCGCCAGAAACGATAATTGAAACCTTTGCGAGACGTGGTTGTACAAAAACACATACATGCAAAGCATGAAATAGCCAAGCAGCGCAAACAAAGCTACGTCCAACCGGATATAGGCGGAAAGCCCGGCCCCGGCCATGATCGCCAAATTGCACAGGGCGTCGACGGAATGATCGAGAAAATAGCCATAGCGCGGCCGCTCTATCTTGCGGTAACGGGCGAGGCTTCCGTCGAGCGAATCCCCAAACCAGTGAAGGACGATGCCGAGCGTCGCGAGAAAGAAAAACGCCGGATGCAGGCGGGTCGCCGCGTAGCCGAAAAACACCACGGCGGCGGCGCAAGCGCCGAACAGGGTGAGCCGGTCGGGGGTGACTTTGCTTGGCATGCGCAAGCAAAGAAAGGCGAGGACGTCGCGTTCGAGGTCGGCGAGAATATTGTCTTGCACGCGCGCCGCCACGGGCGGCCGCAGCCCCGGTTGGGATTCTTGAACGAGAGCAACGCGGTGCACCACCACCCCCTGCGGTACGACTTATCAACGCCGCGCAACCTTATTTAACGAACATTTATCTTGGCGGCCACGCCCCAAGATCGCGGCAGAATGTGGCGAAAAAAAAGCAAAGCCCGCCGCGGCGGCGCGGATTTGCG
>JBOHJV010000265.1:0-2431 GCA_050728695.1 Methylocella sp. | reverse complement strand
TAGTAGCCGTCGTAATAGCATCCCCTCTCTCAGGGAATAGGAGAATTTGGATGAGGAAACTCGCTCTTGCCGTTTCGGCAATCTTCTGCATTGCGCCATCCGCCCTAGGGCAGACTCTTGACTGTACCCAATTCCGCCATAACGAAGATGGCTCTTGGACGCCTATCAGTATGCTCACGGTCACCAGCCCCGGCGCAAACAGTGCCACCAGCGGGGGATATGGCGGTCAGATATATGTCGGGCCAAGAGTGTTCGTCGGCATCGATTTGACCACCAAGTTAAATCAGCAATGCCTCAGCAAGAGGAAGAAAACTGGCCTGCGGTAGAGCCCGCATTCGACACTAGCCGAATGCCTAAATTGTTTCGCGATGTCGGATACGGTTTTATCGAAACGGGATACGAGCTAGTGGCGGCGCGGGTTCGGGGGTCAGCGCGGCGACGACGCGGTCCGCAATAGGCCCTGCATTTTCTTGTGTTTGGCCACATGATAATAGCCGCTGCTAAAGAGCGCCGTGGCGCGATCCTCGTTGCCGTCGGCGAGCCGGTAGGCGTTGGCGAGATAGGGGATGGCGTAAGTCAAATTGACTTGCGGGTCGAGAAGCCCGCGCGCTTCGCCTTTGTAGCCCATGCCGCGCGCCGTCGCATATTTGATCTGCATTAGGCCGAAGCAATGTTTGTGGACGATGTGTGGATTATAGCGGCTTTCGCGCATCACGATGCGATGGACGAAGGCCTCCGGAACTCCGTAAGCCTTGGCCTCGCGGGCGATCATCTCATCGTAAGCCGTTGGCCTCTGGATGGGACCAGCGGCGGCGGCCGAAACCATGAAAAGCACGGCGGCGGCGTGGAGCAAAATGCGCGGCATAGGCAAAGCCTCCTTCCGCCGGATGTGAGCGCGGATTGAGGCCGCAGAAAGGCGCCACAAGGCATCAGCTCTGGCGCGCGATCAGCATGTTCTTGATCTCGGCGATCGCTTTCGCCGGGTTCAGGCCCTTGGGGCAGGCCTTGGCGCAATTCAGGATCGTGTGGCAGCGGTAGAGGCGGAACGGATCCTCGACATTGTCAAGCCGCTCGCCCGTTGCCTGGTCGCGCGAATCGATGAGCCAGCGGTAGGCTTGCAACAACACGGCGGGGCCGAGATAGCGATCGCCGTTCCACCAATAGCTCGGGCAGGATGTCGAGCAACAAGCGCAAAGGATACATTCGTAAAGCCCGTCGAGTTTTCCGCGGTCCTTTGGCGTTTGAAGCCATTCCTTTTCTGGCGTTGTGGAGGTTGTTTGCAGCCATGGCTCGATCGAGGCGTGCTGCGCGTAAAAAACAGAGAGGTCCGGCACGAGATCTTTTACAACCGGCAAATGCGGCAAGGGATAGATTTTGACCGCGCCCTTGACGTCGTCCATTTGGTGGGTACAGGCAAGCGTATTCGTGCCGTCGATATTCATCGCGCACGACCCGCAAATTCCTTCCCGGCACGAGCGCCGGAAGGTGAGCGCCGGATCGATCTTGGACTTTATCCAAATCAACGCATCGAGAACCATCGGGCCGCAATCGGTTCGATCGACGAAATAAGTGTCGACGCGCGGGTTTTGTCCGTCATCGGGATTCCAGCGATAAATCCGGAACTCCGTCTCACTCGCTGAGTCGCCGTGCCTCGGCCACGTCTTGCCAATTCCGACACGCGAATTTTTCGGAAGCGTGAAATGAACCATCTAGTACTTTTACCTCTTCACTCAATACATCCGCGCCTTTGGCTCGATATAGGGCATCTCGTTGGTCATCGTAAAACTGTGCACGGGGCGGTAATCGATCGCAACCGTGCGGGCATCGGGATCGATCGAGGCGAGCGTATGCTTCATCCAGTTGATGTCGTCGCGCGCGGGAAAATCTTCCCGCGCATGGGCGCCGCGGGACTCGGTGCGCCGTAGCGCGCCCTCCATGGTGACGACCGCTTGCACGATAAGATTGTCGAATTCCAACGTCTCGATGAGGTCGGAATTCCAAATCATTGAACGGTCGGTGACGGAAATCTGGTCGCCGGCGGTCCACGCCTCATGGATAAGCTTCGAGCCCTCCTCCAATGTCGGCCCGGTGCGGTAGACCGAGCAATGGGTCTGCATCACCTTCTGCATCTTGAGGCGCAGTTCGGCCGTGGGAATTTCGCCCTGGGCATAACGGAAGCGGTCGAGACGGGAAAGCGCCCGGCCCGCGGAATCTGGCGGTAGCTCCGCCTGCTTCGCCCCTGCCGTCACGAGTTCCGCCGCGCGGAGAGCGGCGGCGCAGCCGAACACGACAAGATCGATCAGCGAATTCGAGCCTAGTCTGTTGGCGCCATGGACGGAGACGCAGGCGGCCTCGCCGATCGCCATGAGGCCGGGCACGATCGAATCGGGGTCGCCGTCCTTTTTGGTGATGACTTCGCCATGAAAATTCG
>JBOHJV010000264.1:0-2433 GCA_050728695.1 Methylocella sp. | reverse complement strand
GATTGGCGAGGTCGCCGCAAAACGGCTGGCGCAAATGGGGGCGCGGATCGTCCTGATCGCGCGGGACAAGACGCGCGGAGAAGCGACCTTGGCAACGCTTCTCGAAAGAGCGCCCGGCCTCGCCCACAAAGTTCATTACGCCGATCTCGCGCGCATTCCCGAGATGAAGCGCGTGGCCGCCGAAATCGCCCGCGCGGAGCCGCGCATTGATGTCCTGATCAATAACGCGGGAGCCATGTTCAGCAGCCGCAGGGTCACGGAAGACGGGCTGGAATATACCTTCGCGCTAAACCACATGGCCTATTTCGTCATCACCGAAGGGTTGCGCCAACGGCTCCTAGACTCGGCACCGGCGCGAATCATCAACACTGCTTCCGCCGCTCATCGGGGCGCCAGGCTGGATTTCGGAGATCTCCAATCGGTGAAAAGCTTCGGAGCCATGAAAAGCTATGGCCGCTCCAAGCTGTGCAACATTCTTTTCACGCGCGAACTCGCCCGCCGCCTGCATGGCACGGGTGTCACCGCCAATTGCCTGCATCCTGGCTTCGTCGCCACCCGCTTCGGCGACCAGAGCGGCGGCATGCTCTCGCGCTTCGTGGGACTCGCCAAACTCTTCGCGATTTCCCCAAAACAGGGCGCGGAAACGATCATCTATCTCGCCGCTTCGGCCGCCGTCGCTGATACGACGGGCGGCTATTTTTACATGTGCCGCCCGACCACGCCGTCGCCCGCGGCGCGGGATGACGAAGACGCGTTGTTGCTCTGGAAGCACAGCGCAGCCTTGGCAGGCTTCAAGGTCTAGGAGTTTCCGAAAGACTCTCCCGATGCGGTCGGGTGTGTCGAGGAGGCACGATTTCCTCGGCGCTGTTGCAATGATCAGGTCTCGGCCTAATAGACGGTTGCGTCATGTATCATTGGTGGCGGATCGGCACTCTCTATCAAATCTACCCGCGTTCATTCCAGGATTCGAACGGCGATGGAGTAGGCGATCTCGACGGCATTCGACATCGGCTCGATTAACTCGTCTGGCTCGGAATCGATGCGATCTGGATTTCGCCGATTTATCCCTTGCCGATGCATGACTTCGGTTACGATGACTCTGATTACCGCGGGATTGATCCGGTCTTCGGCTCGCTCGAAAGTTTTGATCGCCTCATTGATGAAGCGCATGCAAAAAAGCTCAGGGTCATCCTCGACTTCGTTCCAAACCACAGGTCGATCGCGCATCCTCGGGTCTTAGCCAGCCGCCGCTCGCGTAGCGATCCAAAACGCGATTGGTATATCTGGCGGGATCCGGCTCAAGATCGTGGTCCGCCGAATAATTGGATCAGCAACTTCGGTGGGAGCGCTTCTGCTTTTCTGACCCTCGCCCTTCTCCCCGCTTGCGGGGAGAGGTGGCATTTTGGCGCACGGCTTCGATTATTTTACGCATGACGCTCGGAAGAGCCTCTCTGTCGAGACCGCAGTCGGGCACGAAACGGTAGCACTTGGGCGCGCGCCGCGTGTTTGCAACTTCCGCGACATAAATGTCGAGCCGCAAGCCGAAATGAGTGAACGCATGCGAGACACTTCTTTCGAGCTTCCGGTAGGAAGCTTTCACCGGCGCCTGGCTTGCCGCGGAGGCCGCATCGAAATTCGTTTCCCAAGCGGTTCCGGGCAATTCCGTCATGCCGCCTAAAAGCCCCGTTTCCGGCCGTGCACGGACGAGAACCGCGCCGTCCCGCCGGCGCACGAAAAAGGCGGCCCCCAGGCGCAGCGGCCTCTCCCGCCGTGGCGTCTTGCGTGGCATACTTTCGGGGCAGCCCAAGGCATGGCCGCGGCAAAATTTTAGCAACGGACAAATGTCGCAAGCAGGGAGTTTTGGCGCGCAGACCGTGGCGCCAAGGTCCATCACGGCTTGCGCGAAATCGCCGGGCCGCTCGGCCGGCACCATTTCTTGTGCCTTGGCCTTGATTTCGGACCTTGCCGCCGGCAGCGGCGTCTCGATCGCATGGAGGCGCGCAAACACCCGCTCGGCATTGCCGTCGACGGCGGCCGCGCGGCGGCCGAAAGCGATCGCCGCGATCGCCGCCGCGGTATAGGGCCCAATACCGGGAAGGCACTGCAATCCCGCCTCAGTATCCGGAAACTTACCGTTGAGCGGTCCCGCGACAATTTTGGCGCAAGCATGGAGGTTTCGCGCGCGGGAATAGTAGCCAAGGCCCGCCCAGGCCCGCATCACCTCTTCGCCACTGGCTTCCGCCAGCAGGCCGACATTGGGCCATCGCGCCAGAAAGCCCGAAAAATAGGGCTTTACGGCCGTGACCCTCGTCTGTTGCAGCATGATTTCAGAAAGCCAAACCCTGTAGGGGTCGGCGGCCTCGCCCGGCAAGGCGCGCCACGGCAGATCGCGGCGATGGCGGTCATACCAAGCAAGAAGAGCGGCCGCGCGAC
>JBOHJV010000263.1:0-2445 GCA_050728695.1 Methylocella sp. | reverse complement strand
AAAACAGTATTCTTATGGCGCATGGCGTCGATCCTTTTTCGTGTCTGGATGATTCGCTAAACCTTCCGGACCGAGTTGAATCAACGCCGTGCACCTTGTCTACCAAAATCGAACCGGACAGCCGTGGGTCAAGCCCGGCCATGACGAACGCCATCCATGGGTTCTCCTTTTCCGGAGATGATATAAATCGTGACGGGTGACTCAACCCTGCGGAATGGGAAGCTGCAAGCAAGTTTCGTGCGTCGCGCCGAGCCCGGCTACGCATCAGGTTCCAAAATGGGCCTTATGCGACGTTTATGGCGAGCCGCACGGTGACGCTTTTATGCGCCGGTTGCGCTTCGCCGTCATCGCAGCCGGCGGCTAAATTCGGGAAGACCGCAACGGATTCGCTTACGATCATAGCGGATGCCAGGTCCGCAGATCTCGATCTTATCAGAGAAACAGGAATTGAAAGGCGAGCGTCCAGTTACCTAAGCGGGGGACCTATCACGATTGACCATCCCCCGCCCAAATCCCTGACGCTCCTTGAAGACCAACTCGACGCAATCACCGCCATCAATGAATACGCAACCGCGCTGGCAAAGGCGACCGATCCGAAAGGGATTCAGGATCTCCGAGACGCTACTGGGAAAATTCCGGGTGCGGCAAATGCTTTGCTTGCCGCAATTCCTGTTTCCGCGCCCTCGCCTTTGACCCCAGCAATAACACTCATTTCAACAGTCGCGGTTGATATTATTGATCTGCAAATTCGAGCGGAGCTTCGGCAAATAATTGAGACAGTAAATCCATATTTGATAGCTTTTATTGACCATATTATACTCGATGGCCCGACAGTCGATGCAGAACTTAAGGGTGCCTACCATAGTTGGATAAATGCGAAAACCGCAAACCTGTCCATCATCCCTGGAAATTACGCGGTTTCCTATTACGCTTATAGGGAAGCTGACACAATTGCCCAAAACTTTAAGCACCGCTTGGCGGTCCTAAACAATAACAAGATTGTGGAGGTCCTTGTTGCAATGCGAAAAGCTCATACAGCATTGCTTTCAACGGATATAGACTTTGAAGCAGCATTCTCGGAATTCAGTCAGATTGCCGCAAGTATAAATAAAATTTCCACTGGAAAATAGAGGATCAATACCATGACGCAAATTAGTAATGACCAAGCTCTTCACCTGCTTCTTGATGCTTCTGTTTTCTTGCAGGACGCCTTTGTTAAAGCGTCAAGTGACGCTAAGAGAGCCAAGCTTAGAGCAGCATTGTTGCCAGTATCAAGTGAGCTGGATCAATTGTTGCACTTGACCGCTGGAAATATGAGCAACCCATATAGAGTGCTAACCGCTCGGTTTCGAGGAGCAAGGGATGACATCCAGAATGTCATTAACAATCGAGATAGGCTCATCAGCGCAGTGACTTTGGCGACGAAGGTAGCAAACGCGCTCGCTCCATTGGTGGCGTTGCTTTAGGCATTATCGGGCCTTCCAGCGCCATTCTCGATCGCCTGCCCCGAAATATTAAACCGAAATGGGCTTCGCTCATCATCGTCCACGCGGCGTAGCGTGGGCGCCATGCTGACGGGGGGTGAAGGTGACGTTGACCTCAACATTCTCGTCGAGCTTGCCGAGCACGGCAATCATCCGGTCGAGCGTGAAGCGGCGAAGCTGGGCGTTGCGGATGCGAGAGAATTCGGAATGCGAAACGCCCGTGAGTTTCTCGGCGTCGCGTGTCGAGAGCTTGCGTTCATCGAGGATAGTAATGATCTTCGCCGCGATCATGGTGCGAGCCTGTTCAAGCCCCGCGTTGGGCCGGCCAAAGTCGCGGTAGACGTTGCCGCTTCCGCGCACGAGTTCCATGTCGCCGTTTTTCATTTCAAAATCTCCTTCAATCGCTTGAGCCGTTCGCGGATAAGATCGGCCTCCATTCGCGCTGTTTTTATCCATGACTTCGATTTCTTCTGAAAGGCGTGGATCACCCAGAAGTCCGCGTCGATCTTGACGGCATAGAGCGCGCGGAAAGCGTCGCCGCGATACCGGAGTGCAATCTCGAATACGCCGCCGTCAACGCCCATAAATGGCTTTGCGTTGTCGGACTTGCCGCCCTCGGCCGCGATGGTGAGCGCGTCGAACATGTCGCTTCGCACATCTTCCGGAAATTCTTCGAATTCCTTACGTGCCGCCTTGATCCATGAAATCGGCCTCGTGTCTCTCATTAGATTAGTGGTGACATATTTGTCACCACTTTGCAAGTTGAAAGCCGTAGCGGCGTCAAATGCTGGTGACGGACGAGGCCAGCCGGCGGCGGCTTGGACATCGCTTGGAAACTAGGGTTAGAACTCATTAATCCTTTTGCGCTTACAATAAGATAGTGATTCTTTGGCGGGAAGGATTTGAAATTGTGAGCAGGAATTTGTTTTGGCTGAGCGACGGGCAGTGGAAGCGGATTGAG
>JBOHJV010000262.1:0-2453 GCA_050728695.1 Methylocella sp. | reverse complement strand
CGTTTCAGCCGATCATCAACATCGAAAAATCCTGCCTGCCTGCACATCGAATCAACTCCGATCCCATCCGCCAGGATGGAATCAGAAATAACTCAAATTGGCGAGGTTTTTAGAACCGCCCAGCTCGTAAGCGTGTATTCCTTAGCAACACTATTGGCAAACTCTTTGAGGTCAAAGCCAAACAGCGCAATGCCGACCCACCTCGGCCAATTTACGTCAGATTTAACTTGACCAACAAAAAACTTAGCCAAATTGTCATGTTTCTCTATTTCGGCTTCTTTCGCATGAACAAGTCCCAGAATGATGTTCCAGGCCACCAGAGGCCGTTTTGTCGAACTTAACGTGATAGATAATTGGTTCCATAGCTCAGTGACGTTATCACTATTGGCAGCTTCTCCAGAAACTACAAGACCTATAAGATGCGCCGCAGCAGCAGGATCTGACTTGGAAATATCATGCGCCTTTTGTAGTGTCTTCCAGTCTAGATCACCTTCTTTTACTAACGTAAGAATATAACCGTCTACGTCTTCATTTAATCCCGTAGTTTGTTTCCATATTTGTATGTTTTTGTCCCATACCTCATTAAATAATTCCCCAAATGCATCTTTCTCGTCTCCAATTCCGAAATACAGCGACGCCGCCGCGATGTGAAAAACTGTATCCGCAAGGGGGTCGGCAACAGGCAGCCAATCTTTGTGGTGTAAATCATCGCTGATGACAAAATCCACCGCTGACTTAAATAAATACTTGCTGATCTATTCAGCGACTAGAGCACCAAGTTTAGTCGGGCGGTAAGCATTGACGCCTTGCTCAAGAGCATTTATTTCCGAATTCAGATCATTATCTATACTCCTCAAATATTCTAACGAAGCTAGAGCATCCTCTTTGGTGTTTAAAAAGTGTAAATCTTCTCCAGCGGCTATCAATATGCCAGCAAGACTTTTAACTGTATTCAGGGTATCGGGAAGCTTGGGGGAACCGGTGATGGCCAGTGCCTTTAGCGCATGTAGCGTACGCTGCACCGCCTTTACTAACCGGACTGGCACAGGTGCGGCATCGGCCGCCAAAGCAAGCGGCATAGGTCCGGCTGCTTTTGCGGCGTCAGACGCCAAAGAAAGCGGCACATACGCCTTGTCATTGGCCTTGGCCACCGGCGGCTGCCCGGCACTGTTGTTCGCGTCGAGCATCACCCACGCATAATAGTCACCCGCTGGTGTTTGGGCTGGAATGGTGAAGGTTGAGGCGGTTTTTGGAAGTGCCAGTCCAGGGCCAACGCTTGGCGTTGTCATGCTGCCCAACAGCAAGTCGGCGGGACCGATATGGCTGTTGGACGTGCTCAAATAAACCTTCGTTGACGAAGCGTTCGCCGTATTTGAGCCCTGGTTGGCTACGGAAAAGCTCACCGTGATGCTTGCGCCTGGCGCTATCTTCGCGTGGTTTAGAGCAAGATTTCTGACGACAAGGTCGGGGCCTACGACAGGGTTGGTCACAGTGATCGGAAGCGCCGACTTATCGTCCAGCTCATTTGCCCGCCCTTGCCCGGCGGAACTCGTGCTGTCCAATATCACCCACAGGTAATACGGTCCGGCGGCTAGGTTATTCGGAATCGTCACCTGCTCTGCGACCTCGACAGAATCTCCCCTATTAGGATCAGCTTCCGCGGCGCTGGCGGGCGTGCTCAGGCTAAGTAAGAGCGAATCATTGGCGGTTACCTTGCTGCTGGATTTGCCAAGCCGGATATGGGTTACCGACGGGGCCGCCGAGCCGGCGCCGACGGTAGTGTATGGGGTCTTGTTATGTACGGTAAATTTTATTTGGGCGTTCGAGCCTGCCGCGACGCTGTTACCGCTCAACAGGAGGTTCTGAATAACGAGGTTGGGGAGCGCCGCCGCTGAGCAAGTTCCGCTTGGGACCAATACGGAAACCACATTGGACTCGATTTCCCTGCCAGAAGCATGCGCCACAACAAAATAGGCATAGGTGTTGCCGGCCGTGACATTGGCGTTGTTGTCAAATGAGGTCTGAGGAATACTTTGGCTGTATAGCTGGCCATTTCGATAAAGGTCGTAGGATGCCGCGCCGCTTTGGGCTGTCCAGCCGAGCTTGACGGCGGGACCGGTGGGCGGTGACGTGTTGCAGTAGGCTGAGGCGGATAGCTTAAAGTTGGGGTCGGGTCCTTTCACGGTGATCGTCGTCGTGGCGGTGTTCGATTTGCCAAAAGCATTAGCAAGCATGAACTGGAAACTTGCTGCGCCGGTGAACCCAGTTGTAGGCGTGAAGGTGACGGTCGTGGCGGGAAAGCCGGTGACTTTCCCTCCGACGGGCGTGCCAACAAGGGCGGCAGAAGTCGGCTTGCCCGTCGCGCCGGCAGTTAAGTCAATCGGGACGGGGACGCCCGCGGGGGTGGTCGCGGTCTCGTCCACCGCGACAGGTGCCAGGGGCGACGGCGTGAC
>JBOHJV010000261.1:0-2471 GCA_050728695.1 Methylocella sp. | reverse complement strand
CAAGGCGAGGCTTCGGCGCGCGAAGCGAAGAAAGCCGAAGACTTGCTTGAGCGAGGGATGACCGGGATGGTGCCCCGGCTTTCGAGGAAGAGGCGCAGATGTTTAGCGTCATAGCCTTTGTCGCCGAGGCGATATTATACTTGACAGGACCACAGACTTGATATATGGTTGCGTCATAAGGAGATTCCGCCGTGACCAAGTCCATTTTCACCGCTCCGCACTTCAATGACGAAGCCGCAGCTTACGCCTATGTCGAGGCGCGCCTTTGGCCGGATGGCCCGGTATGCCCGCATTGCGGTGTCATCGGCAAAGCTGGCGTTTTGAAGGGTAAGACCGATCGCATTGGTTCCCATAAGTGCTATGCCTGCCGCAAAAAATTCACCGTCAAGGTTGGAACGATTTTCGAGGCCAGCCATATTCAGATGCGCGATTGGCTGACGGCCATTCATCTGCTTTGCTCGTCTAAGAAAGGCTTTAGCGCGAACCAGCTTTCCCGTACTCTCGGCATAACGCTCAAGAGTGCTTGGTTTGTCGGCCATCGCATTCGTGAGGCGATGCGGTCGGGCGAGCTTGCGCCGTTTGGCAGCGCTGGAGGCGACGTTGAGGTTGACGAGACTTTCATTGGTCACGATCCGGATGCGCGCCCGACTCCGGCGCACGCTAACCCGTCTTGGGTTGAGAAGATCAAGGTCCTATCGCTGGTCGACCGCGCCAGCGGGCAGGCCCGCAGTTTCGTGGTCGATAGCCTTTCGGCCAAGGACGTTCGGCCGATCCTAGAGGCTAATATCGCCAAGGAAGCTCGGTTCATGACGGACGAGGCCAAGCGCTACGTTGTCATCGGCCGCGATTTCGCCGAGCACGGAACCGTCCATCATGGCCAAGACGAATATGTCTCGCCAGATGATCCGTCGATCCATATCAATGCGCTTGAGGGCTACTTCTCGATTTTCAAAAGAGGGATGTGCGGCATTTATCAGCACGCTTCCAAGCGCCATCTGCATCGCTATATGGCGGAATTTGACTTTCGCTATAGCCATCGCGCTCGGCTTGGCCTTAATGATACGGAGCGCGCAAACTTCGCCTTGGCTGGCGTAACAGGTAATAGGTTGAAATATCGGTCAAATAACTGCGCTTGAGTGACATGTGAGCAATGCAACGCTCTTGTCTGTGGACGACGGACTCAATTACCTAGAAATGTCAAGCGATAAATGCTATGTTGGATCTGTGGATAATGTGGACAAGGGCACAACTGGCTATCTCAATTTCAGCTTCCCCGTTGACAAAGGCGTTCAACGGTTCCGGGAGCTGATTATTTACGTCTCCAGAAAATCAGTAGACGACGTCTATTTCGGAGCTGTTAAGCTCAATAAGATCCTCTACTATTCTGATTTCTTAGCATTTTATCGGTTTGGGCAACCTCTTACCGGGTTCGAATACTTTCGCATCCAGAAAGGCCCAGCCCCTCGGGCAATGATCCCCATTTCGCGAGAGTTAGCCAAAGAAGGAGCAATTCGTTTCGAGCAAGTGATGCTTGGCGGTCACATGCAGATTAGGACCATAGCTCTCCGCGCGCCAATCATGCAGCACTTCTCAGAAGATGAAATTCTTCTCGTCGATGAAGTTATCAGAAGCCTCTGGTTTCAGAATGCGACAGAGGTAAGCGACGCCAGCCATGATGTAAGATGGCGTGTTCTTCAGCACAAAGACCCAATGCCTTATGAATTTGCTTTCTTGGATGACGAAATAACGAATAGCGATATTGAGCGAACTGCCGAACTTGCTCGCGAGCTTGGGTGGTGAAAGGATGGAATATAATTGAGGAGCCAAGTTTCAAGAGAGCGGTGACCCTCCTTGGAGGGGCAAAAGTGTGTGACGAAGCCCTGGCCGCTATTACGTATTCGCTTCATAGAAATCCTCTGGGATTCCCGACGATGCCAAATGTGCGTGGCATCTATCTCGCAAAGACTAAGCTTAAGATAATAGGCAGGGAAATAATTCCCTCGTATCGGCTTTGGTTTCGTGTCAGCGAGGCAGACAAAACGGTTTTTAAACTATGGGTTGAAATGAGCCCGCCTGACGATATGGCTTTTTGGGATGAAGAAGATGACGCCCAGTTCTTATGATCATGCCTGCTAAGAAGACGACCTTGACAGATGCGGAACGCGCCAAGCGCATCCGTAAAGCGGCGCGCGAGCATGAGACGAGTAACGATCCGAATGATCTAGAGCGGGCGCTAAAGAAGATCGTAGGCGATCATCGCGCGTCCCCCAAAGAATCAGAAGCGAAGGCGCGCTAACGCCAGCCCAATAGGTCGTGGCTGGGTCCTGTCAAGTATAATATCGCCGTCGCCGATCATCCGGCCGCTTGCGGCTGTCGCGGACAACAAGGACGCCGCGCCCTTGATATCGGCCACCTGGCCGCCGGTCAAAAGCAGCGCATGCGGTCTGCCTTCTTCGTCGACAAGCGCAGGG
>JBOHJV010000260.1:0-2496 GCA_050728695.1 Methylocella sp. | reverse complement strand
TTGCCGGAATTGGGAGATCGGCAAACACGCGGATGATCGACTCCACGCATGTCAAAGCGCACCGCTCGGCGGCGGGTGGAAAAGGGAGAGCAGAAGCAGGCGATTGGCCGCTCAAGAGATGCCCCTTTTTGTAGCGCACGTACTCGCGCCATGCGGATCGTGTGAATCGCCAGCTGATCGATATCGCCATGACGTGCCATACTTTTGTAGAAATCCGCCAGCCCCCTAAAACAGCCCGTAAATCGAAAGAATTTCGGCCTCTGAGGTCTGCATTTGCGTGGTCAGTGGCTTCGTGCCGTGACAGGTTCAAACATTAAAGGCTTCATTTGAGGGAATGCGCTTTGGCGGTTTCGAACATGCAAGCTATGGTGTCCTGGGCCTCTCGCTGGATCTGCCGCAAGTGACCTTCACCGCGGAAACTCTCGGCATAAATCTTGTAAACATCCTCCGTGCCGGACGGCCGAGCGGCAAACCATCCTTTCTCGGCAATCACCTTGATTCCGCCGAACGGAAGACCGTTCCCGGGAGCGGCGGTAAGCTTCGCCCGGATTGGTTCGCCGGCAAGTTCCGTCATGCCAATCTGATTGGGCGAGAGCGTCACCAGCAGCTCTTTCTGTTCGGGTGTCGCGGGCGCGTCGATCCTCTCGTAGAAGGGGGCGCCCAACTCGGCCGTGAGGCGATCGTATGCTTCGCTTGGGTCACGTTTGGTTTGTGCGGTGATTTCGGCGGCAAGCAAACCGAGAATTATCCCGTCCTTGTCTGTCGTCCAGACCGATCCGTCCCGCCTGAGGAATGACGCTCCGGCGCTCTCCTCGCCGGCGAAGCCGAGCGAGCCGCCGATTAGGCCATCGACGAACCATTTGAACCCCACGGGTACTTCGACAAGCTTGCGGCCGAGCTTCGCGGCGACGCGGTCGATGATGCCGCTGCTGACGACGGTCTTGCCGACGGCGCAGCAGCTGCTCCAGCCGGGACGATTCTCATACAGATACGAAATCGCGGCCGCGAGGTAATGATTGGGATTCATCAGGCCATTCGACGGGGCCACGATCCCATGCCGGTCGGCATCGGTGTCGTTGGCGAAGGCAATATCGAATTTGTCGCGCATGCCGATTAGCCGCGCCATGGCATAGGGCGACGAGCAATCCATCCGGACTCTTCCATCCCAGTCGACCGGCATGAACCGAAAGGTCGGGTCGAGCGCGTCATTGACGATCGTTCCCGCGATGCCATATTGTTCGATGACCGGTTGCCAAAAATGGACGCTCGCGCCACCCAGCGGATCGATCCCGATCTTCACACCAGACGAGCGGATCGCCTCCATGTCGACAACGTTCGCGAGGTCGGCGACATACGAGCCAATGTAATCGTGTCGGTGGACGCAGGGAGATTTGCGCGCGCGGTCGTATGAGATTCGTCGCAAGCCCTTGAGATCGTTTGCGAGAAGCGCGTTTGCGGTGCGCTCGATCCACGTTGTTACGTTGGTATCGGCAGGTCCACCGTTCGGCGGGTTGTACTTAAAGCCGCCGTCCTCGGGTGGATTATGCGAAGGGGTGATGACGATCCCGTCGGCGAGACCGCTCTTGCGATTCTTGTTGTAGGTCAGGATCGCGTGCGAAACGACGGGCGTCGGCGTGTATCCATTGCGCTCGTCGATCATCATATTGACGTCATTGGCGGCAAATACCTCGAGCGCACTTGCCAAGGCGGGTTCGGACAGCGCGTGCGTGTCGATTCCGACGAACAGCGGGCCAGTGATGCGGCTTCGGCTCCGGTGATGACAGATCGCCTGACTGATCGCCAGGATATGTGCCTCATTGAAGGCGTTGCCGAAGGCGGATCCCCGATGACCCGACGTGCCGAACGCAACGCGTTGCGACGGGACCGTTGGATCCGGTTTTCCGGTGAAATACGCGGTCGCCAGCCGCGGCACATTGACCAACATCGATGGTTCGATTGTTTTGCCCGCGAGCGGGCTTACCTGGCCAGCCACCTCTTTCTCCCTTCGAAAGCGATGCGCCGATTGCCGTGGCGGCTAAGCGGGCGCAATTTGGAGTCCGGCGCGAGGTCTTGATCACCTGGTGATGAGTCGCGCCGTCGTCCGCGCGGGCGCAATGTCTTAATAGAGCAGGCCTGGGGGCATTGTCACGGCTATTTGGGCTTGCGGCTTCGCTCGCAACTAAGTAGCCAAGGGGATGAAGATAATCAGCTACAAGGGTACAGGTTCCCTTCCGAAATCGTCCGGCAGGCGGACGCCAAAGGTCCTAGATATGTTGGTCCACACCAGGAGGAACAAGCTGGCGGCGGAAGGCGGTGGATTAGCCCCCACTGAGCTCCGTGCGTCGCCCAGCCGGCATAGCCATGTCCGTTCTGAGTTGAAACTGTCCTAAAGCCGCGTTCCAAGGAGGCGCACAACGAGCAGCAGTTGACCGCCAATATCAAGCTTCGATAGTATTTGATACGGTCATTACTTAAGCGTAAATTGCACCAAATGCG
>JBOHJV010000259.1:0-2527 GCA_050728695.1 Methylocella sp. | reverse complement strand
CGTCCCGGCCGTGACCCTGCGCCAGCGAGCACGCGCAGGCGATCAGTGAGCGCAGGGGTCGTGGCCGCAAGCCGCCCGCGTTCATAGCGCAAGCCCATCCCGCGCCGCACGAGGTCCTCGGCCTTGGAGTTAGCGAAGAGAACCCGGCAATCCCCGGTCAAGAGAAAGACGGCGAAACCGGCGGCCGCGGCGAGCGAGTTCGCTGTTATTCTCATCCGGGCAAGCAAGGTATGAACCGCGGCAGCGCGCTGCAAATGCGACGCGAGGGATTCTAAGAGGTTCCATTCCGCCGGTTCGACCCGAACCGCATCGCGCGATCTTGTAAGGACCAATAGGGCGAACTCATTGGGCGCGCGTGCAAGACCAGTGGCGACGAGATCGACCCATCCTTGCGGGCGGACAAATTTATTGTAAAACGCCGAGGCTCTGAAACTATCGGTCTGGGTGTACGAGCAAGCCCGCACCTCGCCCGGAGCGATGCTCCACGCTGGCGTCTTGAGGGGGTCGTCTTTGTGATGAGTTTGGGCGTAAGCCTCGGCAATGACGGGATCAACATTGTAGAGTGCCGTCAGGCTTCCCGCATCGGCCTGATGAACAAGAAGGTTGCCGCTGAATGATTTTGTTGCTTCGGCGATGCGCTTGACGACTTCGTCCCAACGGGCAGGGTCGATAATGGCATCGTAAATTGCCGAGATCAGATCGCCGTTGCTGTGTGATATTGCCATAGTGACGCCCCGCCATCGCCAGCATGGCAATGCTAGAAGATCCTGCAGGCAATGTCACCACGCGCCGGAAGCCACCGCGTTTCAATCAGACGATGGCGCCCGCAGGATCTCTCTTGCCCGCGTCTCATCCCGCTGCATTTCCGCGAGGAGCGCGGCGGCCGAATCGAATTTCGCTTCCGCCCGGATCCAGCCGATGAAAAGAACTTCGATCGTCTCAGCGTAAAGATCGCCGGAAAAATCGAACAGAAAGGCCTCGAGCAGCGCCTGGCCTCCACCGAACGTCGGGCGACGCCCGTAGCTCGCCACGCCGTCATAGATTTTGGTCCCGGCAACGACACGGACGGCATAGACGCCGTGACGCAACCGGCAGCTTGGGTCCGGCAAAAGATTGGCCGTCGGAAATCCCAACGTCCGGCCGAGTTCCTGGCCATGGATGACTTTGCCCATGATGGCAAAGGGGTGACCGAGTCGTTGCGCGGCATTTTCGACGTCGCCCGCTTCAAGCGCCGCGCGGGCCGCCGTCGAGGAGGCCGCCTCGTCGATATCCGCTGTGGCCGCCGGAACCCGCTCCACGATCTCAACGGCGAAGCCAAGCCGGCTCCCCGCCTCTTTGAGAAGGGCGGGCGAGCCAGAGCGGCCCGCGCCAAAATGGAAATCATAGCCCGCGACGACGGCCCGGACTTTTAGACGCCGGATCAGGACTTCAACGATGAAAGCTTCCGCCGGGAGGCTCGCCAAAACCTTGTCGAAAGTGAAAACGATCATCCCGTCGATGCCAAGCCCTTCCAGCGCCCTGGCCTTGGCGTCGCGCGGCGTGAGGCGAAAAATCGTGTTGGGACCCTTGAAAAAATCGGCCGGATGCGGCTCGAAGGTAAGCACCGCGCAGGGACAGTTAAGCTCCTGGGCGAGCGTCCTGGCGCGCGCTATCACCGCGAGATGACCGCGATGAACGCCATCGAAATTGCCGATCGTGACCACCGCGCCGGCAAGTCCGGGCGGCGGTCCAGCCGGATCGATGGCGGCAACAAATTTTTTGGCGGAAGAAGGATCGGCCAAGGGAACCCAAATCGTAAGACGCCATGCGGGCGCCCCGCGGACTCGGCGGGAAACTGCATGGCGGAAGGGGCCGCGTCAAGGACGCGGCATGCCGCCTCTCCGCGACTTTCTACCAAACCAGCTCCGGGATCGCCGCCGTCGGCGCGAAATCCGCACCTTCGATGAACCGCCGGAATGCCGCGGCCTCGAGCGCCGCGCCCTCCACGCCGCCATGCAGCTCTTTGCGATGAATGCCGGATGTCACCAAGAGACTATCAAAGCCCTGGTCATGTGCGCCCTTGATATCGGTTTGCATGGCGTCACCAATCACGAGGACCCGCGCGCGATCGATGGTTTTGGCGCAAGGTTCCCTCGCTAGCTCGAGTGCCCGCGCGAAAATCGAGGCACCAGGCTTGCCGGCCTGGATGACCTTGCCTCCCGCCCCGGCATAGCGTTCGGCGAGCGCCCCGGCACAATATGACAGCTTGCCGGCGTCCTCCACCACGATATCGGGGTTGGCGCAAATAAAATCGAGGTTTTGGGCGCGCATGGCGGCAAGGATGGCGTCGTAATCCGCGGGCGTCTCGCGCCAGGGATCGGCAAGGCCGGTGCAGAGGACGAAGTTCGCTTGTTTCAGCGGCACGACGCGGGGCGCCTTGCCGCTCACGGCCAAAACCTCCTCGAAAAGGGCGGTTTCATTGGGCGGGCCAAGATGAAACAAGCCCGCGCCGTCACGCGCGACGAGCAGAGAAACGGCGATGTCGCCG
>JBOHJV010000258.1:0-2538 GCA_050728695.1 Methylocella sp. | reverse complement strand
CGCGCGATGATGCCTTGGATCGGCGCGAGCAAGCTGGCTCACACTCACATAAATTGAGAGGGGAAACGTGGGCGCGCTCACTCCTTCTTCTCGCCCTTGAACAAGAACGGCGCGACATCGGCTACCTTTGGCGCCTTCTTGCTTCCAAATGGCAGCGGCCGGCAGACGGCCATGGCGGAAAGTCCGACGCGCGCCGTCAACAGTCCGTTGAGCACGCCTTCGCCGAGGCGGGCCGACAATCTCGCGGCGATCCCATGGCCGACGAACTGCTGCAGGATGCTGTCGCCGACCGCCATGCCCCCGGTGATCGCGATATGCGCGACAATCGTGCGCAGCAATTTCAAAAACCCTAGCAGGCCCGGCCGCCCGCCATAGATGACCGCGATGCGCCGGATAAGCCTGATCGCCTGCGCCGCGACGAAGACGACGTCGATGATCGCCCGCGGCGCAAGCGCGGTCACCATGGACACGCGCTTTGCCGCGCTCGCGATTTCGCGCCGCACCTCCAAGTCGAGCGGTTCGACAAGCGTGCGCTCGGCAATGTCGATGAGATCGCGCCCGTCGACGATGTCGCGCGCGATTTTGCGCAATTCAGCGCGCGCGCGAGCTGTATCGGGCCTCGTGGAATAGAGCGCGGAAAGATCCTTAACGAGGCGCCGTGCCTCTTTAAAGTCGTCCCTTTCGCGCGCGCGGGCAAGCCCAATATGAAGTTCCGCGATATGGCGCTGGCGCAGAATACCGCCGATTTCCCGGGCGGCGAGAACGAATAGCGCAGTGCCGGCCGCGCCCGCGAGCGCAAGACCAACGACGCCGAAGGCAGACGACCAGGCGAAAAGATCTTCGATGAGCCGGGTCAGCCAGAGCCCGAAAGCGAGCGAAACGAGGCCGCCCGCGGCCGACCAGAAGAGACCGCCCCAGGACCATAGCGAGCGGGCCGCGACTCCTTGTTTCTGCGCCGCTTCAATCGCCTCTTCGCCAGCATCGCGGCCGGCCAGTAAAGCCTCGGCCTCGGCCTCGTAGGGATCGGCCGTGGTTTCGATCACGACGGCCTCTTTCGGGGCCGCGGCGCCGGGCTCTGGGGTCATCGCACCGAGACGGAACGCACGCGGGCGGGGTTTTGGTTCAACGGCCACGCAAAACCTCGCTAATCCCTTGCCGCAGCGCTTGGTGGTCGCCTGATACTGGCAAAACTCTTGTCTGGTCAATCATCAAAGCAAGCCTTTGTCGAGGGCTTTAGCCGAGCCGGTCGCCAAGGAGAAACTGCAGCGCGCGGTCGAGCCGTATATGCGGCGGCGGCAGAGCCGAGTCATCGTCTGCCCGGACCGGAACGGGAGGACGGAAACGCACGAAACGGTAGTCGATTTCATTGGGCCCGATGCGCGGAGCGTCGCGAAAAACCGCTTCGGGATCATTCGGGAGTTCACCGGGATAAATCGCCGCCTCCGCCTGTCCATCGAAAATCTCGTCGCCGATCCGCTCGCCTTCGAGGGGCGTGCCGATGACGGCTTCAAGCGTCGGCTCGTCGGGGGCGCCGACCATTCCCTCGCGCGTCGCCCTAACCGCCGAGAGCGCGATGACATCGACCTCGGCGCCAACCGATTCGACGCGGGCAATGGCTCTTTTGGTGAGATGCCGCAAAATCGCCTCGAGCCGGTCGTGGCTTGTGTGGTGCAAATGATCGGCCTTGGCCGCGGCGAACAGAATCTTGTCGATTTTCGGCCGGAACAAGGCCGACAACAGATTGCCGCGCCCCACCCGAAACGCGGCGAGAACATCGGTTAGGGCGGACTCAAGGTCGCGCATCGCGGCCGGTCCCGCGTTCAACGCGGCGAGCGCGTCGACAAGGACGATCTGGCGGTCGAGCCTGGCGAAATGGTCGCGAAAAAACGGCGTGACCACATGCGTCTTATAGGCCTCGTAGCGCCGTTCCATCATCGCCGCGACCGAGCCCGGCGGATAGATTTGGCCTTCCTCGACGGGGAGCGGCACGAAAGTCAGAGCAGGAGAGCCGTCGAGATCGCCCGGCATCAGAAAACGGCCCGGCGGCAGGCTCGAAAAGTGATTTTCGTCGGCACGGCAGGCGCGCAGATAATTGGTGAAGAGTTCGGCCGCCCGGCGCACCTGCTCTTCATCGGCATTGGCGCGCGGATCGGTGCTGGCGGCAAGCGCGAGCCATTTCGCCGCGAGCGGCGCCCTTGCAGGGCTTGCCGAGGCGCGGAAAGCTTCGCGCGACCATTGGCCAAAGGATTTGCCAAGCAGCGGCAAATCGAGCAGCCATTCCCCCGGATAATCGACAATGTCGATAGTCAGCGATTGGTGCCCCGGCCGCTGGCCGATTTTTTGGTCGTAAACAAGGCATAGCCGCAGCTCGGAAATGCGCCTTGTCGATTGCGGCCAAAGGCGTTCCCCCGGACGGCCTTTGGGACCGGTCAGAGCGGCAATGTGATCCTCATAGGCGAAGCGCGGCACGGCATCGTCGGGTTGCGGCTCGAGCATGCTGCTGATCAGCCGTCCCTCGGCGTGAACCCGGAACACGGG
>JBOHJV010000257.1:0-2548 GCA_050728695.1 Methylocella sp. | reverse complement strand
CAATAGATCACCATCCACGTCGAAGCGGAGCAGGGCATGGGCGCGCGGATCATCCCGTTCTTCGAAAAGGTGACCGAGACGATCAGCTACCTCGTCGCCGATCCTGCGACGAAGGCTTCCGCGATCATCGATCCCGTGCTCGACTATGATCCCGCCGCCGGACGGATAAGGACGCACTCCGCCGATGCCATTGCCAAGACAATTGAAGCCGAGGGGCTGCGCGTCGAATGGATTTTGGAGACGCACGTCCACGCCGACCATCTTTCGGCGGCGGGCTATTTGAAGAAAAAGCTCGGCGGCGCGCTTGGCATCGGTTCCCATGTCAGGCAGGTCCAACAGATTTTGGGCAATTTGTTCAACGACAAGCCCGTTCCCTCGCCCGGCGCCGGTTTCGACCGCCTGTTCGAGCACGGCGAAACGTTTCGCGTCGGCACCCTCGATGTGCAAGCGCTCCATACTCCGGGTCATACGCCGGCCGATATGAGCTACCTGATGGAAGACGCCGCGTTCGCCGGAGACACGCTTTTCATGCCAGACTATGGAACGGCGCGATGCGATTTCCCCGGCGGCGATGCTCGGGCGCTTTATCGTTCCATCCAGCGGCTTTTAAAATTGCCGCCGCAAACCCGGCTCTTCATGTGCCACGACTATGCCCCGGGCGGCCGCGCCCACGCCTTCGAGACAAGCGTCGCCGAGGAGCGGGCGCAAAACGTCCACGTCCATGACGGCATAAACGAAGACGCGTTTGTCGCGCTGCGTACCGCGCGCGATGCAACGCTCGATACGCCGAGGCTTTTTCTGCCGTCGCTGCAGGTGAATATGCGCGCCGGCGAACTGCCGCCGCCCGAGTCGAATGGCCGGCGTTATTTCAGGATCCCGATCGAGGATTCAACGCTTTGATACGCGGAAATCCGTTGCCTATCACAGGGGTCCTTTGATGGGCCAGCTCTGAAAAGCGATATCGCAAGCTCGAAATATCGTTTTCGCCTGGACGTTGCGGCGGGATCAGGGCAATAAAACTGTTGCCTCTGGCGCCGCATATCTCGATACAAGTCTTGCCTTTTCGCGGAAGGATGGCCGAGCGGTTTAAGGCAGCGGTCTTGAAAACCGCCGTGGACGCAAGCCCACCGTGGGTTCGAATCCCACTCCTTCCGCCATCCTGCCGAACCTACGCCATGGCGCGATATTCTGCGATGTAGGCGCGCCTATGATTGCCTCGAATGCTCTATACAAGGTGTTGCAACTTGGTCTTCGGGTTGCTCAGATGCATCCGGAGATGCCGCATTGCGGAACCGAGTATTGTATTGACAATGTGGATACGACGCCCCAAGTTAACCCCATGACAAAGGGCCCCTCAACTTCTTCGAACGGACCGGGCGCCGGGACCTCGGCGGTTGCGGATCGACCTTCGGCTTCCGACACAAAGGGCAGCATCAATCTGCGCATCGAGACGCAGACCCGGCAGCTCATCGATGACGCGGCCGCCATCCTGGGGAAGACGCGGACCGAGTTCATGATCGAGAGCGCCCGGAAGGTCGCGATCGACGTCCTCCTGGATCAGCGCCTGTTCGTGCTCGATCCGGAGCGATACAACGCTTTCGTCCATGCGCTCGATAATCCCTCGGCGCCGGGGCCTAAGCTGCGAGCTTTGTTGCGTCGAGCCCCAGGGTGGAAAACGTAACGCCCGATCCGCAGCGCCGGCAAGCGAAGCTCTCGGCTCCGGCTCCTTTGACGGCGGATCATGACCTATCCAACTTCGACTGCGGTGAGCCGGTCCTCAACGACTGGCTGAGGCACCGCGCCATGAGGAATGAGAGCCGGTTCTCTCGCACCTATGTCGCCTATGATGAGAATCGGGTCGTTGCCTATTTCTGCATTTCCGCCGGTGCTGTGGAACGAGCGGCTGCTCCGGGCAAGGTTCGGCGCAATGCGCCCGACACGATTCCGGTTTCGGTGATCGGACGTCTGGCGGTCAGCCGCGATTATGCCGGCCATGGCTTGGGTGCAGATATCCTATCGGATGCGCTTCGCCGTGTCGCCATCGCTTCCCAGAGCATCGGCATAGGCGCCGCACTGGTGCATGCCAAGGATGACCAGGCGAAGCGCTTCTACATGGCCTGCGCGGAGTTCATCGAATATCCGGCGGACAGCCGCACCCTGTTTCTTCCCATCGAGACGGTGATAGCGGCCTTCGGCTGAGTTGGACCGTCAAGCAGGTGGTCATTCGGGCGCGCAAAGTGAAGGAAAGGCCAATGGTGGAAGCAAAACGACGAAAAAATCCAGCAAAGCGGATCGGACTGGCCGCGTTCGGACAATTCCTGGGACATCATCGACCTGCACGACCTTCCGCCGGTCGCAGCGATCAACGGCGCACGCATCCGCGCCCTGACTGGCGACGATCCGATACCCGAAACGGCGCAAGTTTCCCTGCGTGTGTTTCGAGCGGTGGTCGGCGAACGGACGTTTCATGTCGGCTTCTGCCTCGGATATGGCGAGCGTTTCAGCGCGATCGGGATCGCGGTGATCGACCGTTTGATGATGGAAGCAC
>JBOHJV010000256.1:0-2564 GCA_050728695.1 Methylocella sp. | reverse complement strand
CGATGAATAAAATAATTCCGCCCGCGGCGGCGATGATTTCATTTAAGACCGCTTTCAGGCGCTCCTCGAACTCGCCGCGATATTTCGCTCCCGCGATGAGCGAGCCCATGTCGAGCGCGAGAAGCTTCTTGTCGCGCAGGCTTTCCGGCACATCGCCGTTCACGATGCGTAGCGCAAGTCCTTCGACGATCGCGGTCTTGCCGACGCCCGGCTCGCCGATCAGAACTGGATTATTCTTCGTGCGCCGTGACAAAACTTGAATGGTCCGCCGGATTTCTTCGTCGCGGCCGATCACCGGATCGAGTTTCCCGCCGCGGGCGGCATCGGTTAAATCACGTGCATATTTCTTCAAGGCATCGTAGGCGTTCTCGGCGGTCGGATTGTCGGCGGTGCGGCCCTTGCGGAGATCCTCGATCGCCGCGTTGAGAGTCTGCGGCGAAACCCCCGCGCGTTCGAGAATCTTGGCCGCCTCCGTGCCTTTCTCCATGGCAAGCGCGAGCAACAGCCGCTCGACCGTGACATACGAGTCGCCCGCCTTTTGCGCGATTTTTTCGGCGTTGTCGAAAATCCGCGCCGTCGCCGGGGCAAGATACAATTGCCCCGCGGCAGAACCTTGCACCTTCGGCAATTTGGCGAGCGCGAGTTCGGTGTCGCGGAGCGCCTCGCGGGGTCGTCCACCTGCTCTCGCGATGAGCCCCGCGCTAAGCCCCTCCTCGTCGTCGAGAAGAACCTTCAAAACGTGTTCGGGCGTAAATTGCTGGTGACCCTCGCGGATGGCGAGCGATTGGGCGCTTTGAATGAAACCCCGCACCCTCTCGGTATATTTTTCCATATTCATGATGGACATCTCCCGTTCGCGAAACCACCCCTCATGCCAGCTGCCATCCGCGAACGGACGTAGGCGGGGCTGGCACCTCGGCGGCTAAGCGCGACTCGCGGTTTTGGTGTTACGATCCGCGGCAAATCTCGCGGCATCGTGAGGCCGCCTTTGCCAGAAATGTAGGAGCGAAATGTGTGCGCGGTAGGGTCTTGTGGCCGCGAAAAGATTTGCGGGCGCTCGGGTGCGGAAGCACGATGGGGGTAGAGGCCGCGAGAGGCCACGCAAGGAAAAAACTTCGTTCTCGCGCTGGCCGGCCGGATAAAGCCGCCTCGCGGAGCTTGCGAGCTTCAATCGCCATTCACCAGCGGCAAATGCGGCGCGGGCCCCAAGGCGTTCGCCGGAAAAAGCAGCGACGCCATGCGCCCCAATTCCGCCGGCAGCCCCCATAAGGGCCGCGATGCCAGCCGAGCCCGCAACCGCCGGCGATTTGCGTGACATGCAATGGCTGCTGCAATGGAACGGGAAACGCCGGGACCGCCCCAGCGTCGACGGAAACCATGGCGAACGTACAACCCGCCGCTATGGCAAACAATTTCGCGAGCATGGGAAAACTCCCTCGATTTGACCGCATCCGCGGCAACTATCGTCTCCCCACCCGAACAGTCAAGGCAACCACCAAATGAACAACGGCCCGTGGCTTAATCCCGGACCGGGTCATCGGCGTTCGCCGCTTCGCCGCCATGCGGCCCGGCTGCCCCCGTTTCCGCCTTGCCGCCGCGTCTACGGGTGGGACGCGGATGAAAGCCTTCGGCCGCATTGTCGCCCTCTGGCGGACCAGCGAGCACGGAAGAAAGCGCCTCAACTGGCGGCGCGGCGTCATGGGGTTCGGCTGGGACCCGAACCGGGGCAGTGATGAACGCCGGAAGAACGTTGCCTTCGACGGCCTCGGCCATTTGGGGTTCGGCGCGCGGGTCGACGTGGATCGAGCCTTCGTTGCGAAAATCGCGCGGACTCCGTCCACGGTTGCCGCGACTCTCCTGATCGCGACCGCGGCCATTCCGTTCTTGATAGGGCCGCTGCTCCTGATACGGTTTTTCCTGGTAGGTTTGAAATTTCCTGTCCCGGTAATTCCTGTCTTGAAATGGACGCTCCGGCCGCGGAGCACGCTCAGGCCGCGTGAAATCCTGATTGTCCTCATTGCCATGGAAAGACCGCTCCGGAATGGACTGCGCCGGACCGGACGGAGATTGTGGCGGGAAACTTGGCTGAGGCGGTGGAGCAAAGCGCTCGGCAGGGGAGGCGAATCTGTCGGGCATGCCACCGAAATCGCTGTCGTCGTCGGCCTCTTCCACATTGGCTTCAATGGGTTGACCCGGATAGGCGCCGGGTCCTTGTAGCTGCACTTGCTGCGCCGCCGCGATCAGCCGGAAATAATGTTCGGCATGCTGGAGATAGCTCTCCGCCATGACAGGATCGCCAGAAGTTTGCGCGTCACGCGCCAACTGGACGTATTTTTCGCCGATGTGGTGGGCCGTTCCACGAATTTTCACATCGGGGCCACTCGATTCATAGGATCTCGTCAAAGGATTCGGTCCCTTGCGATTGTTGGGGCGGCCACGCATACGTTTGTTATTCTGTCCTGGTCTCATCGATGATCCTCGGGTGGCATCGTAATCGCGCTTCGCGCGCGGCCGGACCGGCATGCGTTCACACGCCTTCCCGAATCCCTTATTTTCACAGCACG
>JBOHJV010000255.1:0-2580 GCA_050728695.1 Methylocella sp. | reverse complement strand
ACATCTGCCGCCGCTTTTTGTGGCCGAGCTTGTCAACCAATGGCTTCCGCCAATCCGTCAGCGCCGCCTTCCAATCCGCCATCGCTCGCGCTCCCATCCGAGCGCAAAGCATTCCACATGAAGCCAATTATTCGTTAATCTGCCAAAGTAGCGCTAGGGGGGGGTGATGCAAATCCAATATCACGAAAATCGCGCTCGATACCGAGAGCGCTCCGATCAAGAGAGCAACGATCACGGTCGCGTTGCCGCGCGCGAAAAGGCCAAAGCCCATGAACAGCATCGCGATCCAAAAGACAAGAACGGTCAGAAACGGCCAACGGAGCGAACTGTTGATCTGTTCGAGCATGAGCGCGCGCGTTCGGCGGATGGATGCGCTAATTTCGAGCGCTCTCTTTTGGATGAAACGCCGCGCTTCCGTATTGGGCGAGAGTTTTGCAATGCTGTCTTAGACGCCGGCAGCCTCGGCATGGACGGTCGCCGGTGCTAGCTGTCCCAACCGGAGGCCTTCCTTCGACCAGATTTTATCAACCGCCGCCGAAACCGCTCCCCGAAGCCTTTGGCGCGTTTCGGCTGCCTCCGGCCCATATCGCGCCAAAATGCCGTCAAGTTCGACGATGGACGCGGAAACCTGCTGCGGTTCACCGCCCTGGGTTTCGAAGGAGCTGTTCGCCGAATCAATGAGCAGGCCAAGGACCAAGGCGGCCATGGTTGCGGTGAGCCCATGACGAGTTTAATCACATCCTTGCTGTCTCCGCTCAGGTGGTCGTCGGGCAATTTTTTGCGCAGGCCCATCCCCAAAACCGCCGCCGCGAAGGTGCAGAAAAAAATCATCAACGAAACGGCCAACGGGCCAACAAATCCGGCATTTTCGATCCTTGAACTTGGTCGAATGGAGCGGCCCTGTTTATTCGCCGGACAAAATGGGGCAGCTTCTTGGCGAGCGCCCACCCGACCTACTCACCTAGCAAATGGAGCACGATCTCGCGGCGGTGCGGCGCGCGACGATGCTCGAAAAGATAGATGCCCTGCCAGGTCCCAAGGACCATCCGCCCCGCGGCGACTGGAATGGCAAGCTGCGTTTTCGATAGCGCGGCCCTGATATGCGCGGGCATGTCGTCCAAACCTTCGGTTTGGTGGACATAGCGCTTGCTGTCTTCGGGGGCGATCGCCTCGAAAAAGCTTTCGAGATCCGTTTGGACGTCGGGATCAGCGTTCTCCTGAATGAGCAGCGAGGCCGACGTGTGGCGGCAAAAAATCGTCAGTAGCCCGGTCGCCAACTTTTGCCCGGCCACCCAGGCGGACACTTTTTCCGTGATCTCGACAAGACCTTTGCCGCCGGTATGAATGTGCAGGCTATGGAAAGCTTGACGCATCGAAATGATCGAGGATTGTCGCGTTTTTGGCTCGCGGTCTTTACATGAAATTGGGAAAATCACCATCGATGAGGGCGCCGCGCCGGCGCCAACCATCGAATGAACGCGCCGTGGCCTGTGCTATGTCCGGCCGCCAATATCATCCTGAACCGCATAGGGAGGCGGCTTCAAGAAGGCGGAGAAGCGTTTCTTGATCACGCCGTAGCATTCGCATGACGTCTTTTCGAGGCCAGGACGATCGAGAACTTGCATTTTCCCACGGCGATAGTGAATTAAGCCGGCCGTCTGTAGCGCCCGCGCGGCATGCGTCACCGATTTGAGGCTAACGCCCATCATCGCGGCCAAGTACGCGTGCGTATAGGCCAAATCTTCGCCGTCCGCCCGGTCATGCATCATGAGGAGCCAACGGCACATCCTCTCTTGCGTTGTGTGCATGGAATTGCACGCAACCGTCTGCTGAATCTGAGCGAGCAGCGTCTCGGAATAGCTGACGAAGAGATTGCGGACGTGCGCGCAGTTTTCGAATTCGACTTGCAAAACCTTGATCGGGATACGAATCAGGCCGCCGCCCAGTTGCACAAGACTTCGATTGAAGGAGGTGCGGCTATACATGGCCGCGAAGAGACCGAAAGCGCCTTCACGCCCGATGTTCGCGGTCTCGATCGCCGACCCGTCCTCCAGAACCGTCAACAACGAGAGGACGGCGCCATCGGGGAAATAGGCATGATTGAGAACGCCGCCCGCCTCGCATACGACGTGGCCAAGCTTGGCGTCGACTTCCTCAAAATAGGGTGCGAGCCGCTCCCGGGTGGACGGCTGAATTGCCGCCAGCAACCGGTTGTAATGCATACCAGCCGTTCTTTTTTTGCCCATATCCGGTCGCAAGAAGTTTCGTACCCCCGGCGGGCGGGAACCTCAATCGTCAAATGAAGCCAAGACTTAAGTCGAGTGGCGGCTCCTGCGAGTCGCTCGCATATATCGTTTTGCTTTGTGGTGCAAGCCACTGTGCGGGCTCACGACAAATGAGACGGCGGTGGGTCGCCTTGGCTGAGAGCTTTGAGATGCTCCGCTGGGGTTCGTCCGCCAAGGGCTTCGTGCGGCCGGTGGTGGTTGGGTCTATGGGCGAAGGCGTCGACGATGGGCCGGAATTTGTCGAGATGGGCTGGTAGATCGTAAGTTGCGGAGAACTCGTACCGCCAAGTGGATT
>JBOHJV010000254.1:0-2596 GCA_050728695.1 Methylocella sp. | reverse complement strand
CGTGCTTTTTTCGATTTACGCCCAGGCGGTTACGCGGAGCGCGCTGCGCATCGATTTTAACAACGGCTCCGCGAACATCGGGTGCGACTTCAATCTCGCGACTGGCTCGGCCGGAACGCCCGATGCCGGGATTAGTTCAGTCCTGATCACGAATGTAGGCGGCGCTACCTCCTCGACCGTCACGATCACGATTGCGTCCCCGGCCGTCGTGACATGGGCCAACAACGGCCTCGGCCTCAACGAAGAGGTGACGTTCTCGACGACCGGCGCACTGCCGACTGGCCTGACGGCTGGAACCGTATATTACGCCATCCCAACCAATCCGGCGAGCAGCACTTTCGGCGTCGCCACGACCCCCGCCGGCGCGGCGATCAACACGTCCGGGACTCAATCCGGTACACACACTTGCGCTTCCGATATTTGGTATCAATGCTCTATCTCCGGCGTGATGGCCGGTGCCGCAGCGCCAAAATTCAATATCCGCCTAGAAAATCCCGTCGGGACGATTAGTTATGCCGGGACGGCGGGAAATGGGCTTTTCATTTGGGGTGCCGAGGTTTCGTTTGGCGGAACCGGGCCGACGTTTCTCCCGGCGTTCTCGGCAGTCATTGGCGCAACCATCACGTCCCGCGGAGCAGCGACACCGGAAGGGGCGTCTGGATTCGCCGATCCGAATTGGGGCGGGGCCTTCGTTTGGATTTCGACGGATGGCACCACCTATGGGAATGTTGGAACGTTCTCGGCGCCCGCCCGCCAGGGTTTCCTCACCGCCGCGCTGCCCGCGCCGCCTGGCGCGAATCCAGACACAACGGACACGCTTTCCGTCTCGCTCGTCGAGAGCGGCGGGACGCTCGCCGGGACCACCACGGCCAACGCGCAAAATGGCGTGACATTGTGCCTCGTCGATAACGAGCTTCTATCCTACGTGACGGCGACGCTCACCGGCACGAACGCGTACAATCTTACCACTCTCTATCGCGGGCTTTATGGCACGGCGGCGGTCGCGCACTTAAACGGCGCGCCATTCACCCGCGTCGATGGCGCGATCTTCAAATATGTGCTCCCCACGGCCTTCATCGGCGTGGGGCTCTTTATGAAATTCCAGAGTTTTAACATCTTCGGTCAGGCGATCGAGGACTTGTCGGAATGCGCGGTCTACCAATACACGCCAACCGGCGCTGGACAGCCTATCGGTCCGGTGACGCAGGCGCTCCTTCTCTGGCAACCCCTCGACTTTCGGCTCGTGTCACAGCCGGTGAACGAAACCGATCAGTGGGGGATCGTCAGTGATGGCGTAATCGCGGCAAGCGTTGATCTCGGCCTCGGTATTCCATAGGAGTATTTACGCATGTCGGTTCAAGTTCAACTACGCCGCGACACACTCGCCAATGTCCTCGCCAATCACGGCGCGCTCGGCGAGGTCTTTACCAGCACGGACTCAAAGGAGCTGTTCATCCAGGACGGCGTGACGAATGGCGGGTTCAGGGCGTCAGGCGCGCGCGGCCCTTTCGGCTCCGTCACGCAGATTGCCGTCGCCGAGAGTGCTGGGGTTACCGGCGAAACGCTCACGACCGGTGTTACGACCTACACCACGGCGTTGCAGCTTCCGGCCGGCTACAAATTCATCATTGGCGCGGGATGGCGCGTCGGGACGACAATCACTGGCCCGACGGGGACGTTTAATTTCGGCCTCACCGGCTTGCCAACCTACTTTGCCTCAGGGCAATCCCCGAGTCTCACGGCGGGAAGCACGGTGATCTATCTCAGCCCCAACTTCCGTTTTGATGCAACCGCGATTTCTCTTCTCCTCACCTCGAATACCGGAAATTTCACGGCGGGCGCGATCCGGTTCGTAGTGAACTACTTTTTGCTGAGTCCGCCAACCTCGTAAGCGGCGCCTCGCGCCACGCAAGACGACTTCCAAATCTAACCCCGCCGGCCGATTTTGGCCGGCTTTGTTTTATGGAGAATATGAATGAGTGCCCCGCAAGACATCGCGATTGGATCAGCGACTATTCATACAATGCCGGCGGCCAACGCCGCCGGAACGAGCGATACGGTAGCGTTGCCAGTACAGGGTGTGACCGGCGGCGTACCGCTGCCCGTCGCGGCGGCTTCCCTGCCGCTCCCAATGGGAGCCGCGGCAGACGGCGCGGATGTGACCGGCATTGCGCCGCCTGCGGGCGGCGCCGGCATTCGCGGCTGGCTCTCCGGCATTTATATCAAACTGGCCTCGTCGATCGCGGTCACTGGCACATTCTGGCAAGCAACCCAGCCCGTCTCCGCCGCGTCGCTCCCGCTCCCGGCTGGAGCCGCGACAGCCGCGAACCAGCCGACTTCCGCCGCGCAAGGCTCGACGACGAGCGGTCAGACCGGGCATCTTATGCAGGGCGCGGTCACCGCCGCCGCACCATCCTACACTCCGGCCCAGACGAGCCCGCTGAGCTTGGATACGGCCGGCAATCTCCGTGTGAACGTTGTGGCGGGAAGCGCGTCGGGCAATGTTGCTCAGGGATCTGCGACCGCTGGCGAAACGGGAGTGATGATCCAAGGCGCGGTGACCACCGCCGCGCCGAGTTATGCGCCCGCCCAGACG
>JBOHJV010000253.1:0-2597 GCA_050728695.1 Methylocella sp. | reverse complement strand
CAAGTTCCGCGACGATCGATTGATCGAGTGCTTGGTAGCCAAATATGCGGTATCGCAAGTGCCGCCGCGACAGCGCCTCGGCGAGTTTCGCCGCGAGACTGTAGCTATGTTCCCCCTTGCCGATCAATCCATTATCGAGGAAAACAACTTCCATTGAGGTGTCCGGGTAAGATTGCCTATTTGTACCTTGATATCCAGGTGAAGCGGCAAGAGGTTATCTCGCCACGCGACGAGGTCAATTGGCGGACCGGAAGGTTTAATGGCGAGGTTTTGGGCACGGTGATTTGGCCGGAAGCGTGCGGGGACGGCGGCAAATTTGGCCACGCAATAGGCGAGGCCCGGTGGCGGGCACGGAAGCGGTTTCTTCAACCGGATGACATTTTGGCAAGCCACGTCATGACAATCACTCGCAACCGTTCCACGCCAAAGGCCTTGGTGCCGAACATGGGGGCGATGCACATCGGCCAGCGCTCGCATCGCCACGGCCCATAGTAATTAACGAGGACACGGTACGTGAACCCAGCCCTCGAATAGCTCTTCGCGGCCTTGGCGCGCGTGTTTTTCTCGCCGGGAGAAAGCGAAGAGTCGATTTCGGAATGGTATTTTGCCATATTTGTGGTGAGCTGGCCCGCGCGCACCCGGAAGCAACCCAGGATCGTATCAACAATCACGAGATCGCTTTGCTTGGCAAAGCGCCGCCAGAGATCGAAATCGCCGGCAAGACGGAAATCCGGATTGACGCCGCCGGCCTTGTCCCATAATCGCCGCCGCCAGAACGTGGCTTCTTGCTCGATGAAAGGCCGCGCGAAACGGCCGTCGAAAATGCCGGCTTCTATCGCTTTTCGCGGAAAGGGTGTGATCGGTGACATATGAAGCAACGCGCCGGATTCGGCGATGGTGGTCGGCCGCCCGGTCACCCAGGCGATATCCGGATGGTTATTGAATATGTCCTCGACCGTGGTGAAGGCGCCGGGTTCGAAACGGTCGTCGGCATTGATCCAGGCCATCGCGTCGGCGCTGCCGCAGGCGGCAAAGCCCCGATTGACCGCATCATAAAGGCCGCGATCGGGTGCGCTGGCGAAAGAAAATTCAATTCCCTCGCAGAGGAGCGGAAAGTCGCGCGCGAGGCGGGTTTGCCACGCCGTCAAAATATCCAGCGTAGCGTCTTTTGACCCGCCATCTTGAACGTGATAGCGGATCGTAAAAGGCCCTGATTGCGCGACAACGCTCAATATGGTCTCGTTGAGGAATTTCCCTCCATTGAGGACCGGTGTGACAATGCAAAAACGCATTGATTTACCCTCTCGAGCACCAGCGACACCATTGACCACCATCGACACATCGGCTATCCAGTTCTTACGCTCAAGCCAGACAACATCAACCTCTCGCCCCACGCGTTACTTTTAAAAGGTATCTATATTGGCTCATCCGCCACTAGGCAAGCATTTGTTCAAAGATGATACCGACGCCGACGCGGTTCACGTCGCAGTATGCTTCGATGAACATATGGAAATGCCCTTCTTAGCTCTTGCTGAATCGCTCCGTCACTCCATCAGGGATAGGCGCCGAAAGCTACTAATACATGCTATATACATGGGCCAATTGTCTGAGACTGTCTCTCGGCTAGAATACTATAATACAAGTAATTTTGTTGTCGAATTCGTTAGATCTGATGTAAACTTCGAAAATCTTCCAAAAAGGAGTTTTGTGACTGACGCTACTTATATTAGGTTCATGTTACCAACACTACTAAATTGCGTACAGCGGGTGTTGTATTTAGATGCAGACACAATAGTGGTCAATGATGTGTCGCGACTATACGATACAGACTTGCACGGTTTATGTGTCGGTGCCGTTATAGATCGAGGGACAACATTAATAAATGTCCAATTAGGCTTAAAAATAGACCGTGACCTTGGATTTAATAGAGAGTTTGGGGCTGAAATAAATACATACTTACGAACTGTCATAGGGTTAAAAGCCGGCGATGAAAAACGTTATTTTAATGCTGGCGTCCTGCTAATTGATCTCGGGCTTTGGCGTACGATGGGTATTACTGAGGCTGCAATTGAATATCTCAGTGATAATACAAATTGCATATACATTGATCAAGACGCTTTGAACGCTGTCTTGGGTATGCGATATACGCAGTTAGACGACAGGTGGAACAGCCTCGCTATTTGCTCATACGATTATTATTTGACAAATGGCAGTATAGAATCTATGACAATTGTTCGAAAATGGCGATCTGATCCGTGGATTGTACATTACGCCGGTCCTAACAAGCCTTGGAGGGCGGACCGAGACCGTACACCATTAGATAGTTATTTTTGGAACGCTGCCCGCAAGTCATTTGCGTATCGTTTATTGAAGGAGATGCATTACGCAACGACCCCGCCAATGTCCGACTATAGGACGTCGCGAAAATTCATTCCGACACGAACGGAACGCCTGATTGAGTACTGCAGCAACCTGGGCGGTTCTAAAAACCTCGCCAATTTGAGTTATTTCTGATTCCATCCTGGCGGATGGGATCGGAGTTGATTCGATGTGCAGGCAGGCAGGATTTTTCGATGTTGATGATCGGCTGAAACGGC
>JBOHJV010000252.1:0-2615 GCA_050728695.1 Methylocella sp. | reverse complement strand
ATCGCGGCGGCATGATCGACAATCGCTCCCATCGGGGCGCCGGCGCGTCACCTCAGACAAAATCTCGCACGGGAACCGAGCAAAGCCAATCAGTCATCCTACAGAGCTCGTTGATAGAAGCGTCCATGTGCGTGCCGCGAGTCCCTCGAACTGGCGAGACATGACCCTAAGCTCATGCGCCAAAATCCCCGGTCGAACAGGAACGGCTGTGAATAGACTGGCGAGAATGGTGGTTCGAGGTATCACGACGCGAGCGGATTCCTGTGCCGCCTTGGCGGCCAATCGTACGAGCCTTGGAGCATATCGCTTGCCGCGGGCTATCCGCCGCAGCACGAAGCGGCGCCCGTCTCACCCAATCGCTCGGCCTGGATCGGCGGGCAGGGAACCGAGCCGTAGGAACAAAACACGCAACAATCACCGGGCTTCGGCCGCAGCGTCGCTCCGCAGCCGCCGCACATGTAGAAAATCTGACATGCATCGGTCGGCATCGTCTCCGATTTCGCGGTGGCGCAATGCGGACAGGTGATGATGGATTCAAGGATCATGGTTCTTCCTAAAGCATGTGGCCGATATCGGAGGCTCCGGTCGGATAGGCAAACATCGTCGTTTTGAGATCGTCCGCGGTGAGATTGTGACGAATGGCGAGGCCGAACACGTTGATCACCTCGTCGGCATGTGGCCCGACAAGGTGCGCACCGAGAATCCGCCCGCTCTCGGCTTCGACGAGCGTCTTGTAACCGTACACGGATTCGCCGACGCGCCGGGCGGTGTACCAGTCCGCTGCCTTGCCAGAATTCACGTGCAGCTTCGGCGCCTCGTTACGTGCCGCGGCTTCGGAAAGGCCAACGGCAGCGATCGGCGGCAGCGTGAAAGCGACGCTGGGGACGCCACGATAGTCCGGGTGCTGACGGTTGCCTCCCAGGATATTGGCTGCAACGACCTTGCCATCGTGGCTCGATACCGGCGTCAAAGGCGGACCCTGGGCCGCAGCGTCCCCGCAAGCATAGACGATCGCATTGGAGATACTTTGCATATACTCGTTGAGCCGAAGCCGCCCGTTCTCCACCTCAACAGTACCCACGGACAAATTAAGCTCAGCGATATCAGGCACCCGCCCTGCGGCATGCACCACAAGGTCGGCGAGAAAAACTTCCGTGCCTTGCGGCGTTCGCGTGTGCACGCGGAATCCTTCCTCGGCGCATTCGATCCCTGTGACCGCGTTGTCGGTACGCACGTCGATGCCGATGTCGCGAAATGCCTCCATCAGCCATCCTACCAGCTCCGCATCGAACTTGGGCAGCATCCGTGCGCCGCGCTGGAGCACCGTGACGTTTGCGCCCGCGCGCGCCGCTATATGCGAGAACTCCGCAGCAATATAACCACCGCCGACCATGATGATCCGCTTGGGCAAATCCTCAAGCTCCATGAATGCATCGCTGGCGATGGCGTGCTCCGCACCGGGAAAGTCGAGCGGGACCGGTCGTGCGCCAGCAGCAATCACGATGTTACGGCCATTGAACGCGCGGCCTTCCACCAGGACCGTGTTGGGACCACTGAAGCGGGCCATCCCGTGGAAGGCATCGATGCCCTGTTCGGCAAAACTCTCCTCACGCTTCTTCGGTACGGGATCGGTGAAGGTCCGCTTGAAGGCGATCAGTTCTTTCCAGTCGATGCGAAGTTCACCGACGACGCCACGTCCATGCATCCGGCGCGCCCAATCGGCCGCTTCGGCCCCACTGACCAGCATTTTCTTGGGATCGCAGCCGCGCAGCGCGCAGGTCCCGCCGAAGGGGCGATGGTCGATCACCGCCACCGACCGGCCCGCGCGCCTAACGCGTGCGGCCGTCACCTGCGCGGCGGTGCCGGTGCCAATGACAATGAGGTCGTAGCTGTCCATCCTCTACCGTTCGCGACGTTGCCTGCGATACAGGCCGACTCCAATCAGCCCGGCGCAGAGGATCAGCGCCGGAACGAGCACATTTCCGGCCCTGGCAAGCCAGGCGGTCAACCCAATCGCCCCGGCCGCAACGACGACCACCGGCGCGGCGCAACAGACCGCTGCAATCATCGCAGCAGCGCCAGCCGCAATGAGATTTCGGTCGCGCATGGCGCTCAGCCCTTCGGCGCGGAAGGATAGCCCGCGTTCGTCGTCGCCTTCACGAGGGCATCCACTTGCGCCTTGCTGTCGTCGAACGTCACGACCGCCGTCTTGTCCTCGGCCGACACCACGACGTTTGTTACGCCCGGTACCCTTTGGAGGCTCGCCTTTACCGTGCGGGGGCAGGCGGCGCAGGTCATATGCTGAACCGCGAGCGTGATCGTCTTCTCGGCGGCGAAAGCGGAAGACGATGCGATGAGGCCAAACCCGAGGGCGGCCGTGGCTAGCAATTTGATCATGGGTGTCCTTTCAAGGGTTCAGTAGGGGACCACGAGCGGCCGATTACGTCCAACAGAATCGCGCCCGCGACAAGGGACCGTCGCCAAAACTAGGCTTGCCTCTCCGCCAAACGGGGCGGCATAATCGCGATTAGTTCTCCTTCCTCCTGCGACCTCTATTTGTACGACAGCGCTTTGCAATTGTCAGTCACTGACCACCCCGTTTCAGACGCATTTGT
>JBOHJV010000251.1:0-2687 GCA_050728695.1 Methylocella sp. | reverse complement strand
CGTAAACGCGATACGGCTTGCATGGCCGGGCGGGCGATGGATCTTGCGAAATATCTCCCATAGATTTACCGGGTCGTGCGCATCTCACCCCGACTGCCCTTGGCGGCATTTGATTTGGCGTTCGCGCTCAAGGCGTGGCCAAGAGTTTGCGACAAAAATTCAAAAAATCCATTAAAAACAATGTATTAATACGGGTTTTCATCTCATCACTTAATTTTCGTCCGATTGCCTCCGGATAATCGCAGGCCTCCCCCGTTTAGCGATGGGCGGTCATTCAGCCCCCGAAATGTCGCAATCTTGCAACAGCGTGATATTATGGCAACGTGGTTCAACTGTTTCATATCGGGCACGGTGCCTAACCCATCTCTGTCTTTTTGCCGGAAACATGGGAAATCAAAAAATATCGTGGCGGGCTTTGGGCGGAAAAAATAACCATTCCCGGTTTACGGCCCGGTTCGGTCCCCTCGCCGTTATCCTTGCCCTCTTCATCGGGCTCGTCAGTTTTCTGATTTTCTCCGGCTATACGCCGATCGCGCCGACAGACTCCGTCGTGCTCGCGCTATTCGCCGCCAATATCCTTGGCATTCTCCTTGTCTTCGGTTTCGTCCTCGCCGAGGCCTATGCGCTCTTCAAGGCGCGCCGGGCGGGGGTCGCCGGGGCGGAATTGCATATTCGGGTCGTCGGACTTTTTTCGATCATTGCCGCCGCGCCAGCCCTGCTGATGGCCTGGGTCGGTTCGGTGACGCTGGAACGCAGTCTTAATCCGGCCTTCATGCAAGAGGGACGCGGCTTCGTGCAAAACACGATCGACGCGGCACGTTTGTTTCGCGATGGTCAGTGCTCGTCACTGGTTCGGGAAGCAAGCCTCACGGCTCTCGATCTCGATCATGGCGGCAAGCTCATGTTCGAGGTGGACCGGCCGCTGTTTCGAGATTTTTTCGCATCGCGGGCGCGGTTTCTTGGCTTCACCGCCGCCGCTCTTTTGAAGTCCGATGGCACGGTGGTCGAGCGTGTAGATACAGGCGCCGCGGTTGGCAATGCCGTTGTCAGGCCTGAGCCGAGTGATTTCGATGACGCAAGAAAGAACGAGGTCACGTGCCTGATCCTCGGTGAAGGCCCAACCTTTGTTGTCTTGCGGGCGCTCAATTCCTTCCAAGACACGTTTTTATATGTGGCCCGGCCGGTCGATCCGTTCACGGTGGAATTTCCGCGCCAGGCCGCAAAGCTCGTCGCGCTCTATGATGATTTCGACACTCACCGGCGCGGCATAAGAATCGCTTTCGCGACCATGTTCGTCCTGATCGCCCTCATCAT
Organism: Methylocella sp.; assembly: GCA_050728695.1. Classification (GTDB taxonomy): domain Bacteria; phylum Pseudomonadota; class Alphaproteobacteria; order Rhizobiales; family Beijerinckiaceae; genus Methylocapsa. The sequence goes on along the minus strand of JBOHJV010000251.1, from coordinate 1,373 downwards.
GCTTTTATCCGCGACCTGGCTCGGTCTTTCGTTCGCCGACAGTCTCGTGGCGCCGATAAGGCGCCTGATCGCGGCAGCCGATGAGGTCGCCTCCGGCAATCTCCACGTTCAGGTGGCGGTGCACAGGTCCGAGGGCGATCTTGCCCACCTCGGCGAAACTTTCAACAAAATGACCTCGGAACTGGGCCTGCAGCAGCACCGGTTGATCGCGGCGAGCAAGCTCATCGACGAGCGACGTCTCTTCACCGAGGCTGTTCTCTCCGGTGTTCCGGTCGCGGTCGTGGGCATCGGACCGCAAGACGAAATTACCGTGCTCAATCCGTCCGCTGAAAAATTGTTCCCGCAAAGCGGCGAAACGGCCGCGCGGATCGCGGGTCAATCGATCGCAACCGTGCTGCCGGAACTAGAGGATATGCTGGCCAGCGCGCGTTCCGGTCAATCGCTTCTGGTCCAAGGACAAATTTCGCTTTCCCGCGGCGGCCTCGATCGCCTTTTCAACGTGAGCATCACCAGCGAGCCGAGTGAACGCGCCGATAAGAGCTATGTCGTGACGCTCGACGATATCACCGACCTCGTGACCGCGCAGCGGACGGCGGCCTGGGCCGATGTCGCCCGCCGGATCGCCCATGAAATTAAAAATCCCCTGACCCCGATCCAGCTATCCGCGGAACGATTGAAACGCAAATATGGGCGCTTGATCGAGCAAGACCGCGACATTTTCGATCAGTGCATCGATACCATCGTGCGGCAAGTCGACGACATCAAACGCATGGTGGATGAATTTTCGTCTTTCGCGCGGATGCCGAAACCCCGCCTCGAAAGCGGCGACCTTGGCGAATGCGTGGGTCAGGTCCTATTCCTGATGCGGGTCGCGCATCCCAGCATCTTGTTTGAAGACCGGCTGCCGCAAGGCCAAGTCCTTGTCCCATTCGACCGGCGGCTTTTGGCCCAAGCCTTGACGAACATCGTTAAGAACGCGACCGAAGGAATTGCCGCGCGGACGAGCGAGGCCGGCTTCCAAGGGAAGATATCCGTGGCGGTCGCGGTCGCCGGGCGCGCCGTCACTATCGACGTCATCGACAATGGCAAAGGCTTTCCAAAGGAGAACCGGCAATGGCTCCTTGAACCCTACGTGACGACGCGGGTGGGGGGGACAGGCCTCGGTCTCCCGAACGTCGCCAAAATCCTCGCCGATCACGGCGGCGGGCTCGAATTAAGGGATGCGCCAAATGGGCGCGGCGCCTGCGTTAGGCTATTTTTTCCTTTGGGACACGATCCTGGCGGGCACGAGTATGTCGGCGACTCTGACAAAACCATGCCTGCCGAAGCCGAAAAGGGAGGGTGAAGAAATTCATGGCGAGCGATATTCTGAT
>JBOHJV010000250.1:0-2689 GCA_050728695.1 Methylocella sp. | reverse complement strand
AAAAGAGCAATTCAACCTGCGCTTTCAGCGCGCCACCGGGCAACTCGAAAACACCGCGCGGGTGCGCGTCGTGCGCCGAGACATCGCTAGGATCAAGACGCTTTCGGCGCAAAAGCAGGTCGAAGGCACGCAGTAAGATTAATACCAAGGCTTAATCAAAGACAGGTTCAAGAAATCATGCCGAAGCGAATTCTCCACGGTGTCGTGGTGAGCGACAAGCAAGAAAAGACAGTCGTCGTCAAGGTCGAGCGCCGTTTTACGCATCCGCTGTTGAAGAAGACGGTGCGGCGATCGAAGAAATATCACGCGCATGACGCGGCGAAAGCTTTCAAAGTGGGAGACGCGGTGTCGATCGAGGAGACAAAGCCGGTCTCCAAGCTGAAGCGTTGGACCGTCGTTGGCGCCGCGGCGAAATGACGGGCTGATGGACTGGGAGGCGAAAACCTCCCACAGACGCAGACAGGTTGGCCTTGCGCGGGCGGAATCCGGTCTCAGACGAAAGGTAGAAGACGATGATCCAGATGCAAACCAACCTCGAGGTCGCCGATAATTCCGGCGCGCGCCGGGTGATGTGCATCAAGGTGCTCGGCGGCTCGAAGCGGAAATACGCGGGCGTCGGCGATATCATCGTCGTCTCGATCAAGGAAGCGATTCCGCGCGGACGGGTCAAAAAGGGCGACGTGATGAAAGCGGTGGTCGTGCGGACCGCCAAGGACATCAAGCGTGCCGACGGTTCGGTGATCCGATTTGACTCCAATGCGGCGGTGTTGATCAACGCCCAGTCGGAGCCGGTCGGCACCCGCATTTTTGGGCCGGTTCCACGCGAGTTGCGCGCCAGGAACCAGATGAAGATCATCTCGCTCGCGCCTGAGGTGTTGTGATGGCGGCAAAAATCAAAAAGGGCGACCGGGTCGTTGTTCTCGCCGGCCGCGATAAAGGCCGTTCCGGCGAAGTCGTGCGGGTTCAGCCGCATGAGGAGCGCGCGATCGTGCGCGGGGTCAACACGGTGAAGCGGCACCAGAAGCAATCCGCCAAGGTGGAAGGGGGGATCATCACCAAGGAGGCCCCGATCCATCTATCGAATCTGGCGATTGCCGACCCCAAGAACGGCAAGCCCACGCGTGTAGGGTTCAAGATCTTGACGGACGGCCGCAAGGTTCGTTTCGCCAAGCGCTCCGGAGAATTGATCGATGGCTGAGGCGAAAGGCGGCAAAGGCGGAACCAAGGGCGCGGGCAAGCAAGCAGGCAAGGACGCCGGTAAAGATCCTGCCAAGGACACCGCCAAGGGTGCGCCAAAGGCAGCCGCCAAGGCCAAGAAAGCAGCTCCCGAGAGCAAGGGAGACGCGCGGCCAGTAGCCGCCACGGAAGCGCTGGCGCTGCCGAAGGATTACGTGCCGCGCCTTAAGAAACATTACGAAGAGGTCGTGCGCCCAAGGCTCGTCGCGGAATTTCGCTACAAGAACCGGTTCGAAGTGCCGGGCATCGCGAAGATCGTCCTCAACATGGGCGTTGGCGAAGCGGTCAACGACACCAAGAAAGTCACCCTCGCGGCGGCCGATCTTGGCCTGATCGCCGGCCAGAAGGCGGTCATCACCCATGCCCGCAAGGCAATCGCGACGTACAAAGTGCGCGCGAACATGCCGATCGGAGCCAAGGTCACCTTGCGCAACACGCGCATGTATGAATTCCTCGACCGGCTGGTCACGATCGCGCTTCCCCGGGTCCGGGATTTTCGCGGCCTCAACCCAAAGAGCTTCGACGGCCATGGCAATTACGCGTTGGGGATCAAGGAACATATCGTGTTCCCGGAAATCGACTACGACAAGACCGAAAGCATTTTGGGTCTCGACGTGATCGTTTGCACGACGGCAAAATCCGATGACGAGGCGCGCGCGCTTTTGCGGGCCTTCAACTTTCCGTTCCGGCAGTGAAACGAACAGGTTTCAAACGCGGAAACTAGAGGCACAGGTTCATGGCGAAGAAAAGTTCGATCGAGAAAAACAACCGCCGCATCAAATTGGTCAAGCAATATGCCGGCCGCCGGCGCCGCTTGAAGACGGTCGCCAACAACGAGACCCTGACCATGGAGGAACGCTTTGCCGCGCGTTTAGAGCTCGCCAAACTGCCGCGCAACTCCGCAGCCTCGCGGATTCGCAACCGCTGCGAAGTGAGCGGGCGCCCGCGCGGATTTACGCGCAAAATGAAAATGTCGCGCATTGCGCTGCGGGACTTGGGCTCGAAGGGCCTGATCCCAGGTCTCGTCAAGTCGAGCTGGTAGGAGAGCGGATCATGGCAATGAACGATCCGTTGGGCGATATGCTCACCCGCATCCGCAATGCCCAGATGCGCCACAAGGGCAAGGTGCAGACGCCCGGATCGCGGCTTCGCGCGCATGTGCTCGACGTCTTGCAATCGGAAGGCTATATTCGCGGCTATTCCACGACCGAATATGGCAACGGCCACACCGAGTTCGAGATCGAGCTGAAATATTCCGACGGCGCGCCGGTCATTCGCGAGATCGAGCGGGTGTCGAAGCCAGGGCGGCGGGTGTATGCCGCCGTCGATGCAATGCCGCGCGTCGCGAACGGATTGGGCATTACCATTGTTTCGACCCCCAAGGGCGTCATGGCCGACCATGCCGCGCGCGACGCCAATGTCGGCGGCGAAGTCCTCTGCAAGGTCTTCTAAC
>JBOHJV010000249.1:0-2743 GCA_050728695.1 Methylocella sp. | reverse complement strand
CTCGCAAATAGCGCCGCAATGCCCGTGGCCGACGAGTCGGTTTAGATAATCCTCCACGCGCGCGACGGGAACGCTGCACATGGGAATCGGCTCATGTCCGCCGCGTGTCGTCACGACGATGCCAAGCGCGGCGGCGGCGATCGCGGCGTCGTCGAAAAGCAGTTCGTAAAAATCTCCCATTCGATAAAAGAGGATGGCGTTAGGATTTTGCGCCTTGATCGCCGCGTATTCATCGGCGTCGAATCTCCAGATCACGCGCTCGGCGCGCGTCACCCTATTTTGGGAAACCTCAAGTCTCGCGCGTGCGTCCTTTATCATCATGATGATCGCTTCGAGATATTCGACATCAATCTCCCAATCCGACGCCATTTCGTTGAAGAGGTCGTCGTCGCCGGCGTCGAGAGCCCGCCTCACCGCCCTTTCTGCTTCGACGTGATCGAAGTTGCAAAACCGCATCGCGAACTGCGCGCTCGCGAACGTGTCGGCCCAGGTCTTGCGCCATTTCTCGACATCGATCGCGATTCCCAATCCGTCAAATTCGGGGTCTTTGGCTTGCGGGAATTGAATAATTTCGCCGGTCATTGCATCGCCCTTATTAATCGAGAATAGATGTCAAGGATGTAAGTATACACGCAATACAAATCTCTTCGAAGGAAGTATACGGCACAACAGGCCGCCGCGACGACAACAAGCGTCGCGTGAAAGAGCCGCCGGCGCAAGCCATGCTCGCTGGCGCCGGCGGCGATGAACACCCCGCAGTACGTGAACCAGGCGAGCGCGCCAAAAGGCCAATGCCGGCTCATCGGCGGCGCTGCGCGGCGGCGGCCAGCGCTTCCAATTTACGCAGCTCGGTTTCCTCGCGCGGATCAAGCCTGCCAAGGCATGCGAGATGCTGCAGACCCAGCAATCTAGCGGTGCATCTATCGGCGAAGCGAGGATCTGCGCGGCAGCACGCGAGCGCCGCGACGACCCACTTATCCGCTAGGGCGCTCATGTGAGCCTGCCCTGGTCATCGTCGTCACTCGATTCCTGCCGGCGGCGCCGCCAAACGTCTTGCGCGATGGCGTAGGATTTTTCATATAGGGCGCAGCCGCAGCGGTCCGCCAGGCAACCCGGCGACATCGGGCCGCGCTCCTTCGAATAACATAAGCCGCCGATCTTAAAACACAGCTCGCCCGCGACCTTGAGGCCGAGGGACGCCCATATCAGCAGGCAGTCCTGGAGGATGCCGGTCATGCATCGCCATTGTGAATCGAGGTGACCTCGGCGAGATAGGCCGCGCGCATTTCGGCCGCCTGATGTTCGTAAGCGGCTTGAAGGGCGCGGCTGGTCTGTTCGAAGGCGAAGCGGGCTTGATGGAGCTTCGCGATCACCCCGGCCGTCTCGATTTCCTCGACGGCGCCAGCCGAGAGCGCGCCGAATTTTATAACCTGATTTTTCATGGGTGCTCCTTGAGTTTGGAAGGAGCCTATGATATATACGCATATCAGATGTATGTCAACTAACTATCTAGGATATTTTTTCGTATGGCGCGGCCAAAACCCAAAAAACCTCCCGTCACGACAACCATGCGTCTCGACACGGCTCTTAAGGAGGCGCTAGCTAAAGCCGCCTTGGCAGACGGTCGGACCTCAACTTCGCTTGCCGCGAAAATTCTAGGCGATTGGCTGAAAGAGCGCGGCTATCTGAAGTAAGCGCGGCGTGAGCGCCGGCGAGAGCCCGGCCGCCGCTTAGATTGCGCAACGGGCGATCGTCAGATGGTTGCGAGAGCACGGATTTTTGAAATGAGCGGCGCGCCGCCGTCCGCGCTGCCCTCGAAAAGGCCGGCGGCGAGAATTCACGAATGGCGCGATGGGGTGTTAAAATTGCGGAAAGGCTTGCATGACGACCCGAGCTGGCGCCGATTAAGGTCGATGATTGACGGCCGGGGAATAGCGTATGAGCGATCGGCTGGCAAAGATGCGCGCGAACCCGGCAGCTGGCTGGCGAATGAGCGATATCGAAGTTGTTTGCCGTGAACATCGCGTATCGTGCGCGCCGCCACGCGGCGGCGGTTCGCATTACAAGATCGCCCATGCTAGCATGGCCGAAAAGCTCACCATTCCTTTCAATCGGCCGGTCAAGCCGATATATATCCGAAAACTTGTCACCTTCCTGGACGCCGTGAGGGCAAAGCAATGAGCGAGCTTCGCTATCCTGTCATCGTCGAACCGTTGTCCGAAGCGGACGGGGGCGGCTTTGTGGCGTTGGTTCCAGATCTTCCCGGTTGCATGAGTGACGGCGGGAGCCCAGAAGAAGCGCTTGCGAATGTTAAGGATGCAATCGAGGTTTGGATCGAAGCCGCCCGCGACATGGGTCATCCAATCCCTTCGCCGTCCAGGCATTACGAACCGGCATAGCACCGCCCTTACCCCAGCGCGAAAAGCGGCCAGTCGCCAGTCCGCGCCGGGCCGGAACGAGCACGACTAGGACGGTTTCTAGGATATACTTGAACGTTGCTATATACGTAACGTCGTTATTTCAAATACTTATCCAATATTTTTAGCGGACTCCGTCTCCGCCAACATGTATGTATTGATATTGCTCGGTGTTCCTGCCTTGGATTCGAGCTTTCGCGCGGTCCGGGGAATTCCGGGAATAATGCTAGAATAATCGAGGAGGTATAACTTAATGTATAGCAATAATAGCAATAATCATAACGGCAACGGCGCCGCATGGTCGCGGGGTTTTGCGGCTCTGTGGG
>JBOHJV010000248.1:0-2749 GCA_050728695.1 Methylocella sp. | reverse complement strand
GCCCATGACCGAGCCGCTCCTAGAGGTTTTACTCCGGCGCGACCGCATCTTTGTCGCGGGTGCGCTCGCCGCGCTCTCGGCGCTCGCATGGACTTATGTGCTGTGGCTTGCCGCGGACACGGGCATGGGCGGAATGGATATGTCCGGATTCCGGATGATTCCCGCGGGTATCGGACTCATGGTGCCGGCGCAGGCCCCATGGACAGCAATCGAATTCGCATACGCGTTCGCCATGTGGGCGGTGATGATGGTCGGCATGATGATCCCGTCCGCCGCGCCGATGATTCTGATCTACGCGCGTGTCGGCCGCCAAGCATCGGCGCAAGGTAAGCCGTTTGCGGCGACCGGCTGGTTCGCAACCGGATATCTTCTGGCCTGGTTCGGTTTTTCGCTCGTCGCCACCGCGGCGCAGTGGGCACTTGAGCGCGCGGCCTTGCTAGACCCCATGATGGCGGGCACTAGCCAAGTGTTCGGCGGAATCGTTCTGATCGCGGCCGGCGCCTATCAGTGGACGCCGCTCAAGGATACATGCCTGGCGCACTGCCAGTCGCCGCTTCTTTTCATTCAACGGCACGGCGGGTTCGATAACGATCCGTCGGGCTCACTGGCGCTCGGCCTGCGCCATGGCGCGCATTGCGTCGGCTGCTGTTGGGCGTTGATGGCGCTGTTGTTTGTCGGCGGTGTGATGAATGTGCTTTGGATCGCCGCTGTTTCTGCCTTCGTGCTCATCGAAAAGATTGCGCCGGTCGGTCGCCTGGTCTCTCGCGTCGCGGGAATAGGCTTTGTGGCGGCTGGCGCCTGGCTTATTGCCGGATCAAGCTGAATCCCTTATGGCGCGGCGCAGGTCCGGCAGCGGCCGGCGACTTCCATGACCTGGGCGCGGGGCGAGAATTTGGCTTGGCGGGCAAGCTCAGCCAGACTGACGCACATTTCCTCCGAAGTCGCCTCGACGACTTCGCCGCAAACGTCGCAAATCAGAAACACGATCGGCTCCTCCGCGGCGTGACCATGGCCGCAGGCGAGATAGGCATTGCGCGATGCGAGCCTGTGGATGAGGCTGTTTTCGAGCAGAAAATCGAGCGCCCGGTAAATCGAGATCGGCGCCGGTCGCTTGCCGGTCGATTGCGCCACCCTGTCGATCATCTCATAGGCGCCGAGCGGGCGGCCTTCGCCGGCTAGAATTTCGAGTATGCGCCGCCTTCCTGGGGTCAGGCTTACTTTGTCGCGGCGGCATAGCGCCAGCGCGGCGGTAAGCGGCTCTCCGCCGTCCCCCGAAAGCTTGCCCCGGCGTGCTTCGCGTGAAACATTCATTTCACTATCATATCTCAATTGGGAGGCTAAAGCGATCATTAAGCGCCAAACTCCGGTTTGGTTTCGTCATGCCGCCGCGCCGTTGTAACCTGGCAATGCAGAAGGCGCCCGGACGACACACAAGCCTTAAACCGCAACGCCATCGTGACCGGCTCGACCAACGGCATTGGTCTTGCCATCACCCGCGCCCCATAAATGAGATCACGAGGATTGGGGTAAGCTATAAGTTCTGACGTCTGCTGGTCATCTTAGTTTTATGACGCAACCCGGCTTAAGCGCGGGCTCAAGGCGGGTCGTTGTATACGCATTTGCTGCAAGAAAGGACGACACGCCGAATCATAAAGGTACACGATCGGAGTGGCTATTTTGCAACGGCGGTTGCGTTTTCGCGGTTCGAAACCTTGGCGGACCTTGCGCAATCGTCACTCCAAGCCTCTATCGGCCAGCAAGACCTGGACATTGGGAACGAACGCGTGGACGGCCGCAAGAGATTGCAACCGACCAACAGAGCTTTTGCTCGCCGGCGCCACGGCGGGAGTTTCATTGCGGGGCTTTTATTGCTTGCGGCTCTCTCGGCTGTCGCGGCGCGCGGCGCCGATTTGCCTTCCACAACGCAAGCCCCTTTTTTTGAACCGCCGCCGCTCGCCGAATTCAGCTGGACTGGTTTCTATCTCGGCATAAACGCCGGCGGCGGGCTCGATCACTTCGCCTTTCCGTATTTTGTCGCCGCGCCGGGAGGCTTCTTGCAAGGAACCAGCGGCATTACGGCATCGGGCCCAATCGGCGGCATCCAGGCCGGATTAAATTACGAGCTACCGTTCTTCCACATCGTCGCCGGGATTGAAATCGATAACAGCGCGTCCGGCATAAGTGGCCAGACAACAGTCTATGGAACGCTCCTTTCCGGCGCGCCAGCGGCCGCCACTTTCGGCTCCAAATTCGAGGACTTTGGCACGGCGCGGCTTCGTCTGGGCTACGCTTGGGGCCGTTTCCTGCCGTATTTAACCGGCGGCTTCACCTATGGCACGATTGAAACGTTTTACAGCGTCGCCACCCCAGGGTTCATTAACGCCGGATCGAGTTCCGCGACGCGCTCGGGCGTATTTCCCCATGTTGGGGCAGTCGGCGGCGGCGTCGAATACGCCATCGCTCCAAACTTCACGGTGAAAGTTGAATATCTGTATGATTTCATCAATGCCCGCCCGGTGGTTTTCAATCCGGCGCATGGATCCTCGATCCAATTCAACACGCGAACGATGTATCATATCGCCCGCTTTGGCTTGAACTACAAATTCGATTGGCTGTCGCCCCTAGCCGCGCCTGTCGTCGCAAAATACTAAAAGCCCTGGTGAAGTGCCGCGCAAACCAGCTCAAGCAACACGGTCGGCCCGCCCGGCAAAGCGCCCATAAAAGGTTTCTCGCGCACGCGCCATATCCA
>JBOHJV010000247.1:0-2750 GCA_050728695.1 Methylocella sp. | reverse complement strand
GAAGGTTTACGCGCAACCCGGATGCCGGGAGGCGCTGTTAGCCTGTGGACGCCCGCGGCCAATCCGCGGCGGGACCTGCGGCAACGGTTGGCGCGCGACAAAGTTTTATACCGGCGCGACAAGCCCCGGTCGGGGAGCGCGATTCGTTGGAACGGCCTTTTGCTCAAAATGCCGCGGAGGCCACGGAGGAAGATTCCTTCGTGGTCGACGTCGAGGGTTTTGAAGGCCCCCTCGATCTTTTGCTCGACCTCGCGCGCCGGCAGAAAGTGGATCTGAGCAAGATTTCCGTGCTGGCGCTGGTCGAGCAATATCTCGAATTTGTCGCGGCGGCGCGCCGCATGCGTCTCGAGCTCGCGGCGGATTATCTCGTCACCGCGGCTTGGCTCGCCTATTTGAAGTCGCGCCTTTTGCTCCCGCAAGCGGCGAAGGGCGAGGAACCAGAAGCCGCGGAACTTGCTGGAGCATTGCAGCTCCGGCTTCGCCGCCTCGATGCGATCCGTGCCGCCGCCGAAGCGCTTGTCAACCGGCCGCGTCTCGGCCGCGATATGTTTTTGCGAGGCCTGCCGGAGCCGGTTCTTGCCAGCGGAGCGCCGCAATGGCGCGCAAGCCTCTACGAATTGTTGTCCGCCTATGCCGAGCGGCGACAGAAACAGGTGTTTGCGCGGGTGACCGTGAAGCAGCGGTTCGTCTGGTCGCTGGCGCGCGCGCGCGGCGAGCTTGAAAAACTTGCCGGGCGGGCGCTCGATTGGACGGTGCTCGATACTTATCTCATGGCGTATTGCGCGACACCCGAAATCGCCCGCACGGTCTGGGCCTCGACACTTTCTTCTTCGCTTGAAATGGCGCGGGAGGGCATCATCTCGATCCGTCAGGACGCGGCCTTCGCGCCGCTTTGGATCAAGCGTAAATCGCCGGGGGCCGAGGTTTTTCCGCGTGTTGTTCGAGGGTGAGCGGCTGGCGAAGCGGGGCGGATGAGGAGGATCTGGTTGTGGCGGAATTGGCGCGGCTCTTTGCTCATGTGGATCGAAGCCAACGGCCGGCGCGCGACGATGGTTTGGCCGAGGCTAAGCGGATCGCCGAGGCGCTGCTGTTTGCGGCGGCGGAGCCGCTCGCCGAGAAGGACATCGAGAAGCGCCTGCCGCGCGGCGCCGCCGCCGGCGCGGTCCTCGACGCGCTGACGGCCGACTATGCCACGCGCGGCGTCAATCTCGTGCGGGCCGGCGGCAAGTGGATGTTTAGGACGGCGGCCGATCTCGCCTGGCTGCTCGCCACCGGGGAAGGCGAAGCCAAACGACTCTCGCGGGCGGCGCTTGAGACGCTCGCGATCATTGCCTATCATCAGCCCGTGACTCGCGCCGAGATCGAGGATATTCGCGGCGTCGCCATCTCCAAGGGAACGCTCGATCTTCTGCTCGAAACGGGGTGGGTCCGTTTGCGCGGCCGCCGGCGCGCGCCTGGCCGTCCAATCACCTATGGGACAACGGAAGCTTTTCTGATTCACTTCGGCCTTGAGGCAATTGGCGATCTCCCTGGCCTTGAGGAACTAAAAGGCGCGGGCCTATTCGACGGCCGTCTGCCGCGGGGCTTTGGTGTTCCGGAGCCTTGTGATGGGGCGGAGCTTACCGAGGACGAGGATCCGCTCGACGAAGACGCCGATTTGGCTGCCGGAACTCCTGCTGCCGGCCCGGAAAAACATGCGTGGCGCGAGGATCTCGCGCGCGCAAAGGAAGCTTGGCCCGCGTCCGAGGATTGCGACTCTTGAGCGCCGCTTGCCAGCGCCGCGCGGCGGCGGCCTATCCCCGCGAAAAATCTTGGACTTGACCTCGCAGGCCCGATGGGGGGCCAAAACTGGCGAACTTGGCCGTTCTTAACCGGCGAGGACGGCACCGTGCCTTCTTGTATTTATGGTTATGAAAGCCTAGGTTTTCACCATGACGGGCGACGTTCGGCCCGTCTCGCATTGGATACGGAGAGTTGCGTCATGGGCGGTCTGTCGATTTGGCATTGGCTCATTGTCGGGGCCGTCATGTTGCTGGTGTTCGGCGGCAAAGGCAAGATTTCCGACATCATGGGCGATGTCGCCAAGGGCATAAAAGCGTTCAAGAAAGGCTTGGCCGAGGAGGATCAAAAACCCGAGGTGGAGCGCCCCATCGATCCGCCGATGCGCACCATCGATCATCAAACCGCCGCCGACCCGACCAAGATTCCAGACAGAAGTAATCTAGGTTGATCGCTTCGGCGATGGCCGGGTTTCGTTCCGGCGAACCGGACAGGCGCGGGGATTAAAATAGGATCATGGCTTAAGATGTGTTCATGATCGTCGCCGGCAAGCCTTGAGTGACGTTTCCTCATGTTCGATTTTGACGCCGGCAAGTTCATCATCATCGGGATTGTGGCGCTGATTGTCATCGGGCCGAAGGAACTTCCGCGCGTCATGCGCCAGGCAGGGCAAGCGGCGGCCAAGATGCGGCGCATGGCGGCCGAGTTTCGCGGCCAATTCATGGATGCCATGCGCGAAGCAGGCGTCGACGATATCAAGGCCGATGTGGCAAAGGTCGCGGAAAGCGCGAAGGCCGACGTCGGGATTGATCCGCTCGCCCAAATCAAGGCAGAACTTACCCATGCCCTCGACGCGGCCGGAAAGCCCGCGCCTCTTTCCGCCGGGGCTGGGCCAGCGATAGCCGCCCCGCACGATGCGGCGTCGCCCCTGAATTCGATTGACTTGCCACGCTTGCCCGAAACCCCGGAGG
>JBOHJV010000246.1:0-2789 GCA_050728695.1 Methylocella sp. | reverse complement strand
CAGGTTACGGCGCGATCGCCCTGATGGCCACCCTTGTCGTCGCCAAGGTCACGTCGGCATCCATCGCTTTGACTTTTCTGTACTGCCGAGTGCTCCCGGAAGGGCCGCCGTTCAGTCCCGGCTTCCTAAAGCGAACGGCGAGGACAGTTTTCGTCTTCGGCATTGGCAGCATGCTCGGCATGCTGACGTTGCGCATCAACACGATCATGGTGTCCTTATGGGTGGACATCGCAACCGTCGGCCACTTCGCCGCGGCAACAAAGATCATGGAAATCGGTCTGATCGTCCCAAGTCTGTTTGCCCAACTCCTGATGACCCGGATCGCCTACAGCTTCAACACGCAAGGCAACCGCGATCCCAACCGCTTTGGCCCCTGGTATCAAGTTCTGTTTGCGCTCATGTTGCCGGCGTGCGTCGGGGTCTTTGTGTTTGCCGGGCCGATCCTCGAAACTCTGTTTGGGAAAGGCTTTGGAAACGCGCGCTGGATCCTCAGAATCCTGATGATCTACCTGGTGATCGAATCAGCCGACGCCGAGATGAGCGTTATCTTGCAGGCGGCGCACAGACAGCGCGATGATGTAAGGCGACTGGCCTTCAATCCCCTGACCAACATCATTTTGAACCTGATGCTGCTGCCGGTCCTGGGACCGATTGGGGCCGCGATCGGGCGGGCCGGCGGAGTCGGCGTCTCGGCAACTCTGCGCTATCTCTTGATCGCCCGGGAATTGACCCGGATGAATTTGTTCCGTTTTGCCATGAAACCGGCGTTGATCAGCATCGGAGTTGGATCGGCCTGTTATTTTTTGCTCGATGTGGGCCATCAAGCCTGGTTGCTGTTTTTCTACGTGGCGGCGTCCGCGGTATTGCTGAGAATCTCTTCCAGCTTCTCTCCCTCGGTGATCAAGGACATGATGAATTTACCGTCGAGCCAGGACTGAGCCCGGCATTCGCGAACCATTTCCTGATCATGTCTGGTTTAGAGCAGCCATCGTGCGAGCCTTCATGGCTATCCGTCGCGGTCCAACGGTGGGCGTGAGAACGTACCTACGATTGGATGGAGCATCAGCCGCGCCTATGGCAATAGCGCTGGATGAGAGCATTGGTTGAGCTGTCGTGGACGGAACTTGGCGCGCCGCCAGATCGCAACTCCGCGATGATGCGCGTCGCCAATATCTTGCCGAGTTCCACGCCCCACTGATCAAAACTGTCGATCGCCCACACCGCGCCTTGGGTAAATACGCTGTGCTCATAAAGCGCGACGAGGCTGCCGAGGCTTTGCGGGGTAAGCGCATCCGCCAAAATGACATTGGTTGGCCGGTTTCCCTCCATCACACGGAACGGTATCTGGAAAGTGGAAGCTCCCTCGGCCGCAAGTTCCTCGGCCGTCCTGCCGAAGGCCAACCCCTCGGCCTGCGCGAAGAGATTGGCCATCAGGAGATCGTGATGCTCGAGATATTGGCTGAGCGGGCGGCAGAAGCCGATGAGATCGCAAGGAACGAGTTTGGTACCCTGATGGAGAAGCTGATAGAAAGAATGCTGACCATCGGTGCCAGGCTCGCCCCAGATCACCGGGCCAGTTTGATAGTCGACGGCCTGGCCTTCGAGATCCACATGTTTGCCATTGCTTTCCATTTGCAGTTGCTGCAAATAGGCGGGAAAGCGTGCGAGGGCCGCCGAATAGGGCATGATTCCCACCGTCTGCGCCGCGAAGAAATTGTTATACCAGACGGTAAGCATGCCGAGCAGGATTGGCAGGTTCATGCCAGGCGGCGCGGTCCGAAAATGCTCATCCATTGCGTGAAAGCCAGCCAGCAACTCGGAGAAGTTTTGCCTGCCGATGGCGAGAATGGTCGATAGTCCGATCGCCGAATCCATCGAATAGCGGCCCCCGACCCAGTCCCAGAAGCCAAACATTTGGGCTGTGTCGATCCCGAACTCCTTGACCTCCCGGGCATTGGTCGAAACCGCGACGAAATGCTTGGCCACCGCGGCGTCGCCGCCGAGCGCCTGCACGATCCAATTCCGCGCGGTGGCGGCATTGCCCATCGTCTCCAATGTCGTGAACGTCTTGGACGCGACGATGAACATCGTCTCGCTCGCATCAAGATCGCGGGTCGCCTCATCGAAAGCAGCGCCGTCCACATTGGCGACGAAGCGGAATTTCATCGATGGGTTGGCGAAGGAGCGTAACGCGGAATAGGCCATTTCCGGGCCGAGATAAGATCCGCCGATGCCGATATTGACGACGTTTCTGATAGGCTTGCCGGTATGCCCAAGCCACCTCCCATCGCGTAGCCGCTCCGCGAATTCGCCCATACGTTCGAGGACCGCGTGAACTTCGGGCACGACATCATGGCCGTCGATCCGCATAACCGAGCCCTTGGGCGCCCGCAGCGCGACATGAAAGGCGGAGCGCCCTTCGGTGATATTGATCTTTTCGCCGCGAAACATTGCGTCGCGCCACGCCGCGACGCCGCGCTCTTCCGCAAGCCGCAGCAACAGCCGCAGCGTCTCCTCGGTGATGCGGTTCTTTGAGTAGTCGAGATAAAGGTCAGCCCCTTCCGCGACAAAACGTTCGCCGCGGTCTTTGTCCTTCGCGAACATCTCCCGTAGATGCAGCGACTTGATCTTATCGTAGTGGGCCCTCAAGGCCTGCCAGGCTGGCGTTGCTGTCGGTTTGATATGGGTCATCGTTTGATCCAAGTTACGCTAATCGTGAGGATACGCCATCGCCTCGACAGACTTTACGAGTCTATGGAATGGCGCAATGGACACATGATTCTGTCCTC
>JBOHJV010000245.1:0-2793 GCA_050728695.1 Methylocella sp. | reverse complement strand
GCCAACCCTGCTACCCTTCTTGCCGAAGCCGCCACGGCGCCGGCGAGCGATTTTGTTTTCGGACTGCAGACTCTCGGCGCGTACAAATTCAGCTCGGGCATCGTGTCTGCCAGCATCGAAATGCTGCAAGACTCGGCTATCGATATCGCCGGCATGATTCTGGACCTTTTCGGCAAGCGCCTCGGTCGCGGGCAAAATACCTTCTTCACAACTGGAACCGGCACGGCCCAGCCCCAAGGCGTCGTCACTGGCAGTTCTTTGGGTTTCGTGCTGCCCGTTGGCAACACAACGTCGCTCACCTACGCTGGCCTCGTACAGCTTTATCAAAGCGTCGATCCTGCCTACCGGAGTTCGCCGGCTTGCGTATGGGAAATGAACGATAATTCCTTACTTGCGGTCAAAAGCCTGGTCGACAATGCCGCCGGGGCCAACCGCCCGCTCTGGCTCCCGGACGTGCTCCCGCAAGAGCCCGGATCGCCATTTCATGGCACGCTTTTGGGTAAGCCCGTGGTCGTCAACAACGACATGGCGAACATGGCCGCCAATGCCAAGCCGGTCATTTTTGGCGATTTCTCGCAATACGCAATTCGAATGATGCGCGGCGCCGCGATGATGCAGCTGGACGATTCGGCCTATGCGTCAAAAGGCCAGGTCGCGTTCATTATGTTTTCGCGAGCGGACGGCAGAATTTTGATCCCACAGGCGATCAAATACCTCCAAAATTCGGCGACCTGACACACCGGAAAAATAATGCTCAAATCCCAAATCCTCCGCCGCGAAAAACTCGAAAACTATGAAAGATTTCTGAATTCGAAGCCCGGTTCCGTCGATTGGAAACTTGGTGACCATGACGGCGCCGGGCGGGCAAGCGCCGAACGCCGCGCCTTCGTCAATGCGCTTCGTTACGGCGTCGAGGAATTGCGCCCTCAAGAGCTTGAACATTTGAAGCAGGTTGATATTCGCGATGTCGCGACCAGCCCCGGTACGGCGGGCGGCTTCATCGTACCAACCGTGCTCATGCCCTCGCTTTTGATCAAGCTAAGATATTTCGGCGGCATGCGCGAGGCCGCGACCCAGATCACGACGCAATCGGGGAATCCGTTGGCATGGGGCACGATGAATGACACAGGCAACACCGGCGAGCTTGTCGCAGAAAATGTTGTCGCGTCTACCTCTGACCTCGTCTTCGGCAATGTGACCTCGACGCCATCCCGGTTTTCCTCGAAGATCGTTCCAGTTTCGATCGAAATCTTGCGGGACAACGCCGTCGATATTGAATCCCTCATCCCCGGTATCCTAGCCACCCGGCTCGGGCGCGTGATGAACTCCTTTTTTACGTTCGGTACGGGCATATCCCAGCCGCAGGGAGTGCTCACCGCCGCCGCGCTTGGCGTCACGCTCCCAACCGGCAACACAACCACAATTCCGTACGACAGCATCGTCGATCTTTTCCATAGCGTGGACAAATCTTATCGTGAAAACGCTGGCTGCGCGTGGATGATGCATGACCTTACTTGGGCTCAAATTAAACGAATCAAGGATGCGAATGGGCGTCCAATTTGGATGCCGGCCGTCGGTGCGGCCGGGTTCGCGGACAGCTCAAAATTTGGCGCCATTTTCGGCAAAAAAATCGTCATCAACAACGACGTGCAGATCGCTTTGGCGAGCAACAAAACCGTTCTGTTCGGCGACTTTTCGAAGTACCTCATCCTCGACGTCGAGGAAATCGTGGTCATGCGTTTCGCGGATTCGCCTTACGCCTCGAAGGGCCAGGTTGGCTTTCTGGCCCTTGCCCGCTCCGACGGTCGCATGATCGACTTCACGCCTACCGCCGCGATCCAATATTTGCAGCAATCCGCGACATGATCGCGGCCGTCTGGCTTCGCGGCGCGGCGGCTAGCGCGGCGGCAGGGTGTTGATTTGTAGGTGACGCCAGGCCGCCTTCTTCTCAGGGAAAGTCGCATGGGGCAGTTCGGGTTTTCGCGCCGCTCGAAATGGAGCGAAACCGAGCTGAAGCGGCTCTCGATGGCCTGGAACGCGAATGCCGCGATGGCTCAATTAGCAGCGCGGTTTGGAGTCTCCCCAGCGACTGTCATGAATAAATTGGCCGAAGCCCGAAAGGCGGGGATATCAGTCGCCGATCGCAAGACCAAGAATTTTTACGGCTAGGAAAAATTCAAAATGGCGGACCAGGGCCTTGCGATCAAGTTCACCACCGACCTCGCCGGCGCCCAAGACTGCGTAGCGCGGGCAGGCGCTGGGGTTGACGCACCTGCCCGCTAGGGTCATGGCCCAGCGGGCTGGAAAGCCGCTAGCGGCGCTCAGGCGTGCGGCCAAACCCTCGAAGGCACTATCGAGAAATTGGCGACTGGTGGCGAATCGTTCCGGACCGCCTTGAAGGATATCGTCAAGCTCCTCGAGGAGGCGGCGATCAAGGCGCTGATTCTCGGGGAAGGGCCGCTCGCTAGCCTATTCAGCATCGCCGGATCCGGCGCAGCGGGGACTGCCGGCATTTTCGGCCAGCTCTTGAAGGGGTTTGGTTTCGCCGAGGGCGGCGATATCGCGTCAGGACAGTGGTTGACGGGGCCGCCAGTCAATTCGTGGATTGATCTGGTTCTGGCTTTGCAAGATCCGCCAACGCGATTTCCTCGTAGGAGAAGGCGCATGCGTGGCAGATGACAGCGTTTCCGTCGTCATCGGCATTTGCCCAGCCTTTCGGAACGTCACTTACCCAAACCTTATCCTCTGTCGCGGTAATATCCTTGCCGCACCGGTCGCAATTTTTTGGCTTGC
>JBOHJV010000244.1:0-2797 GCA_050728695.1 Methylocella sp. | reverse complement strand
ATCCCACTCATCGTGGCCTGCCCCAACTCGGGAGGCGTGAGAGCGATCACGATAATCAAGGGACTCTCGATCGAGATAATCGAGGGGAATTCCCGGTTTCGGCCAAGGAAAGCGAGCGAACGGTGCGTGGACTTCGCCGTGCGGCGGCTGCGCCGGCGCAGAGCGGGGTGTTCGACCGCCCCTGCGACGACGTCCAAATCACCGGCGGCGCCGTTGGTCGACGTACCGTGGCCTCTTCTCCTGTTGCTCTTTTCCGGCAGTACCGCTCTGGTGGGTTAGATGAATCCAAGGCGGCTCCCGGTGCAACCGGCTGCAAAGGTCCACGGCCGCAGCGTGAAGTGGCTGCTTGGTCGCGGCGGCCCAGAGATCCAATTGATCCCCAAATCGGCCGCATTCGCGGCAGAAGAACCGGCCCGTCTTCAGGTTGACGGAAAATCGCCGGTCGCGCTTCTCCGATGTCGCCCCGTCGATCGGGCAAGGCCCGTAGCGCTGATCACGCGAACCGTTGCAAGCGATGAAGCCGAGTAATTCCAGCACGTCGCGCATGGCGATCTCGGTCCGCAGGCGTTGAAAGTCAATCCCCGGCATCGGTCGTTCGCTCCTGAGGTTGGCGTCGGTTGAACCGCAGGGCCGTTCCCGTTCCCTCTTCTATAGAGGGGAACGGGAACGCCCCCCCTGGCGGTCAGTCGCGGCGCTGCAAGCCCGCCGGCGTGCGGCAAAGCCGCCCGGCGCGTTCGAGCGACTCCAGGGCCTCGCCCAAACGTTCGTTCTTCACCCCCAGCGCGTCGCGGAGCTTGGCTCGCGACAGCGATACGTCCGGCAACAGCAGATCGAGGACTTGCTCCTGGAGACTCTGTCGCTGCTGGGCCGGAAGCTCAGCAAGCTCAGCGATGACTTCGAGATGGGTCTGGCCGTCGCTGGCGACCAGTTGCAGGGACACGGGCGGGGCCGCCGGAGCGGCGCGGTGTTCGCTGGCGAGCACCAGGCGCTCGTTGCTGCGGCGGAGGTAGAGATTCGAGTCGCCGAAGGCATGGATGTCACTGGAGCCGCGCAGTCCCTGTCCGGCAGCCGCGCCCCCAGCGGCATTCTTCCGCGTGTGATGGACCAGCACCACCGACAAGTCGAGTTGCCGTTGCAGGGAGCGAAAGTAGGCCAACAGCTCGGCCACTTCGCCAGCATGGTTCTCGTCGATCCCGTGCAATCTCACCAGGGGATCGAGCAACAGCAAGCGGGGGTGAAGCCGCCGCGCCGTTTCGAACAGCCGCTTGCGGTCGCCTTCGCGGTCGAGCCGGAGCGTGGGGGCCGTGATCACGTGCATTTCGACCGCCGTCAGGTCGAGACCGCGATGCCGGGCAATGCCCGCCACGCGCTGCCGCACGATCGGCAGGGCGTCTTCGGCCAGATAAACCAGGACGGGGCCAGGCCGCGGCACGGCGTATTGGCCCAGGCACGGCGTTCCGGTCGCCACGCTCAGGGCCATATCCAGCCCCAACCAGGTCTTGGCGCATTTGGGGGCGCCGCCGATCACGCCGACCGACGAGTCGCCCCACAAGGGCTTCACCAGCCAACGCTCGGCATGCTCCTGGTTGGGGATTTCGCCCACCCGCACGGCAGGCAGTAGTTGGTTGCTCGCGTCGCGCATCGTCAGACCCTCGCTTTCTTCTTCGCCGCCGGACGGGGCAGCTTCGGTTGAAACACCTCCAGGTAGAACTTCTCGTCGAGCTGCGCGACTTCGTGCGCCATGCCGTAGGCCAGCAAGTCGGCGCTCATCGTCATCAGCAGGCGGTAATTGCCGGCAGAGTGATCCACCAAGGTGTCGATGAGTTGGGGCGTCATCAGCGTCGGGCTCCCGGCTTTGTTCAGAGCGTGGCTGAGCAGCTCCAGCAGTTCCTCCCGCGAGGCGGGCTCCGTGTGGAGTCGTGTGCGGATGCGGGTCCCCAACGGAATCAGATCTTCGTGCCGCAACAGCTCCAGCAGCCGCCCGTCCCCCGAGAGGACCACCGTCAACAGCGACGTAGCGTCGAAGTCGGCGCTGGACAAGATCCGCAACTCGCTGAGCACGGCGGAAGTCATCTCCTGCGCTTCGTCGATCAACAGGACGGGCTTGATGCGGGAAGAGGCCACATGCGCCTTCCAACGCTCGCGCAGCGCTCGAAAGCCACCCCAACGGTTGGCCGGACTGAGCTTGACCGAGAAGATGTCGCCCAACTCGCGATAAAAGTCCGGCGTCCTCGACTGGGGCCGCTCGATCGCCCCCACCACCACGTCGCGCTGCACCGCCAGGCGTTGGGCCACGATCCGCATCGCCACCGACTTGCCGGTGCCCGACTCACCCGAGATCAGCGCGAAGCCACCCTCCTGGACCAGTTGCTCGACGCGCCAGGCAAAGTTCTCGATCTTGGCGGTGACGAGCAGCGCTTCGGCGGGGAGTTCCGGCGAAAACGGGTTCCATTTCAGCCCCCACAGCGAGAGCAGTTTCTTGGTGTTCATGAGGTTTCTCCTGACTTTTTCGGGGAATCGTAGTTCTGGGGCAGGTACGCCGGGGGGTGGCCCGTGGCGGAGTAATCCGCCAGGATCTTCTTCAGCAGCGGCGGGAGCTCGCTGCGCGACTGCGGCTGGGCCGTTGACCCATCCTGGCTGGCAGGCTCAACGAGCGCACGGCGGCCGTCGGCGTTGGCGGTGCGGTCCAGAGGATACAACGCGGCCAGCAGCGTCCCGTGACGCGGGTCGACCAGATCGACTCGGCTCAGGTCCCAGCGGGCGTAGCGGACCACGACCTTGCGAAAGTGGCGATAGC
>JBOHJV010000243.1:0-2814 GCA_050728695.1 Methylocella sp. | reverse complement strand
AGGACCTGCTCCAGCTTCGTGAAGAACTGCTGCCATCCCGCCTTGGCACCCCCGAAAGCCTGCTTTTGACCCGGCCGGAAACCCGTCTGCTCCATGCGCAGATGGGTCCCGGTGCTCGTTGGCGTGAGCGTAAATGTCACCACGCTCTGAAGATTGTAGGCCGCATCGTCGTGCGCATAATTCCAGGTGTAGGACAGGGTTTCGTTCGGCTCGACCGCGAGGACCTCGCATTCCAGCACGCCGCCCCAGTCTCCGATAAGATTGAAACGGTGGCCCACCACTGGCTTGAAGTCATTCTTCATCAGCCACTCCTCGATCAAGTGTGGTTGCGTGAGCGCGCGCCAGATCTTTTCCGGAGGAAAAGGTATCTCCCGTTCGACAACGACGGAGAGCGTTTCGGTCGCAGTATTGGTCATTCGTCCATCCTTTGGAGTAGATCTTCGAGGTGGTCGAACCGGCTTTGCCAGAAGCCGGCCATTTGGCTTGTCCAGTCGATCAGTGGGGCCAAGGCGCCGAGCTGCGCGCTATAATGCGTCTGGCGACCTTGGTGGCGGTCGCGCACCAGCCCGGCCTCCTTTAGGACCCCGAGATGCTTTGAGACGGCCGGTTGCGAGACCCCGGCCTGAGCCGTCAGGGCCCCGACCGTCTGTTCGCCGTCGCGGCACAGCCGCTCGAAGATCGCCCGGCGGGTGGGATCGGCGAGTGTCTTGAAAAGGTCGTCCCGTGCGGCTTGCATGCCGAATTCATATCTACGTAGGTGAAATACGTAGTTGACACCACAGGCTATTAGTGCTAGTGTTTTGGCCATAGGAGCACTTTCGATGGCCAAGAACCAGTTCGCCCAGCCTCATTTTCACGACGAAGAAGCTGCCCGGCAGTGGTTTGAGGCCGCGTGTTGGCCCAACGGGCCGATCTGCCCGCATTGCAAGGGCGAGAAGCATTACGCCACCAAGAAGCTTGGACGGTATCGTTGTAGCACGGCTACTTGCCGCAAGGACTTCACGGTCATGACCGGCTCGGTTATGGAGCGTAGTCACGCCAAGCTGACACAGTGGGCCGCCGCCTTTCACATGGGCGCTTCAAGCAAGAAGGGGTTTTCCGCTCATCAGCTGCATCGCGAACTTGGATGTCAGTACAACACCGCTTGGTTTTTGCATCATCGAGTTATGGAAGCAATGCGTCGGGGCGGTCTCGATCTTGCACCCATGGGCGGCGAAGGCAAGGTCGTTGAAGCCGACGAGACCTATTACGGGAACGTACCGGAGGCGAAGCGTCCGAAGCTCACCACGCTTGGACAGCCGTTTTCTAAAAGCCCGCACTATGTCATCGGCCGCAAGCGCGCAGTGATTTCGCTTGTCGAGCGCGGCGGCGATGTTCGCTCATTTAGCGTCCCGAGCGCTCATGCTAATATCGTGGTCGATATTGTTCGCAGCAACATTGATCGCGAGAGCCGGCTGCATACCGATGAAAGCAAGCTATACAAAAAGATCGGCAGGGAATTTGCCGCACATGAAACGGTCAATCACGCCGCAAAGGAATATGCGCGCGGCGACATAACGACAAATACCGTCGAGAGCTATTTCGCCATTTTCAAGCGTGGCATGCGCGGCGTGTATCAGCATGGCAGCGAAAAGCATCTTCATCGCTATCTGGCGGAATTTGATTTCCGTTATAACTATCGTGCCTCGCTTGGGTACAACGACACTGACCGCACGGTTGCGGCGGTAAAGGGCGGTGAGGGCAAGCGCCTCACTTATCATCAACCTCGTCAAGCGGGACTTTAAGTTTCAGGCTGCACGATTTTTGCGCTGGCGGCGCAAGCGCCGTTGAGATTGTTGTTTTTCACGCGGAGCGCGAGACTCCCCGCTCTTTTTTGGGATATCCTTTAGCGGCGTAGGAGGGCCGCTGAATGCGCCTTGCAAAATGGCCTTGAGGCGTTGCTTTACGTCGTCGGGTTGGTTCATGAAAAGACCATGACCGTTACAATTCTAAATGGACTCGGACACCGGGCGAAAGTATTTTCTCCCGTTGGATTCTGCATCTACTGCGGGGCCAAAGGCGACCTCGGCGAAGAACATATTATTCCCTTTGGCCTAGGCGGCAACCTCATTCTCCCTGACGCTAGCTGCCCTCAATGCAGCGATATAACGGGTGCCCAAGTCGAAGGAGCCATATTAAACGCCCATTGGGGAACACATGGCGTCCCAAGGCTGCGGTTAAATTTGCCCACGAGGAACCCGAAAAAGCGCCCCAAGAAACGAATCTTAACAATCACTGATCGTCGAACCGGACAGTCTAGAACTGTTGCCGTGGGTGCCGGAGAAATACCGCTCGCTTTTATTGGTATGACAACGGCGCTTCCAGAACCGGGTGTTTTGTGGGACGCGCCTACCACTGATCAATTCGATGGAACAATATGGATAAAATATAACGATCAGGAACTTCGCAAATTCGCTAGACCAGGAGAGGCAGTACAAGGGATAGGTAAATTTAATCCATTTACGTATGGGCGTATGATCTGCAAAATAGCTCACGCGCTTGCATTTGCAGAACACGGCGTTTCTTTCATCCCATTTTTGCCAGATGTGATATTAGGAAAGTCAGCGCATATAACGCATTATCTCAGCGGGCGCGTCTCTCCAGAGCAAGACATGACTGGACTCCACTCTCTTCAGATTGGATGGCTTGAAAGAAAAGCAACTTATCTAATCGCTTATGTCAGGCTATTCTGTAACTCCGGGACACCGCTCTATATGGTCGCCGTTAGAGAGGCGCCGTGATTATATCACGGAGCCTCTCTAACAAGGCCCAGAT
>JBOHJV010000242.1:0-2847 GCA_050728695.1 Methylocella sp. | reverse complement strand
GAGTAATCGGAATATCGATTCCCTTCGCCCGCACTCTATCGAGAAAACGCAAATAGATTTCGTTTTCGAAAAAAAATTGGGTGATCGCCCGGTGCGCTCCGGCATCGATCTTAGCTTTCAAGATATCAATATCGGCGTCGGTCGAGACGCTTTCGGGGTGGCCTTCCGGATAGGTGGCGACCGAGATTTCAAAATCGGCAACGCGCCTGATTCCGGCGACCAGCGCGGCCGAATTCGCATAGCCGCTGGGATGCGGGCAAAATTTCGTCCCCGGCCCATCTTGCGGATCGCCGCGGAGCGCGACGATGTGGCGGACGCCAATGTCCCAATAATCGCGGACAATAGCGTCGATCTCGTCCCCGGCGGCCGCGACGCAGGTCAAATGCGCGGCGGGCTTGACTTCAGTCTCGTTTACGATCCGCGCGACCGTCGCATGAGTGCGTTCGCGGGTCGAGCCTCCGGCACCGTAGGTCACGGAGACAAAACTTGGCCCGAGCGGCGCCAGCCGCTTGATCGACTCCCAAAGGGTTGCCTCCATCGCCTCGCTCGCCGGGGGAAAGAACTCGAAGGAAACCGAGATATCGGGGCAGACGGTGCGGCTCGCCCGGGGAAAACCGCAGGACGGGTTTTCGTTCATGCGACTTCTCGCGCGGACAAAGGCAGAGGATCGGCGATCGCCCTTTGATCTCGGCCAAGCCAGAGAGACACGGTGAGCTTGCCCGCCTCGCCCGCGTCCGATGTAAGATCTTCCTTGGCGATCAACTCCAATCCGGCGGCGGCCATGAACCCCGCAACTTCCCCGGCCGCGAATCCGAGCCGCCGGTGCGCGTGCGCGGCGCGCAAAGTCTCTTCCTCGTGCGGCGCGAAATCGACGATGAGGAGGCGCCCGCCCGGCCGCAAGGCGCGCGCGGCCTCGCGAATGGCGCGCGAGGGATCGTCGAGATAATGCAGGACCTGATGCATGATCGCGAGATCGTAAATATCCGGTTCGACCGGCATCGCGTAAAGATCGCCTTGGCGCAACTGCGCATTGCGCAGGCCCGCGCGTTCGATGCGCACGCGCGCGACGCTCAGCATGTGCGGCGATTGATCGACGCCAACCGCCCGCGTCGCGAGCGGCCCCAAAAGTTCGAGCATCCGGCCGGTGCCTGTGCCAAGATCGAGAAGCGCATCGACCGGGCCCGCGCCAATCGCCTTGCGGATCGCGGCCTCGACGCGTTCTTCCGGAACATGCATGGCGCGCACCTCGTCCCAGTTCGCCGCTTGCGCCGCGAAATAGCGGGCAGCCTGGTCCGCGCGGGTCTGGCGGACCTCGCCGAGCCGCGCGCGGTCGGCGGTTAGACGCGGGTCAAAGGGCGAAAGGCGCGCGATGATGTCGCGGGCAAAACCGGCCACGGGCCCCGTCTGCGCGATTCGGAAGAAAACCCAGGCCCCCTCGCGATGACGCTCGACAAGCCGCGCTTCGACGAGGAGTTTTAGATGGCGCGAAAGGCGCGGCTGCGATTGACCGAGAATCGTGACAAGCTCGCTGACCGTGAGTTCGGCATCGGCGAGAAGGGCGAGCAGGCGCAACCGCGTGGCCTCGCCCGCCGCGGCGGCGGCGGCGAGAACGGCATCGAAAGGGACGTAGCCGAGCATGGCGCTCCTAGAAAGTTGAACTCATAATATGCAGATATCTTTATATGTAAAGTGAAATCTGTCGTTTTTTGTATAACGGCAGCGTTTCCGGCTTGGAGGAATCCTCGCGGAGGGTTAAAAGAGCGCGTCAACACCAAAGCCCAAGGATAACTTTCATGAAAACCATAGCCCGCTTGATGATTGCCGGCGCCTTTGTTTTTGGCCTCGGCCAGTTTGGTTACGCGCAGATGAGCCCACCCGCCGCTCCGGCAACGCCCGCCGCCCCCGCCGCGCCGGCCATGCCAAAGGTGCCAAAACCGAAGGCCCCGATGTCTGCCGAGGATATGGCCAAGAAAGCCAAGGCCAAGGAATGCTCCGCCCAGGCCGACGCGCAAAAGTTGCACGGCAAGGCGCGGAAAGAATTCCGCGAAAAGTGCAAGAAAGAGTGAGCGGGACCGGCCGTTGAAGCACTCCGCTACAGGATTCCCGCGACGAGCCGGTACGCCCGTAGCGGAACGTCGAATTTTGCGACGGCGCGGGCCATGTCGAGCAGGTCGAGCCCGACCCACGGCATGATATGAAAAATGAGGCCCAAGGCGAGAAACGCCTGGGCCGCGATGCCAAGGAAGGTGCCGGAAAACATCTGGACCGTCAGGCCAATGGCCGTCAGCTGCCGCTTGTAGTCCGGCACGTCTCTCCCCTCGGGCATCCAATTCAAGAGAAGCCGGCCAAAGCCGGGGATCCCCCGCGTGAGCGCCATGCCGCCGATGGCGAGATTATTAGGCTCGGGATCATGGTCGAGAGCAACAGCGCATAGGCCCACCAATATTCCGGCGCCGTTGGATTTTTGGCGATGCCGTCGAAGAGGGCGTCGAGAGGCAGCACTGCGGCTTTTGCGCCGCCACCATGCACCGCCAATTCATCAAAAGCCTGCACACTGATCACCATGGTCAGCGCGAGCAGCGCGATGATGATGGCGGCGAGAAGCGCATCCGCGAGCGCCAGGAGATAAGGCCACCAACCTCCGAGTTCGAGCCCGCGCCGCATTAGTGCCCGCGTAAGCC
The DNA here is from genome assembly GCA_050728695.1 of Methylocella sp. Lineage (GTDB taxonomy): Bacteria > Pseudomonadota > Alphaproteobacteria > Rhizobiales > Beijerinckiaceae > Methylocapsa. The sequence goes on along the minus strand of JBOHJV010000242.1, from coordinate 166 downwards.
CCAGCGACGCCCAGTCGAACGGCGCGTCAAGCAGCGTGAGCAGGCCTAGAAACAGCAGCAAGGGAAAGGTGGGAAATGCGTACGCCGCGCCGAGGCAGCCTAGGATCATCGCGGGCAGAAACAGCGACAAGAAAACGCCTTGCCGTCTGTATTTGATGGCGAAAGG